>VAWR01000100.1:0-26146 GCA_005885245.1 Actinomycetota bacterium | reverse complement strand
GATCAGGCGGTTGGCCTTGGCGTAGTCGAGTTCCCCGCGCGCGACGGGCAGCGCGATCTTCTGCAGATCGGTGGGATCCATCTGGTTGTCGGCCGCCATCACGCAGGTGACGTCGATCCCGTCGGCGAGCGCGCGCTGGTAGCCCGTGACGATCGCTGCGCCGACGCCCGAGTTGTGCTCATGCGTCACCACCTCGACTCGCCGATCGCCGCTGGCGCGGGCAGCGTCCGCCGTGCCGTCCCGCGACGCGTCGTCGACGACGAAGATCCGATCGACGAAGGCGGGCAGGCCGCGGATCGTTGTCCCGACGAGCTCCTCTTCGTCGTACGCGGGCACGACCACCGCCACGGTCTTGTCCTCGAGCATCAGCTGCGGCGGCTGCGGCGGCGTGCGACCGGTTCCCAGAACAGAGCCGCGAAGAGGCCGACCAGCAGCCCGAGGAAGGCCGCGACGACGACCGAGTTCCGGCGGCTCCGCGCCGTCGTCTTCACCGCGGCAGCACGCGTGAGCACGGCCGGCCGCTCGACGTCCTGCGCCTGGATGAGGAGTTGCTTCGCCTGCAGCTGGTCGTCCAACAGGTCGCCAAGGTGGAGGGCGAAGACGGCCTTGGCCGTCGCATCCGACGCGCTTCGCTCTTGCCGCTGGATCGCATCGATCTGCTGCTGGTCGGCGGTGATGCGTTCCTGAAGACCCGCGATCTTCCGGTCCGCGTAGGTCGAGAGCCGCGTCACGACGACTTGCGCGAGAGCATTTGCGGCGATCTGCGCCTTGCGACGCGTCGAGGCCTGCACCGTGATGCGCACGAGCGGGTTCGCCGTCACGCGCAACGTGCTCGCCCCCGCGCCGGTCGAGATCGTCTTCGTCGAGACGTTGCCGCGCAGGTCGCCGGGACGCATGCCGGCCTGAGCCGCGGCTCGGTCGATCGAGCTCTCCGCGTGTGCGATCGTGCCGACGGTCGACGGGTTGGCCTGCGGACCCTGGAGCAAGGTGCCGCCGACGACGCTGTACGACGCGCCGAGATAGACGGTCGCGCTCGCATTCCAGACCTGTTTGCCTCCGAGCGAGACGAGGTAGCCGATCAGGGCCCCGACGAACAGGCCGGCGAGCAACAGCCACCAGCGCGCGACGATCGCACTCCAGTAGCGGCCGAGGTCGACCTCCTGCTCGGCCTCGAGATCCGAGTCGTGGCGCGTGCTCAAGGCGCGGCGACTCTAACGGAGGCCCATTTCCACTGGGCACGCAAGCCGTCTTCGAGCGCGGTCGTCGCGCGCCAGCCGAGGTCGCGCTCGATCTTCGTCGCGTCCGCCGACGTCCGCCGAACGTCGCCCGCCGCCGGGGGTCCCTCGACGACGTCGAGACTGCGTCCCGAGACCGCCTCCAGGGTCCCGATCGCATCGCGCATCGTCGCCTCCTCGCCGCCACCGACGTTGTACAGGCTTCCCGCCGGAGCCTGTTGCATGGCCGCGATCGTCGCCGCGACCCCGTCGGCGACGTAGGTGAACGACCGCGACTGCAGGCCATCGCCGTAGAGCTCGAAGCTCGCGCCGCGTGCGAGCGCGTCGACGATGCGCGCAAGCGCCATGTCAGGCCGCTGACGCGGACCGTAGAACGTGAAGTACCGGAGGACGACCGCATCCAGTCCGAACCCGGCCGCGTACGCGTGCGCGAGCTGCTCGCAGCCGAGCTTCGTGATCCCGTACGGCGAGATCGGACGTGGCTCTGCGTCCTCCGGGGTCGGATAACGCTCCGCCTCGCCGTAGATCGAGGACGAGGACGCGAACACGACGCGGACGCCGGCCGCCGCCGCGGCCTCGAACACGCGCCGACTCGCCAGGAGGTTGCGGCGCACGTACTCCTCGAACACGTTTCCGAAGCTGCGAACGCCGGGCTGGCCCGCGAGGTGGAAGACGCCGTCGACCCCCTCGAGGTCGAGCTCTTGCTCCGCGAGGTCGACGCGGGCGATGTCCAGGTTGGCAGCGTTCTCCTCCTTCAACGCCGGGTCGTAGTAGTCGGTGAAGCAGTCGACCCCGAGGACTTCATCGCCCCGAGCCACGAGCGCCTCGGCCAGTTGGGAGCCGATGAATCCGGCCGCGCCGGTGACGACGTACCTCATCTCAGCTCGCTTGTGGCTCAGAGCCACAAGCGCCGTTCTGGCGGCACGCGCTTGGCTTGCCAGGCGCGATGAATCGAGCTCGTGGCTCAGAGCCACTAAGTTCGACGCGCCCCGATGAGCCGGGTCCGCTCACTCGATCGGCGCGAGGGGCTTGAGCGTCCCGTCACCGTTCTCCGTGAGGCTCAGATCCGAGAAGAAGCGGGTCATCACGATGCCCTCGCGGAAGTCGCCGAGGCGGGGCTCCGGACGCTCGCCGCGGGCCAACGCGAGCGCGAGCTCGGGATAGCGCCCACCCGCCGCGAGCGGAAGGGGGAAACCGCCGCCGAAGCGCGGATTGATGTCCGTCAGAAGATGCGAGCCGTCGGCCTCGCGGAAACACTGGATGTTCGCCGGCCCGACGAGCTGCAGCCTCTCGGCGACGTCGCGGGCCAGGTCGATCAGCTGCTGATCGCGGATCGTCATCCCTTTGATCGACTCGCCCCCCTTCGACTCGATCATCGTGCGCGGGATGGCGTTGAGACAACGTCCGTCCAGATCGCAGAACACGTCGATCGAGAACTCCTCGCCGGCAAGACAGGCCTGGACGATGGAGTCGACCGGCGTGTAGCCGAGGAAGAAGCCGAGCTGCGCGGGGTCGGCCGCACGGTAGATGTGCCGCGAGCCGAACCCGTGCCGCGCTTTCACGAGCAGCGGGAACTCGGCATCATCGGGCACGCCGTTCGGGAGCCACGTCGCGGGCGACGCGATCCCGCGCTCCTCGAACAGCACGTGCGCGAGGTACTTGTCCTCGAGGCGCTCGACGATTTCCGCGGCCGGCAGAAGAACGAGTGCGCCCACCTCGTCGCGGGCACGCGCCAGCGTGACCTGATCGAGATCTGTGAGCGGAACGATCAGGTCGATGCCCTGTTGCTCGACGAGCTCGCGCAGAGCCGGGACGTATCCATCGTCCTCGATTCTCGGCACGAGCGCATGCAGGTCGGCGTGGTAGAGAGCGGGAGCGAGCGGATTGACGTCCGCGGCAACCGTGACCGCACCGGCCTGACGAAACGCCTCGATGATGTCGACGCGTTGTCCCGCACACGTGAAGAGAACCGCCGCCACGGCGTTCAGTACAGCAGGAACGGCAAGCTGGCGAGTGCCGAGGCGGCCAGAACTGCGGCGGCTGCGATTCGCCACCGCCCCGGCAGGCGGTCGACGGCATAGCCGAACGCGAGCGCCCACGTCGGGGCAGTCGTGAGCATGTAGCTGGCCTTGAGCACATCCCCGTCCGGCGTCGGGTAGCTGACGGTGAAGTAGAGGTAGCCGAGAAGGCCGAGGCCCGGCAGCAGGACCGCGGGCAGCCGGGCGGGGATCCGCCACGACCGGGCGAGCAGAAAGAGCCAGCCGGCCACGGCCAGCAACGTCGGCAGGAGACCGAGGAACGCCTGCCGCTCACGGCTTCCCCGCCAGACGCCGAAGTAGTCGCCCCAGATCTCGCTGTACGTCGTCGGCACGGCCTCGTTCACGAAGTGCGGCCGGATCGGCGCGGAGAAGACCTCGGGCAAGCCGAGTCCGACGTAGAAGCGAGCGGGTCGCCGGTCCCAGATCGCTTCGTGTTTGGTCGGGCGGTCGAAGACCGGGTCGCCGTACCTGATCGACTGTCGGATGTACCAGGGCGCGGTGATCACGGCCGTTGCGGCCACGACGAGCACAAGCGGCCGCCAGGCGCGCGCGACGGCAAAGGCGAGCACGACCGCCGCGAACGTCCAGAGCGAGAACGCGCGCACGAGTTGGCCGAGCCCGAGGACGACTCCCGTCGCGACGGCGAGCTGCCAGCGATGGTCGGCGCGACCGAGCATCCGCGTCGCGAGGAGAAGCGCCACCGCGCTCAGCAGCATCGAGAGCGGCTCCGGGTGGAACATTGCGCCGACGCGGAGGACCACGGGTAAGGAGCAGAAGAAAGCCAGCGCCGACAGCTGCAACCACGGACGCTCGGGGAAGAGCTCACGCACGAGCAGCCAGAGGACGATCGCCGCAGCGAGCAAGACGATCCAGTTGAGGACCTGGCCGAGCTTGTGCGGATCGCCGGCATGCACATGCTCGCCGACGACGGTCGCCGCGCCCGCGAGTGCGTAGAAAAGCGGCGGCGTGTAGTACTCGCTCCGCGATCCAGGCCCTGGAATCTCGCCGTGGTGGATCAGCAGGTCGGCGTACTCGCGATGCTGGCGCACGTCATATCCGGCCCCGCTCGGGTACGAGTAGGCATTCCAGCCGGCGACGAGCGCGAGGGCTGCGACCAGCGCCGCCGCCGCGAGGTTACGAGGGCGCAAGCTCGCGCAGGAGGTCGCGGTAGCGTCCCACGGCGACAGACCGGTCCGCTTCGCGTTCCACCCACTCGCGTCCGCGTGCGCCCATCGCCACGAGGTCGTAGCGGCCGTCGTGCGCATCGCGAATCGCGCGGGCCAACAATTCCGGCCGCGCGGACGGGACGACGATCCCGCAACCGATGCTCTCCACCACCTGCGCCGTCTCGCTCTCCGGGTCCGCGGCGACGATCACCGGCCGCCCGACCGCAAGGATCCCGTACAGCCGGCTCGGCACGACGTATCCGGCGAGACCCGGCGCGAGTCCGACGACGTGCACGTCCGCTGCGGAGAGGGATTGCGGCAAGACGCCACGGGATTGGTAGTAGAGGAACCGCACCTGCTCCACGTCCAGCAGCTTCGCCAGCGCAACGAGCTCCGCATGGCGCGCGCCCGTGCCGATGATCATGATCTGCAGGTCGTCCAGGTCGCGCAGGAACGTCGCGGCACGGACAAGGGAATCGAGATCCTGCGCGTGCCCCACGTTGCCGGAGTGCATGACGACGAACTTCGTGTCGAGACCAATGTTGCACGCCCAGGGGTTCGCCTTATCGAGGGGCCCGAGCCGTTGCGTGTCGATCCAGTTGGGGATCACGCGCAGCCGCTCCGGGCGGGCGCCCTTTTCCTCCAGCCGGCGGCGCATCGTGTCGCCGATCGCCACGATGCGGTCGGCACGGCGGAGGTAGAGGCCGACGAGCCCGCGCAGAAGGCTCATCAGCAAGGGATTCTCCAGCCTCTTCAGCTGCACGGCGATCTCGGGGAAGACGTCCTGGCTGATGACGACCAGCGGCGCCCTGAAGCGGCGCGCGGCGAGGAGGGCAATGTCGGCGACGATCGGTGGATCGGTCATGCACAGGACGACGTCCGGACGTGGTCCTCGGATGCTGCGGAGCAGAGCTGCCGCGAGGTAGCTCGAGTAGTTGGCCCCGCGCGCGAGCAGCTTCGAACGCTCGAATGAGGTCGAGGCGACGCGAACGATCTGGACACCGCCTCGCACGGCGCGACGCGGTTCGTCCTCGTGACCGTGCAGGACGCCGGTGACGACGGTGACGTCCATGTCCTCCGCGAGCGCCTCGCATAGTTCGGTCAGAAGCTGTGCGGTCGCCTCGATTCCGGGCCAGTAGTACTGGTTCAGAACCAGCAGACGCGGCTTGCGAGCGACAGACATCCCGGCAAGGCTAGTGCCGCCGTCGGGAGTACGGCGCCGGGCGGTGCGCAACGCTGTCCCAAAGGCCGGTGTCAGACACCGTCGCCGGGGAGTCACGACCGTGTGTCGAAAGTCGCTCGGCGCGGAGGTCGGCGTGCGAGCCGGACCGCTCTGCCCCGCTTCAACCGAACGCTGACGCTGTCCCAAGGCCGGTGTCAGACACCATCGCCTGGGAGTCACGACTCCGTGACGAGAGACGCAACTCCCGGCTGGAGCACTAACCTCACACCGATGAACCCGAGGCCGCTGCGCATCCTCTTTGCCGCGCCCGTCTGGGCGCCGTCACGGGCCTTCGGCGGACCGGTGGTGGCGGCGGGCGAACTCGTGCGGCGGCTCGTCGCCCGCGGGAACGACGTCGACGTGATCACGACGACGATCGCAGACCTCCACTCCCGCCCGCCGCTCCGGTCGTCGCTCGGCCTGGTCGACGGCGCCAACGTGCGCTACCTCTCGACGCCGCTCCGCTATCGGTGGATGGGGATCACGCCGACACTCCCCTTCGCCCTCGCGCGGCTGAACCGGCCGGACGTCGCGCACGTGTTCGGCTTCCGCGACCCGGTCACGACGGGCGTCGCTGCCTGGTGCCGCATTGCGCACGTGCCGTACGTCTTCGAGCCGCTCGGCATGTTTGAGCCGAGACTGCGCAAAGTGCTGCTGAAGCGACTCCTGGACGCGACTCTGTATCGCGGCGTCGCGCGCGGCGCGACCGCGGTCGTCGTCGCGTCGGCCCGTGAACGCGAAGCAGTGATCGCGTGCGGCGTCAAGGCGGCGAAGGTGCACGTCCGCGGCAACGGCTTCCCCGACCCCCAGGAGCTCACGGCCGACGGTGACGGTGACCTCCGCACGCGGCTGAGCATTCCCGCGCAGGCGCCGATCATCCTGTACGTCGGCAGGATCGCGTCGGGGAAGGGAATCGAGCACCTGCTCGAAGCGGCCCGCCGGATCCCCGAAGCGCACCTGGTGATCGCCGGGCCCGATGACCGACACGGAACGTCAGACCTCGTGCGCGCAGCCGAGCAGGCGACGGGCCGCATTCACGCGCTGCCCGTGACAGAAGAACCGCCGCACGACCTCTACCCGCAGGCAGACGTCTTCGTGCTGGCGTCGGAGGGGGAGAGCTTCGGCATCGTCGCCGCGGAGGCGGCCGCAGCCGGGACGCCCGTGATCGTCTCGGACCGCTGCGGCATCGCGGGCTGCTTCGAGGAGGGCGAGGCGCTCATCGTGCCTTACGACCGCGAGGCGGTCGTCGCCGGCGTGCGGCGCGTGCTCGGCGACGCCGACCTGCGAGCTCGACTGGCGCGCGGTGGCCTCGAGGCGGCTCGCCGAACGTCCTGGGACCGCGTCGCTGATCTGCAGGAGGAGATCTACCGGGCAGCAGCCTCGCGAACGGCGGCGACGAAGTCCTCCATGGACGGTTCGTAGCCCCACCCGCGCACGAGCTCACGCGAGCGAGCGCCCAGCGCACGGCGAAGCTCCGGGTCGTCCGCGAGCCGCCGGAGCCCCGCCGCCGCCGCGAACACGTCGCCTGCCGGGACGAGGAAGCCGTTCTCACCTTCACGGAGTAGATCGCGCGCCGCGCCGACGCGGTCGGAGAGCACCAACGGCAATCCGGAGGCGGCGGCCTCGTTGACGACGACAGCCCAGGGTTCGTGCCACGACAGGAGCGCGAAGACGTCCGCATCGACGTACTCCTGGGCGAGGGCGTCCTCCGCGAGGTCGCCGCGGATAGTGAGGCGCACACCGAGCTCGTCGGCAAGCTCGGCCAGCCGAGCAGCCTCGCTGCCGCCGCCCGCGACCACGAGCCTCAACCGCTCGTCCCCGGCCTCGGCGATCGCGCGCACGAGGACGTCCACTCCCTTGTCGGGCACGAGTCGCGCGACGCAGAGAACGACTACCTCGTCGTCCGAGCGCTGCCGAGCGAGCCCATCTGCCCGCTCGATCCAGGCGGGGACGTCGACGGTGTCGGCGAACGTTCGAACACGCTCCGGTCGCGCACCGTATGCGAGCAGGGAATCACGCGCCGCCGTCCCGACGGCCAGGACGCTCGCCGCGCGGCGCACGAGCCTGGGCACGACCGCGCCTTTGACGGCCCGGCGCCACGCCGCACGCCGCTCGAGGTCGTGGCTCTCGACGTGCAGCACGTACGGCACGCGCCGTAGCCGGCACCAGGCGACCGCCGCCTGGGCGGCGAAGGTGCTCCAGCCGGAGACGACGACGACATGCGGTCGCGACCCACGCAGTGCCGCGAAGATCCCGGGGGTGACCGGATAGTCGTGACGCACGACCGACCGTGCGACCGGCAGGTCGATGCCTCCGAGGAAGACGCTGGGATGCTGCGGCTCCACCGTCCATGGACGGGAGGCCACCGTGCGCGCCGCATAGATCACGGTGAGCTCGAGCTCGGGGAGAGCGGCGATTCGGTCGAAGAGCGGCGCGCGATAGGGCGTCGGCTCGGGCGAGACGACGGTGACCCGAATGCGATCGCGCGAGGTCCGACGCGCCGCCGACATTCGTCGACGGACCGCGCGCTCCCGCACCGGCCGGCGTGCACGTTCCAGGACCACCTGTGCGGGCAGCCAGGGAGCGAGCTTCAGCGTGCGTCCGAGCAGGCCGGCACGCGCGAGCGAACGGGCCGCAGCGGCGCGCACGGACCAGTCGACACCGTGACGTCGCTCGAACGCGCCCAGCAGCTCGAGCAACCCCTCACCCGCCTCGCCGGCCGCCTCGGCCGGAACGGCGCCGCGTCCGCTCCCGATCCGCCAGGCGAGCTCTGCATGGTCCGACGCGAGCGTCGGCGCAACCCGCGCCATCTCGCGCAGCGCCACCCGGCGTTGGAAGGACTCCTGCAGGTCACCTCGGCGCAGCGAGGCCTGGCCGGCATGGACCCGTTTGAGAACGAGCGGCTCCGTGAGGTTGCCGCCGTCCGCGACCACGAACAAGCGCGTCCACAATTCGTAGTCCTCGCTCTCGAGGTACTGCGGGTCGTACCGCAACTCGTGCGCATCCAGCAACTCGCGGTCGACGAGCACCGTCGGATGGAAGAACGGAGAGCTGAAGAGCGCGTGCCAGCGTAGAGCCGTCGCGGCCTCCGGCAGCAGGTGCGTCGCGCCGAACCGCCCGCGGTCGTCGACGTCGACGATCGCGGTCCCCACGACGGCGCACCGGTTGTTCGCCCGCAGACGTTCGACCTGACGCTCGAGCCGCTCGGGCAACGCGACGTCGTCGGCATCGAGACGGGCGACGTAGCGTCCGCGGGCCAGGTCGAGGCCGCGATTCAAGGAGCCGGCAAGGCCCGTCTGCTGCTCGTTCCGGACAACGAGGAGCCGCTCGTCGGCGACCGCGGCGAGCAACGCCGGCGTCTCATCGCTCGACGCATCGTCCACGACGATCAGCTCGAGGTCGCGGAGCGTCTGCCCCAGCACGCTGTCGACCGCCTCACCGAGGAAGGTGGCGTCGTCGTGAGCGGCGAGCAGGACGGAGAGGAGCGGCACGGGCGGTTAGCGTACGGCGCGTGGCCGCGGAGCCGCTTCCCTCATTCGACCTCGTTGTGGCAACCGTCGGCCGTGTGGCCGAGCCGGAACGCCTGCTCGCCTCCCTCGAGGCTCAGACACACCGGGGCTTCCGCGTGCTCCTCGTCGACCAGAACCTCGACGACCGACTCGCGCCGCTGCTCGACCGCCCCCGTTCGTTCGAGGTCGTCTCTCTGCGCTCGCCGCCCGGCCTTTCTCGCGCCCGCAATGCCGCGCTGAGCAGCCTGCGCGCTGAGCTCGTCGCCTTCCCGGACGATGACTGCTCGTACCACCCCGAGCTGCTCGAGCAGGTTTTGCCGAGCGTCCCGAGCTCGACGGGCTCGTCGGACGTGCCGCCGACGAGCACGGCAATTCGCAAAGGCTCTGGTCACCGACTCCCGCCGTACTGACACGCGACAACCTCTGGAACCGCGTGATCTCGTTCACGATCTTTCTGCGATCGAACCTCGTCGAGCGTGTCGGAGGATTCGACGAGGCGCTCGGACTGGGCTCGGCCGAGCCCTGGTCGTCCGGCGAGGAGATCGAGTACATGGTCCGCACGATCGCCGCAGGCGCACGGATCGAATACGACCCGCAGCTGCTCGTCACCCACCCGGAGAGGCGTTACTTCGGGGCTGCGTTGAAGGCCGTCGCCACGCGCGACGGCGCGAGCGTCGGCTACATCCTGCGCAAGCACGGCTATTCCGGCCGAACCGTGGGCCGGATGTTCGTACGACCCCTCGGCGGCGCGTTGGTCGCACTGGCGCAGGGGAATCGCGCCCAGGCCCGCTTCCACCTCGCGGCCCTGCGCGGCCGCCTGCTCGGCTATCGCTCGTGACGAGTTCGCGCTGGACGATCGGGAGGATCGCCGGCGGCCTCGGTCGGCGCGTGCCGCTCCGCCCGCTCCGCGTGCTCTTTCCATACGGCCTCTGGCGACCGCTCTTTCGTCTCTGGCTGGGCACGGTCCGCGCGCAACCCGACCGCAGGCGGGCGATGCGGCAGCTGTTGCAGGTCTACCAGGACGCGTATGTCGGAATCGACCTCGGCGCGATCGAGTACGACGGCGGAGTCCACGCCAAACACCGGTTGACTCGCTACCACGACTTCTTCGTCGAGCGCGTGCACCCCGGCGAGCGCGTCCTCGACGTCGGCTGTGGCAAGGGCGAGCTCGCACACGACCTTGCGGAGCGTGGCGCGGCGACCGTCCTTGCGATCGACGCGAGCCCGTGGATGCTCGAGTTCGCACGCGCGCACTTCGCACATCCTCGCGTCACATACGTTCAGGCGGACGCCGTCGAGTACAAGCCCGACGACCCCGTCGACGTCGCGGTCCTGTCGAACGTTCTGGAGCACATCGAACCGCGGGTCGAGCTGCTCACCTCGCTCCGCCAGCGCACCGGAGCGCGGCGGCTGTTGATCCGGGTGCCCGTCCTCGACCGCGACTGGACCGTCCCGTTGAGGCACGAAGTCGGGCTCCCTCACTTCTCCGATCCCGAGCACAAGGTCGAATACGACGAGGAGCTGCTCCGCGACGAGCTCGGCGCTGCGGGCTGGAGCATGGGCGAGCCTCGGTTTGCCTGGGGCGAGATCTGGGTCGAAGCCTCACTGCACTAGCTGGTGGAACAGTTCAGAGTGGCGGTCGAGCCACGGCCGCAGCGAGAAGCGCTCGACTGCCCGGCGCCGGGCGGCGGCGCCATAGACGTCACGGTCCGCCAGGACGCGGGCGACGGCGTCCGCGAGGGCCTCGGGTGACGGCGGCTCGTCCCGGTCCCAGCTCTCCGGATGCGAAACGCCGATGCCTGCCTCGCTGCCGACGAGCTCGGGCGTGCCGCCGCTCGCCGGATAGACGACGGGCAACCCGCACGCCATCGCCTCGATCACGAGGCTCGGGCACGGGTCCTTCACCTTGGTGTGGAGGAGAGCGTGAGCACGACGAAGGATCCCGGGAGCCTCCCGCTGCGCGTAACGTCCGAGGAACTCGACGTGCGCGCGCAACTCGAGCTCCGCAAGCAGCGTCTCCGCCGAAGAGACGAGCCAGCCGGTGACGAGAAGGCGTGCGGCCGGCTCGGCGTCGAGCACGCGCCGGAACGTCCGGAGCGCAAGCTCGAGCCTGTACGCCTGTGTCTGATCCCCGCCGAGCAGCAACACGGGTCCGCCCGCCGGCGCGACCTCCGCCGGCGCGAAGTGATCGACGTCGACTGCGTTGTAGAGGATCTCCCACGATTCCTTGCGCTCTCCCAGAAACAGATCCGACGAGTCCTTGCTGAAGCGGCTCTGGTAGAGGACGTGCTCGGACGCGTGCAGCACACCGCGGTTCCGCCGGTTGAGCCCCTCGGTCGCTGCGCCGGCCCAGCCCGGATACGCCACGCCGTCCTGATTGAGTACAACCGGCGGTCGGCGACGTCGACATCACGCGGCAGCGATGTCGACCCGAAGTAGAGGAGGGTGAAATCCATCGGCCGGTTGGGAAAACGCCGTGCGAGACGCTGGAACTTGGCGGTTCCGCCGGCAACCGGGTCGCCCTGCGCCGGGATGCGATCGTGTCCGTAGAAGACACGCACGCCGGCTCGCCGTGGCGCCGGGAGGAGCAGGCGCACCCAGCGCCGGCCGGCGCGTGAGTAGCGGCCGATCCGGGCGCGATCAATCTTCACGCGTCGATCGTCTCTCGACGAAGCCGTCGAACAAAGCGGCCCACCGCTCGTCGAGCATCTCGTCGGCGTTCGCCTCGGCCGTCGGCCGCCCGCCCGCCCGCAGGCGGGCCGCGAGCGCGGCGTCGTCGTGAATACGCAGCACTGCTGCAGCGAGAGCCTCGACGTCGTCGACCTCTGCGAGCAAACCGTTTTGCCCGTCGACGATCAGGTCGGGAGCCTGCCCGACCGCCGTCGTGACCAGTGGCACCCCCGTGGCCATCGACTCGAGGAGCGCCTTGGGCCCGCCTTCCTGCCGGGAGGTGACGAGGGACACGTCGAGCGTGTGGTACGCGCGAGCCAGCTCCTCGCGGGAGTCGAACTGCACGTGCCTGCATGGAATGCCGTGGCGCTCGAGCTCTCGGCGGACGTAACCCCTCGCCGGCCCGACGAGGAGCACGAACAACTCCGAAATCGAGTTCTGCAGCGATGACAGCGTCTCCACGAGCGTGTCGGGGCCCTTCACCAGCTTCGGCTCGAGACCTTCGCCGAGCCCGACGCCGTCCTTCAGGAACGAGCCGACGACGAAAGCCGATGAGGGAAGGCCCAGTGCGCTCCTCGCCCCGGCCCGAGTGCTCGCGTCGCCCAGCGGGAAGCGCTCGATGTCGACGCCGATCGGGATCCGGAACACCTTCTCGGGATCCAGCCCCGCCCCCAGCACGAGCTCGTGCATCTCGCCGTGCGTCACCTGCACCCGGTCGACCCGCGACGCACTGTTGCGGAGGGTCTCGTACGCGCGGTCGAACTCGGGATAGCCGGGTGTCCCGGGCCGACCGTGGAAGTAGCTCAGACCAAGCCGGTTCGACGAGTCGAGCCAGCGAGGCTGGAGCGCTCCGAAGTGGTCGTGGTGAAAGACCGCCTGGCGCCGAGCGAACCGCGCCCAACGCGCCGGCGCCACCTCGTATCCGAGCCGCTCGGCGGTGGCCGTGAGGCGAACCCGGTCGTCGTCGATCGACCAACCGAAGTCGTCGCCGACCACGAGAAGGCGTGAGGCGTCGGGCCACGACGCGGTTCGCGCCGAGACGTAGGCGCCGAGCAGCGCCTGCGGAGGTGCAGTTATGAGCCGGCCGAACGCAACGTTCAACCTCGCAGCACCTCGAGATAGCGGTCCGCCACGTCCGGCAGCGCGGGGACGCGGATGGCAGCCCGCAGAACATCCAGCTCGGCCGCGACTCCCTCGAGCACGGCGGGCAGTTCCTCCGGGTCGTCGAACCCGAATCCCGCTTCGCCCACGAGCTCGGGATGTCCGCCGCTGCGCAGGTAGGCGGCGGGAAGGCCGCAGGCGAGC
Source organism: Actinomycetota bacterium (assembly GCA_005885245.1). Lineage (GTDB taxonomy): Bacteria > Actinomycetota > Thermoleophilia > Gaiellales > Gaiellaceae > 3-1-20CM-4-69-9. The sequence goes on along the minus strand of VAWR01000100.1, from coordinate 13,000 downwards.
GCCTCGAGCAGCGCGTTCGAGCACGGATCGTCGCGGCTCGGAGCGAGGTAGACGTCCTGAATGCGCAGCAGGTCGGCGAGCGGCTCGGAAGCCAGCGGCCCGACGACTCGAATCCGCTCGAACCTCTCCGTCGTGTTACCGGCAAAGGTGACCTCGAACGAATCGAAGTCGAGATGACGGTCGAGCCAGGCCAGCACATCGGCGCCCTTGCGCGGATTGTCGGACCAGCTCGTCGCGATCACGCGCACACGGCGTCCGGACAACGGCTCCCGCGTTGTGGGTGGATGAAAGATCGACGAAGCCACGGCGTTCCGGATCACGACCGGATTGCGCAGCTCGAATCCGAGCTCCCGATGCTTCTCGAGGCTGTAGTGCGACTGGAGGATCGTCGCCGCAGCGAACGCGCCGTTCACCTCGACGATCCGGCGATCCGTGCCGTCGTCGAAACCGCGGTAGACCCCGATCGGTCCGTCGACGCGGTGCACCATCCGCACACCTCCTCGAGCGAACCGACGCAGGCGTGCGAAGTCGAAGTTGAAGGAGTTGTAGAGGCAAACGGGCGTGCCTCCGGAAAGCCGGTTGACCTCGACGACCAGTCCGCGGCTTCGCCACTCCTGTACGAGCGCGAGCAGGAACTGGTTCCCGCCTCCGTACGGTGGCGGCGCGAACTCGTGGAAGATCGCGAGGTCGGCACGTCCCCGGCGCGTGCGCAACCAGTCGGCCTCCGCATGACCGCGTCGAGCCAGGACGCGCGCTGCCCGCCGGATCGGGGCGGGTGTGAGCGACTTGTTAAATCTCATCCGGCAAGACTCCATGTTCTTTGGAGAGCGGTACCATCCGGCCGTCCAGACGGCCGTCTGGAACCCTGGATATCACCTGAAAAGGAGTCCCATGCGCTTCACCCGCATTCTGCTGCCCTTCCTTTTGGCAGCTGCCGTCGCCGCTGTGGTGGTGCCGAGCGCGAGCGCGCTGGCATACCCGGACCAGCCTTGTCCCGTTGAGACAGGCGGTGTGATCAAGATCTGCCCAACGGGCGAAACCGGAAAGCCATACTCGCTGCAACTCATCGGTCGCGAGGGCACCGGCTGCGTGCCCTATGTCACCTTCACGGCTACTGGGGCGCTTCCGACGGGGCTCTCGTTGTCGTCAAGCGGGTTGATCAGCGGAACGCCGACGCAACCCGGGAATTGGGTGTTTTGGGTCTCGATGAGAGACATCCCCGCGTCGGAGGGCGGCCCGTCCTGGTGTAACGAGAACCCTCCAAACTCGACGGAACGGCAGTTCTCGATCGCAGTCACTCAGGGCCTACAGATCGTTCAGCGTCAATCGACTCTGAGTCCGGCGCAGGCGAACTCCGCGTACAGCATGCAGTTCTCCGTCAACGGCGGAACAAGCCCGACGTGGGCGATTTCGTCAGGCTCGAGCGGTCTCCTCTCGGGCACGCCCACCGCGACCGGCAACTTCACGTTCCAGATCAAGGCCACGGACGGTGGCCGTTCGGACTCGCAGACGTACACGCTCGCCGTCGTCCCGAAGCTTCAGATCGGACCCGTCACGGCTGTCGGCGAGGTGGGTCTCGCCTTCGAGGCCGCACCGCAGGCCACGGGCGGTAGTGGCACGTACGCCTGGTCGCTCGGCGCAGGCGCTGCGCTGCCAGAGGGGCTGACGATGGATCCCGCCACCGGCGCGATCAGCGGCAAGCCCACGGTTCCGGGAAAAACCTCGGTCAAGCTGGTCGTGACCGACACGCTCGGGCTCAGCACCACGCTCGACGTGCCGTTCACGGTCGCCGCACACCTCCTGATCACGAAGAAGCCGCTGCCTCCTGCCAAGGTCGGCAAGAAGTACAGGATCTTCTTCAGGGCAAGCGGCGGTGTCGTTCCGCGCACGTGGATCATGCTCGGCGGCCGTCCGGGCCTGTTGCCGGCGGGTCTGAAGCTCAATGCCCGGACCGGTCAGCTCTCCGGGACCCCGCGCAAGGCCGGGACCTACCGGCTGCGGATTCAGGTCGCCGACAAGCTCGGAACGCACTCGGCCGCCGGCTTCGTGCTCAAGGTCGGCGCCTAAGGGGAGAGAACCTCGAAGAGCGCAGCCGCGTAGCGTTCCCAGCTGAGACTCCTTTCCACCGTTTCACGGGCGCGCGTGCCGAGCGAATCGGCACGCGCGCCCGTGAGCGTCTCCAGAAGCGCCCGCTCGAACGCTCCGGCGTCCCCGGGTTCGACGAGCCGGCAGTTGTAGCCGTCCTCGAGCTCGTAGCCACGGGCGATCGCGTCCGTCCGCGAGACGACCACGGCCTTCCCCATCGCCATCGCCTGCAGAAGCGTCGTGGTCGCACCTGAATAGCTGTTGCCCCTCACGGGGAGCGCAACGACTCGAGCCTGCGCCAGGCGGTCGCGCACCTGCGCCAGTGGGATGTCAGTCTCCACCGCGACATTCGGCGGAACACGGCCCAGGGAGCGCACGTGGTCGGCTGAGGCGACGATGCGGAAGCTCAGCTCTGGCCGGTGAGACGCAACGGTGAGCAGGAGCGGGAAGTCACGCCGTGGGTCCGCGCCGACGGAGATGACGTCGACGTCCGGCTCTCTCCCGTCAGCCGGCCGAAAAGCGGCCAGATCGACGCCGAACGGGACGAAGAGGACCGGCGGGCCGTCGGCCCCGAGCCAGTCGCGCAGCCACTCGGCCTCGCTTTCCGCGTAGGACACGATCGCCCGCGTGCCGCGGAGAGCGCGCGCGTACAACCGCTGCATGGGCCGGCCGCGAAGCTGCACCAGTCGCTCCGGCAGGCCGATCGCGCTGTACACGATCGGCGTCCGGACGAGCCCGAACCTCTTCAGCAGGATGAGCGGGATACCGATCGTGTCCACCGTCGAGAGGATCACGTCGGCCGAGTTGGCGGTGCGCAGAGAAGCCAGGGCCGAAGCGAAGTCCCCCCCGTATCCGCCGAGGCGATAGAGAGCCCGGCTCACACCCCCGCCGAACGCACGGGCCCAGAACGGCGGTTGTCTCTCGCGCTCGAGGTTGTGGCGGACCTGTGCGCCGCGGGCGACCAGCTCGTCGAGGCCGAACAGGCGATACCGCTCTGCCGATCCGACGGGCTGCGCAAGCGCTGCGCGGCGCTCAGCGCTGTCGCGGTACGCGAAGAAGACGGTCAGAGGACGAGAGCTTTCCACAGCGACACCGTAGAGAACGGAGGCCGCTAAGGTTGCCGTCGATGCACCGGAAGCGGACACGTCTGGCGGCCCGCGCACACCGCGTTGCCAGCGCGCTCGAGCGTCGTGGCGTCATTGCGACCTACGAGCTACAGGACCGCGTGCTCGGCAACCGCCGGGCACGGCGCCGCTATTCGCAACAGCCGCCCGCGCTCGACGCGCCTCAGCGGGAGATTCTCGGATGCCTGCGCGACGAGGGCTACGCCGTCGTTCCCTTCTCGGAGCTCGTCCCCGATCCGCAGGCGTGGCGTGATCTCGAGGCCGAGGCGGCGACGTTCGTCTCGGACACCGAGCGCGAGCTCGCGCGTGAGCAGGAGGGCGGAGAAACGGCGCTGCGACGACGACCCGGCAAGGAGTTCGTCGTGCGCAAGTACGCGTACGAGGTCGAGCTCGGGCTCGACGACCCCTGGCTTCGACTTGGACTCAACCCGCGACTGCTCGACATCGCGAACACCTACCTCGGCATGTGGGCGAAGCTCGAGTACGTCGACGTCTGGTACACGCCGCCGGTCGACCGCTCCGAGCGGCAGTCGTCCCAACGCTGGCACCGCGACTTCAACGACCGGCATCTGCTGAAGGCGTTCCTCTATCTCGTCGACGTCGACGACGACTCCGGCCCGTTCGAATACGTGCCGCGCAGCGCTCCCGGGAGCGAGCTCGACCACCTCTGGCCCTGGCGGCCGCTGGGCGACAACTATCCGCCGGAGGAGGAGCTCGCCGCAAAGGTCGAGGACCGCGCGGTGAGCTTCACCGCACCGCGGGGCACGTTGATCTTCTGCAACACCTCCGGCTTCCACCGTGGCGGCTTCGCCGTCGGCAAACCACGTGTGCTCGCAACCGTCACGTATTCGTCCCCGGCGTCGCTGGCCTCGCTCACCGAGCGGAACTTCTCGGTTCGTCCCGGCAGCGTGAACGGTCTCGGCGCCGAGCAGCGCTACGCCCTCAGCTGAAGAACGGCGCCGCGTCGACCGTCACCAGGTCGCCCCGCATGTACTTTTCGCGCTTCCAGCTGGAGGCAGCGGGTTGCACTCGGCGGCGGAGACGGCGCTTGAGGGCGCCGCGCCAGGAGCGGTCGTGCATCTCCGTCTCCATCAGGATCGGCCTGGCAGTGGGCTCGGGACCCGGCTGGGAATCCAGGCTCGACCGTCGCAGGAAACAGAGGTGGAGGCAGCGCAGCGGTGTCTCCTCCCACGTCAGGCGCTCGCCGATGTTGTCGACGGCACCCTCGCCGGAGGAGTCCCGAAAGACGATCGTGCCGCCGTGGAGGCGTTCGGACCCGTCGCCGGCCCACGACTCGATGGCGGCGAAGTTGTAGAGCTTGGTGATCGAACGTGATGGAGGCGAGGGATACCCGGTCGCCGATCGGTGGCTCGGATCGAGCTCGATGCAGTTGACGACGTTCGAGGCGATCTTGAACACCTCGGCCCACTCGCCCGCGAGCAGCTGCTCTCGGAACCCGCTGAGCCGAGCCGGGTCGTAGAGCTCGTCCCCGTCGACGCCGAAGATCCAGGTCTTCGTCCCGGAGTAGCGCTCGATCAGCGCGTGCGACTCAGCCGCGTGGTGCGCGCGCCGTGCGTCGACGTGGTCGTACTCGTTCGCGAGCGAACGGAGGATCGGCCACGTCCGGTCGGACGAAACGTGGTCGACGGCATGAATCACGTCGCAGAAGCCGGCGATGTTCCGAATCGCCTGCTCGACGAAGAGGTCCTCGTTGTGGACGAGGACGACGCCGACGATCTGCGGAGCGGCGCCCAGGGCGCGTCAACGCTCTTCGAGCGTCCAGTCCAGCAACGGTCTGACGGCGCCGCGAAGCTGCCCGCTGAACAGGCCCCGAGCGGAGTCGCCTTCACCCGTGTCGTACACGTGGCAGGCCACCGCCTGATAGGCGCTTGCGTGTGGGATCAGCTTCGGCGAGGCGACGGTGACGACGTCGACATCGACGGAGATCCGTCCTTCGTTGAGCAGGTTGGGGGGGATCCATGCCGTGGCGACGTATTCGCCCGGGGGCGTCGGCTCGTGCCAACGTGAGCTCACGTCCATCACGTTGAAGCAGATCGCGCCGTGCTGGTCGAGGACCCTGGCCTTGGGGACGATCGGCCTCCCGTCTGCGAGGACGCAGAAGGCGATCTCGATTCCGAGCGGGCGACGCACGTCGGCGGTGCTCGTGCTCGACCCGTCCTCGTCGACGATCCGTACCGACTCGAGGCGGACGAGCTCGTCTCCCGGCGCGGTCGCCGGATCGGTCCAGGCGACCTCGGGACCCATTCCGATCGTCTGCTGCTCGTAGTAGGCGACGACGTCCGGCGTTGCGCCGCTGCGGACGACGTGTCCCTTCTCGAGCAAGATCGCTCGATCGCACAGCTGCAGGATTCCCTGCAAGTTGTGCGACACGAAGATCACCGTACGGCCGGAGTCGCCGATGCTTTCCATGCGGCCCATCGAGCGACGCTGGAAGTCCGCATCGCCGACAGCGAGCACCTCGTCGACGATCATGATCTCGGGCTCGAAGTGCGCGGCCACGGAGAACGCCAGACGGACGAACATGCCACTCGAGTAGCGCTTCACGGGCGTGTCGATGAACTTCGCGACGCCGGAGAAGTCGACGATCGCGTCGAAGTTTCGGCTGATCTCGCTGCGCTTCATCCCGAGGATCGAACCGTTCAGGTAGATGTTCTCCCTCCCGGTCAGCTCCGGATGGAAGCCCGTCCCGACTTCGAGCAGGCTCCCGACTCTGCCTCTGATCTCCGCGCGACCGGCGGTCGGCGTCGTGATTCTCGTCAGGATCTTCAGCAAGGTCGACTTTCCGGCACCGTTCGGGCCGATCACGCCGAGCACCTCGCCGTCGCGCGCTTCGAACGAGACGTCCTTGATCGCCCAGATCTCCTCGGCCGGCTCGTGCAGGTGTCCTGAACGAAAGCGCCTCACCTGGTGCACGACGGAGTCCCGCAAGGTCCCGTAGGCGGCCTTGTGCTGGCCGATTCGATAGCGCTTGGAAAGTCCTTCGGCTGCGACGACGACGGTCATCAGATCGTGTCCGCGAACCGGGGCTCGGACCGTCTGAAGTAGGCCAATCCCCCGATGAAGACGAGGATGGCGACCCCGACGCTCAAGCCCAACTGGCCGAGAATCGGTTGCGGGCCGCCGAGCACGGCCCAACGCCAGCCGGAGACGACGGCGGTCATCGGGTTGATGGACAGCACCCATTGCCATCTGAGTGGGACGCCGTCCAGCGCGAAGGGCACGGCGGACAGGAACGGAAGAACCTGCATGAAGGCGGGAATCGCGTACGGCACGTCGCGGTAGCGGGTGTTGAGCGCGGAAAGCGCCAGGGCCGCGCCCAAGGCAGCTACCAGGGCAAGCAGGATGAAGAAGGGTGCCACCAGGACTGCCGCGCCGGGCCAGGTCGAGTACCACGCCATCATGGCGACCAGGACGAAGCCCGCGAGACACAGGTCGATCAGGGGCACGACGACGCCCGCGAGTGGAAGCAGGAGGCGCGGAAAGTACACCTTGGTCACGAGCGGCACGTTGCCGACGATCGACGCGCTCGCGATGTTCAGCGACGCAGAGAAGTACTGCCAGGCCAGCACGCCGGCAAAGGCGAAGACCGGATAGGGCAGCCGCCCCGATGGAAACTTTGCAAAGCGGCCGAAGACGAGCGTGTAGACGAGGGCGGTCAACGCCGGTTGGAAGATCGCCCAGGCGCCGCCGATGACGGTCTGCTTGTAGCGCACCTTCAGGTCTCGCCAGACGAAGATCCCGAGGAGCTCGCGATATCGCCAGAGCTCGCGGAGATCGATCCGCGGCATCTGCGTGGCCGGTCGGATCACGGTCACGTATCTCGCACGGTCGAGCTCCGTGCTGCGCGTCGGGCTGGTCTCCGGCGCCGACGCCCTCGGAGGCTTGACCTTCGTTTCCGTCATCCGCCGGATGCTAGCGGCCCGGCAGGTTGGGCAAACGAGACGCTAAGGGCGCCGAAACGACGTGCGCTCGAGGCGGCGCAATCTGTCTTCGAACGCATCGAGCCGACGCTCGGCTCGTACGACGTAGGCCTCGCCCAGCACGGCTGCCTCCACCGCGTACTCGGCCTCCTCCGTCGGCGTCGGTTGCGGCAGCAGCAGAGGGCCGTCGCGCTCCGAAGGAACTGCAAAGCGACGCGTCTTCGAGTCCGGAGCAGCAATGCGCAGCATTCGGAGGACATCACGCAAGCGTGTGTCGCTCGCAAGCGTTCCTTTCTCGAGACCGCTCGCAGCCTCCTCGTCGGCGACGAACAGCGACTGGAGCTGGTCGCTCATCCGGCCGCGCTTCAAAGCGTCATAGCCCTTCAGATGGTAGCCCGTGCCGGCACGTTCGATGTGCTCCGTGAAGGCAACGCCCTGAAGCTCCACTTTCCTCTGCCATTGCGAGGTCGATCTCAGAGGAAAGTGGAGCACCTCCAATGGATGCCACGACGGCAGCGGCTCGAAGGAACTGCCCACCAGCGAATGGTTTCCACGCCCGACGGTCACGTCCGGAGCTGCGCGATGGGCGACCTTGATCACCGGCCGGTAGAAGCTCGTCGGATCGTTGATCGGTGCATGCTGTGACAGCCGCAAAGTCATTCGCTCTGCGAAGAACGCGTCGTCGTCGGGTCTCGGAACGAAGGAACGCCAGAACGCCTGGACGATCCCGTACCGCTCCGGCACGGCCGCCAGGACCTCCTTCAGCGATGCTCCGCGGGGCCACCAGAACTCGTCCGCGTCGCTGTTGATCACCCAGTCCGCGCCGAACTCCTGCGCGGCGAGCCTGGCCATCCGCGTCACCCACTCCCCCTGACGCAGGCCCTCGGCAGGCTCGTGGATCAGATGCAGGCAGCCTTCGCGGACGTAGGACTCCAGGATGTCCGTCGTCCCGTCACGGGACGCATTGTCGGTTGCGATTACGAAGTCCACGCCCGCATTCAGGTGGAACGCGATCTGCGCATCGATGATGTCCGCCTCGTCGCGCGCGAGCACGGTCAGTACGACCTTCACGCGGAGTCCTTCCGGACCCGCCGAAGCATCCCCCTCGCAGCGCCGGACAGCGTGCGGGAGAGACGGGGCACCAGCCCACGCTCGAGCGCCTGCAAACGGGGCTCGAGCGCGTCGAGACGTCGCTGGAGCCTGACCACGTCCGCCTCGCCCAACGCGGCGACGTCGAGGGCATACGCGGCGTCGTCCACGACGGTAGGTCGCGGGAACGACAGCCGGCCCACGCCGTCAACCGGAAGAGCGAACTCCTGGCCGTTGCTCGTGTGCAGCGAGCGGAGAGCATCGCGAAGCCTGGCGTCGACCACGAGCGAGCCGTCGCGAAGTCCTCGATCGAGCGCATCGTCGCCGATGATCAGCGACTCGTAGAACTCGTGGAACCGTCCCTCCTCGCGAGCGCGCCGAACCTCCTCGTAGTAGGAGTTCCGACTCTCGCCGAGCGCAGCGCGGAGGTTCGCGTACTTCCGGTCGGACTGCGCGAAGCTGCGGATCGGAAAGTGGAGGAACTCGATCGGATACCAGCCCCGCAGGGGAACGAGGGACGAGTCGAGCAGGGTGTGCGCGCCGGCAGACAGCGTGACGCCCGGATCGCCTCTGTGGATCGCCTTGAGGTTCGGCCTGAACAGACTCCTCGGATCGTTGATCGGCGCGGAGCCTGCGAAGCGAGCGGTCATCCGCTCGGCGAAGAAAGAGCCGTCATCGGGTCTCGGCACGAACTGCCGCAGGAGAGCTCGCACGATTCCGTATCGCTCCGGAACCGAGGCCAGCACCTCCTTGAGGGAGCCGCCGCGCGGCCACCAGAACTCGTCCGCATCGCTGCTGATGACCCAGTCCGCACCGAAGTCGGTCGCCGCCAGACGTGACATGCGAGTCGCCCAGTCGCCTTCGCGCATCTGGTCGCCGTCCTCCCGGATGAGATGGAGATGTCCGTCGCGGACGAACGACTCGAGTATCTCCGTCGTTCCGTCTTCAGAACGATGGTCCGTGGCGACGATGAAGTCCACGCCGGCATTCAGGTGGTACGCGATCTGGGCGCCCACGACGTCCGCCTCGTCGCGCGTGCGCAGAGTCATGACGAGCTTCATCTGAGGTATTCGACCGAAATCACTTGACGACGTACAGGACGCTTCCTCGAGCAAGGCCGTAGCGTAGGCGGTCGAACATCCGGGGACGCCACTCTTCGAGCTGGAAGCCGGCCTCCGCCAACCGCTCGAGAAAGCCCGCGCGGTCGTAGAGTCGAACGTGGTCGCCTTGCCCGAACCTCCTCCACGCCGTCGCCTCGTCGACGCCGCCGTCCTCGTCGATACTCGGCGCGGCCAGGCAGACCGGGACCATGACGATTCCCCAGCCGTCAGGCCGGAGAACACGCCGCAGCTCGGCGAGCGCACGCCGGTCGTCTGGGACATGCTCGAGAACGTGTGAGCAGACGAACGCATCGAACGAGTCAGCCGAATACGTGAGCTCCTGGACATCGCCGCGCACGTCCGCGTCCCGGATCGCGTCGAGGCTGAGATAGTCGAAGCGCGTACGCAGGAAGCCTGCGAGCGAAGGACTCGGTCCGACGTCGAGCAGAGACCCTGTCCGAACAGCTCGGCGGCCGATCCAGATCGCGCACATCCGGTCCCGGTCAGGTGAGTGGCACGAGGGGCACGCATAGTCCCGCACGTTCAGGGTCTCGAAGTCCTCGGGCGCATAGGGAAAGCCCCAGCGACGCCATTCGCCGAAGTACGAGTCGGATAGCGGCTCGAACGCCCAGGCTCCCCTGGAGCAAACGGGACAACCGCGGAGAACCATCAGGTTCGATCGACAGCGGCGCGGAGCATCATCCCAATCGCAGCGATCTCGTCCGGCTCGAAGTCCGCGGCCATCGGCAAGCTCAGCATCCGCTCGCTGAGCTCGGTCGTGACTGCGAGACCGTCGGTACGCTCACACTCCGCAAACGCCGGCATTCGATGCAGCGGGTCGTAGTACGTGCGCAACTCGACGGCCTCGCCTGCCGCTGAGAGCACGTCCGCGCGCGCCTCGGCGGACGAGGCCGACACCGGGACGAACTGCCAGGTGCCGCGCTCGTGCTCGAGCTGCGGTCGGAAACCTTCAGGGAGCTCGTCGAGTATCTGCGCAGCCGCCGCCCGCCTGGCTGCGAGCGCATCCGGATATTCGTCGAGCGAGGCCAGCGCGATCGCCGCGGTGTGCTCCGGCATCTTGGCGTTGATGCCGTTGGGGCGTGTAGCCGACCTGCGCTCGTCGAACGCGAATCCGGTGAGGCTGAGGATCTCGGCCGCGAGGTCGGGATCACGCGTGAAGACCGCACCGCCCTCTCCCGCAGCCAGTGGCTTGACGGCGTGAAACGAGACCACCTCGGCGTCACCCTGGGAGCCGATCGGCCTGCCGTCCGCAGCGCGCGCGCCGAAGCCGGCTGCGGAATCGACCAGGAGCGGAACACCCGCGGCGCTGCAGGAGTCCTCCCAGAACCGACGCACGTCCGGAGGCGGAGGGGTGCCGAAACTGGAAAGAGCGATCACGATGGCAACGTCGCCGCGGCGTTGCGCCAACGCTCGCTCGAGAGCGTCGGGAGCAACGTGCCAGTGATCCGGATCGATGTCCACGAAGACGGGTTCGAGTCCGTTCCAGACGGCCGACTGGGCGCTCGCGGCGAAGGCGAAGGACGGAACGAGGGCCTGACGGGCCTCTCGTGGACCGCGCGGTCGTAGCGCTGCGATGGCGACGATGAGTCCCAGAGTGGCGTTCGCGACCGGAACGGATTCACAACCGGTCGCCTCGGAGAGTCGGTCTCGCAGAAGCCGCCAGCACGGGCCGCAGTTCGAGAACCAGCGCTCGTCGCGAGCAGCCGCGAGATAGCGCTCGATCGCGGCGGCAGCAGGAAGCGACGGCTGTTGAAACCTCAGCCTCTGTGAGGTCACCCGCGTCACGACAGCCTCTGCGCAGGAACTCCCGCGACTCTGACCGAAGCGGGGACGTCCTCGCGGACGAGCGCCCCGGCTCCGACCACTGCGCGGGCGCCGATCTGGACGTCGGGCAAGATCGTCGCGCCGGCACCGATCGTCGCCTCGCGTCCAACCCGCGCGCGGCCGCAGACTGTGACGCGCGGCCCGATGACCGCGCCGTCCTCGAGCACCGCATCGTGCTCGACGATCGCTCCGGTGTTCACGAGGGCGCAGCTTCCGAGACGCGCGTCCGGGCCGACGTATGTGAACGCGAGCACCTGGACCCCAGGTGCAAGCTGCGCAGACGCGCAGACGGTGGCCGACGCGTGGACGAGGACGGGGAGCTCGAAACCGGCTGCCTCGGCGCGCTCGCCGATTTCCGCTCTCCCCACGCTCTCGCCGAACCCAAGGAGCAGCGCGTCGTGGCCGCCACGCAATTGTGTGAGCTCACTGCCGCTACCGAGGACGCGGAGACCGCGAATCGTGCGCTGCGCATTTTCGGGATGGTCGTCGACGAGCCCGACGAGCTCGAGCGCCGGCTCGGCGCCGGCGAGCTCGACGACCACCTTCGCGTGCCCGTCGGGACGCGAGCCGTAGACGAGCGTCCTCACTCGCCGAAAAGAGCTTCGCTCTTCGCCGTGGCGGCAGGAAAGAGGTGAGCCACGACGTCGTCGACCATCGTGAACCGCACGCCGGCCAGCAGCATCCGCCGGCACAGTGACCAGTCGCCGGGGCGATCGAACCAGGCGTCCCCCAGCTCCATCTCGAAGAAGCGAAGCTCCGCGTGGTGGATCGCGGCCTGCCACGTGAACTGACCGAGGACCGGAGGGTAAGCACCGTGCTCGAACGGAGGACGATCCGTGAAGTTCATCACGAATCGGCCGTAGGCGACCTCGCTTCGCCGTGTCCGCGCGGCTGCGAGCAGGACCTCGATGTGGTCGGGCGTGAACGCGTCGTCGTCGTTGAGCGGGGCGATCCAGGAGCCGCGGGCGAGTTGAGACGCCTCGTTGATCGCCGGAACACCCGCGACGTACCACCTGCGCACGGCATCGTCGGGATAGGGGCCACGCAGGGGCAGATTGACGAAGCGGATCCGATCGTCTCCGAACGAATCGAGCAGTTGCTTCGTCTCGGGCGGTGCCGCATCGCCGACGACGACGAGCTCGAAGTTCTCGTGCGTCTGCGCCAGGACCGAGGGGACGGCGGTCTCGCCCAGAGCCTGATGATTCGTCCACGTCGGGATGGTCACCGAGACGAGCGGGTCTTCATCGGTGAACGCGTGCTCGTACTCCCTCGAGCTGCGCAGGGCCCGGAGCAGGCGCCGGTATTCGTGCTCGCGGTCCTGGAGTGCCTCGACGGCGCGCAGCAGCTGGACCTGACCGTCACGAAGCTCCTCGTGTAAGCGTCGAAACTCGGCGACGTCGACCCATCTGCGGTGTCGCAGTCGGCGGAAGACGCCGCTCATGCGCCTCCGCTCCGCGACGTGAGGTCTTTCAGCTGCGGTCGTCGCAGGAGTCGCCGCAGGGAACGCTCAACTCTCGAGGGGGTCGCTCGCCGAACGAGCCGAAGGGTGCGGTTTCTGGTCCCACCATCCCTGTAGTGCTCGCGCCAGAGCGGCAACAGCTGCTGCAGGTCGTCGGGAATCGCGATCTCTTCTGCGCCACGTTCGTGACGTCGCCAGCGCCAGGGCTCCTGGAGGATCTCACGGAGCGGCGACGGTCCGTCGCCTGCCGGGCTGACGACCACGATCGGAAGGCGGTCGTCGCCGTTTCGCGTCGGCCTGAGCGGGGGCTCCACGTCGCGCGACGACGTGAGAAAGACATCGCCCCTCCGCAGCAGA
>VAWR01000137.1 GCA_005885245.1 Actinomycetota bacterium | reverse complement strand
GCGGCCCCGGGCATCCCCGTTAGGGTCGCTCGATGCGACTCGCGATGCCGTTCGTGTGGGACGAGCGTTGCCGCGCGCACGAACCTCGGAGCGAGGTGTGGGTTGGGGTCCCAACGCCTGCAGTCGAGAGCGCGGCGCGAATCGATGCCATCCGCTCCGCGCTCGCCGAGGCCGAGGCGCCGGAGGTCGCCGCCGTTCCGCACGATGACGACGCACTGCTCTCGGTGCACGACCCCGAACTTCTCTCCTATCTGCAGGCGGCCTGGGATGAATGGGCAGCGGCCGGGTTGCCCGAGGATCCCGGCCAGGACCGTGTCGTCCCGTACGTCTTCGCCCACGGCGGGCTGACCTCGGGCCGACCCCCCGCTGTGCCGACCGCCGTGTGGGCGAGACCGGGCTACTTCACCTACGACACGATGACCCTCGTCGGGCCGGGTACCTGGGAATCGGCGCGCGCAGCGGTCGACACGGCCTTGACGGCAGTCGATCTCGTCGTCGGGGGTGCACGCTGCGCCTACGCCTGCTCCCGACCGCCCGGCCATCACGCGGGCCGAGCCTGCTTCGGCGGGTCGTGCTACCTCAACAACGCTTCAGTCGCTGCAACGGCGTTGCTCGAGCGGACCGGCGGTCCGGTGGCGATTCTCGACATCGACGCCCACCATGGAAACGGGACGCAAGAGGTCTTCTTCGAGCGGCCGGACGTGCTCGTCGGCTCTCTGCATGTCGATCCAGGTGCGGGGTGGTTCCCGCACTTCCTCGGCTTCGCGGACGAGATCGGTGTCGGCGACGGCGCCGGCGCCAACCGGAACGTCGTGCTTCCACCTGGAGCGGAGGACGAGGAGTGGCTGCGGGCGATCGACGGGTTGGTCGAGTGGATGCAGCGTGCCGACACGCAGGCACTCGTCGTCTCGCTCGGTGTGGATGCGGCCGCCGGCGATCCTGAGAGTCCTCTGCACGTGGGGAAAGGCGGCTTTCGCCGCGCCGGCGCGTTGATCGGCGAGGCGAAGCTGCCTACGGTCGTGGTTCAAGAAGGCGGCTACGACCTCACCAGGATCGGCATGCTCGTGCGCGAGGTTCTACTCGGAGTCGAGGCGGGACGCGTGTGACGTTCGACCAGCAGTACCTCCGGTACGTGGTCGAGCACCTCGCGTCGCTCGGCTCTCATCAGCTCGGCTTTCGCGTGGCCGGAACCCCCGAGGAGCGCGCTGCGACCTCCTTCATCGCGAGCGAGCTGCGCGATGCCGGGCTGTCGGACGTGGCCGAGGAGCCTGTACCCGTCGACGCGTGGCGGTTGGAGGAGGCGTACGTCGAACTGAACAGCGGGACCCGCTTCGACTGCGCGTCGTTCGGCGGCGTGCCGGAGACCGGCCCGGACGGCATCCGCGGGGAGCTGGTGGACGTCGGTCGCGGTGGGCGGCGGCAGCTCGCCCGCGTCGACGTCGCCGGCAAGATCGTCCTCGTGGACTGGCAGGTGCAGCCCCTATGGCCGTATCACGTCGGCCTGGAGCTCGGTCTGCGCGGCGCCAAGGCGATGATCGTCGCCGCACGTGACGGCGGGCCCTACTATCAGGCGCCCGCAGCACTGGGAACGTTCGACGGCATCTGGCACGCGGAGGCGCCGCCGTGCGTGACGATCCGGCGCGAGGATGCCGCGAAGCTCGCCGGAGGAAGCGACGTACGTGTCGTGCTTCGCGCGCCGCTCGACCGCGGAGCCGAGGCCGCAAACGTCGTCGGAGTCCTCCCCGGGCGACGAAGGGGCGCGCCGAACGTCGTCGCCGGCCATCACGACGGGTGGTTCCGAGCAGCGTTCGACGATGCCAGTGCCGTGGCGATCACGCTCGCGCTGGCGCGCGCCTTCACGTCGTCGAAGGTCACACCCGAGCGCCCGATCGCCTTCGTGTCGCACACCGCGGAGGAGTACGGCATAGCGAACTCCTCCTACGACTGGTGTTACGGCGCGTGGTACCAGATCGTCGCCGAGCACCGGGAGTGGTCGACGGGGAGCAGCTTCTACCTCAACGTCGAAGGCTCGGGCAGCCCAGATCCGTTCGTCGTCGACGCGCCACCGGAGCTCGCACGCTGGTTGCGCTCGTCATGCCGTCGCGCTGCGGGCGACGGGCTGCTCCCCCACGGGTACAAGCTCGCGGCGCCGACGACGTGGACGGAGGTCTGGCCGTTTCTCGCAGCCGGTGTCCCCGGAATCAACGTCTCGACGTTCACAAGCGCATTCGATCGCACCGAGTACCACACGCAGTACGACACGACGGACCGCATCGACTTCGACTACCTCGCACGTCTCGCCGAGGTGTGCGCACGCCTGCTCCTCGAGGCGGACTCAGGCGCCGCCGACGTCCTCGACTTCTCCGCACGCGCCCGGCATCTGGAGCGTTCGCTGAGCGGCATCCGCCACGGCGGGCTGGAGGGGTCACTCCGGGAGCTGGCGGGGGCGAACGGCCGGGAGCGGTTCACGGCGATCGGCCGAGGTCTCCACGGCCTGGACGCGCGGGAAGCGGCGCGCTACCCACACGAGCAGACGGCCGCCGACGTGAGGAGGCTGGAAGCAGGTCTGCGGTTCCTACGTGCGGGCGAGCGCGGCCGCGCTGCGCGAGAGCTGGCCCGGGTCGGGCTCAACTGGCTCTGTTCGGATCTCGGGCACGAGGCGTTTCGCATCGAGCACGGCCGCCGCGGCCGCGATGCGCCGCGTGCCTGCTGGGCTACGCAGGGCGATCCCGACGTGGGTCCGGATCTCTGGGAAGAGCTCGCGTCGTTGCACGGAGAAGCAGGAGCACGCAAACCGGGCCCGTGGCTCGAACGCCGCCTCGAGCGACACCTCGCGGCCTCCCGTCGAGAGCTGCGCCGGCGGCTCGACCGGATGGCGGCTGCCGCGTCGGGGAGGATCTTCCCGCTCCCCCGCCCACGATTGGAGGACCTTCCGTCATGACTGCCGCAACGCTCTTCGGACGCCCACTCCGGTCCGGCGGCACGATCGGCGTCGCTGCCCCGGCGAGCCCTTACGACTCTCGCTCGGAGATCCTGCGCGGGGTCGAGTGGTGGGAGGAGCAGGGCTACAGGGTGAAGCTTGCAGACGGAGTCTTCGACCGTGACGACTACGTCGCCGGCTCTGCAAGCCGTCGCGCAGACGATCTCGTCGCCCTGTTCGCCGACCCGGAGGTCGACGTCGTCCAGGTGCTCCAGGGCGGCTTCGGCTCGGCCCAGACGATCCCGCATCTCGATTTCGATGTGATCGCCGCGAACCCGAAACCGTTCGTCGGCTTCTCGGACATCACGGCGCTGCACGTGGCGATCCGCCAGCGCACCGGCCTCGCCACCCTCTACGCCAACGGCCTGACGGGGGTCGGGGGCCGGGAGACCACGGCGTTCACGCGCGAGCGGCTGCTGCAGGTCCTCACCACAGGCGGCGCCGGCGAGATTCCGAGGGATCCGGACGATCCCTACGTCCGTGCGATTCGCGGCGGCAAGGTGACCGCGCCGCTCGTGGGGGGTTGCCTGTGGCTCCTGATGCAGACGATGGGGACGCCGTGGGAGTTCGAGGCGGAGGGCGCGATCCTCTTCTTCGAGGACGTCAAGCTGCCGCCGTACCATCTGGATGGTTTCCTGACCCAGCTCGCAGCCGCCAAAAAGCTGCAGCGAGTCGCCGGCGTCGTCGTCGGCGAGATGAAGGACTGCGAGTGGGGCGACCTGCGGGAGGCGTCCGACTGGGCGCGCTCGCGCTCGCTCGAGGACGTGCTGGAGGAGCACCTGGAGCCGCTCGGCGTGCCCGTGCTCTACAAGTTGCCTCTCGGTCACGGCAAGCATCTGGCCGCACTTCCGCTCAGCGTTCGTTGTACGCTCGACGCCGACCGGCGTACGCTCACGGTCGACGAACCCGTGTTTCGATCGTGAGCTCCAGGAGGAGGGCAGGATGAAGAAGCGGTGGCTCTCGGCACTGATCCTCGGCATGGCCGCCCTCGCGGTCGTCGCGTTCGCGTCGACGGCGGGCGGCTCGAGCTCGAAGAGTGGAGGCACGTTCAGGGTCGGGAGCAGCTCCGGCATCGACTCGCTCAACCCGTATGTCGCGTTCAATCAGGACGCCTACAGCACCTTTCAGTACATCTATCCGATACTCGTCCAGTACGACAGGACCAACGTCCGGTTCGCACCCTTCTTCGCGAAGTCGTGGAAAGCCTCGAACGGCGGCAAGACCTGGACCTTCAAGACCGTCGCGAATGCGAAGTGGTCGGACGGCAAGCCCTTGACCGCGGCTGACGCCGCCTGGACGATCAACACGGACATCAAGTACCAGACCGGCGGAGCGGCGAACGTGGCGGGCCTGATCGCCCACATCATCCGGGCCGAGGCGCCGAACCCGACGACGCTGATCGTCCACTACAAGCAGGCCGCCGGGAACGTGCTCGGGCAGTTCCAGCAGTTCTTCATCCTGCCGAAGCACATCTGGAGCAAGCACACGGGGCACAAGGGCGCCGATCTGAAGACGTTCCCGAACAGCGCGCCGATCGTCGGCTCGGGCCCGTTCAAACTCGTCAAGTACCAGAAGAACGAGATCGCGCTGTTCCAGCGGAACGACTCGTACTGGGGCACGAAGCCGCAGGTGGATACGTTCGGCCTGCGAATGTTCTCGAACGACGATGCGATGATCTCCGCGCTCAAGGCCCATGAGATCGACGCGATCGAGACCGTTCCGGCGACCGCGATCAAGACGCTGAAGAACGCCGGCTTCACGATCTCCAACGTTCCAGGACTCGACCAGACCGACTTCATCTTCAACTCGAACCCGAAGAAGAAGAAGCACCGAGAGCTTCTCAACCTCAAGCTCAAGGAAGCGTTCGCGCACTCCATCGACCGAGCCCAGATCATCCAGGTCGTCTTCCTCGGAACGGCGCAGCCCGCCAGCTCGATCGTCCCGGCGCCGACCGGCAGCTGGCACAACCCTTCACTCAAACCGGAAACCTTCGACCTCGGCCTCGCGAACAAGCTCCTCGACAAGCTGGGCTACAAGCGCGGCTCAGGCGGGATCCGCGTCGCGAACGGACACAAGATGGTGTACGACGTGATCGCGCCCACCGACGTCCACAGCATTCCGCGGACGTTCCAGATCATCCAGGCCGACTTCAAGAAGATCGGCGTCCAGCTCCGGCAGAAGGCGCTCGACTCGAGCGCCGCGTTCGACCTGATGTCCGGGCCGAACGGCAAGTACCTGAACTTCGACCTCGCGATGTGGGACTGGACCTCGCTGATCGATCCGGACTTCATGCTCTCGGTCGTGACGTGTGCGCAATACGGTGGCTGGAGCGACACGGGCTACTGCAACAAGAGGTACGACCGTATGTACGCGCAGCAGCAACTGACGCCGGACCAGAACAAGCGGCGTGCGATCGTCTGGAAGATGCAGAAGTATCTCTACGACCAGCGGCCGTACATCTGGCTGGCGAACGACAACGCCGTCAGCGCGGTCAGCTCCAAGTGGGACGGGTTCACCAATACGCCTCAGGGGCCGTTCAACGAGCTGTCGATTCTCAGCCTGACGAGCGTGCACCAGAAGTAGGGGCGGCCACGCCGACGCGCCGCGCGAGGACATGAGAGGCGCCGACTACGTCATCAAGCGCACCGCTTTCGCGGTGATCACGGTGTTCGTCGCCGTGACGATCAACTTCGCCCTGTTCCGGCTCGCACCGGGAAGCGCCATCTCGAATCTCTCGCGCGTGCCCCACGCCACGCAGGAGCTCCGCGAGGCGCTGAAGCGCGAGTTCGGGCTCGACAAGTCGAAGGGAGCTCAGTACGCCATCTACCTCAAGCAGCTGGCCCACGGCAACCTCGGCGTGTCGTTCGAGAACCAGCAGCCGGTCTCGCATAACCTCTGGGAGGCGCTCAAGAACACGCTCCCGATGGTCCTGCTCGGCACCGTCTTCGCGATCGTCTTCGGCACGCTGACCGGGGTGATCGCCGCGTGGCGCCGAGGCACGGCGCTCGAAGGCGCGACAGTCACGACCGCGCTCGGCTTCTACTCGATGCCGACGCACTGGCTCGGGCTCATGCTCGTGATTCTCTTCACCGGTGTGCTGCCGACGGGCGGAATGGCGAACGACTTCCTCATCAATCCCTCGTTCTGGACGCACCTCAAGGACGTCCTGTCCCACATGGTGCTCCCGTCGCTGACGCTCGGGCTCGTCCTCTACGGCGAATACACCCTGATCGTCCGCTCGGCCATGCTCGAGACCCTGGGAGAGGACTACATCCTGACGGCACGCGCCAAGGGCCTGAAGCCGTGGGCGATCGTGCGCAAGCACGCCCTGCGGAACGCGATGCTGCCGATCGCGACGCTCGTCGCGCTGTCGCTCGGTTACATCGTGGCAGGTGCGATCTTGATCGAGACAGTGTTCTCGTGGCCGGGCATCGGACGTGCGGTCTACGACGCCGTGCTGCAGCGCGACTACCCGATGCTCCAGGGCGCCTTTCTGCTCCTCACCATCTCGGTCGTCTTCTTCAATCTCGTCGCCGACCTCCTCTACTTCAAGCTCGATCCGAGGATCACGACGTGAGCGTCGTGCTCAACGAGCCCGGGTTCCTCGTCGACCCCGAGCCGGTTCGCTCACGAGGCGGCTTCGTCTGGCAGACGATCCGCCGGCGGCCGTCGGCCACGATCGGCATCGTTCTCCTGTCGCTGGTGATCGTGGGCGCACTGCTCGCGCCGTGGGTCGCGCCCTACGGCCTGCACACGCGGGTCGGACCGGTCTTCGGACATCCGTCGTGGAGCCATCCGCTCGGACTGGACGACGGTGGCATCGACATGCTGACGCTGCTGATGTGGGGTGCACGCATCTCCCTGGTCGTCGGTTTTGCGGCAACGCTCGTCTCGATGCTGATCGGCGGCACCATCGGTGTCCTGGCCGGCTACTTCGGGGGCAAGACGGACGTCGTGCTCATGCGAATCACGGACTACTTCCTCGTGATTCCGGACGTGCCGTTGATGATCGTCGTCGCAGCGATCTGGGGCCCGAGCCTCTTCCACATCGTGATCGTCATCGGCATCCTCCTCTGGACGAGCACCGCCCGGGTCATTCGCGCTCAGGTCAAGAGCGTGCGCGAGCGCGTCTACGTGAAGCGCGCCCGGTCCCTCGGCGCCGGCCACACGCGCATCGTCCTTCGCCATGTCCTTCCTCAGGTAGCGCCGTTGCTGATCGCCAACACCGTGCTGACCATTGCCGTCGCGATCTTCGACGAGACGGCGTTGTCGTTCCTCGGGCTCGGCGACCCGAGCAGGATCTCGCTCGGCAAGGTGATCGAGAACGCATTCCAGCGCGCGGCGATCTCGTCCGGCGCCTGGTGGGCGATCGTGCCGCCCGGCGCTCTCGTCGCGGTGATCATCCTCAGCTGCAGCCTGGTCGGGGGAGCGCTGGAGGACGCGCTCAACCCACGGCTTCGCGTCGCCCATCTCTCGGCGCGCACGTTCAGGCTGCGCCCCCTCGTCGGCCGCGGTGCAGAGTCGTTGTGACCGGGCTGCTGGAAGTCGAGGACCTGCACGTCTGGTTCGATCTCCAGGACGGGGGCGAGTTGCACGCGGTCCAGGGCGTGTCCCTCTCCGTGGAGCCGGGGGAACGGCTCGGGCTCGTCGGCGAATCCGGCTGCGGCAAGACCACGACCGCCCTCGCCGTCATGGGCCTGCTCCCGCCGAGCGCAAGCGTCGCAGGACGCGTGCTGCTGGACGGCGAGGACATCCTTGCCGGCGGCGAGTCGACGATTCGCCCCCACCGCTGGGTCGACGTCGCGATTGTCTTCCAGGGAGCGATGAACGCTCTGAATCCGGTACGGACGGTCGCCTCGCAGATCGTCGAGGCGCTCGAGCTCCACGGTCGAGCGAGGGGTGCCCAGGCCCGTGCGGAGGCCGGCGAGCTGCTCGAGTCGGTCGGCATCCCGGCCGGCCGAGGGGAACGCTTCCCCCACGAGTTGTCCGGCGGCATGCGGCAGCGCGCAGCGATCGCGATGGCGCTGTCGTGCAGGCCGAGGATTCTCATCGCAGACGAACCGACGACTGCGCTCGACGTCATGGTGCAGGCGCAGATCCTCGAGCTACTCGACGCGTTGTGCCGCGACTTCGGCCTTGCGCTGCTGCTCGTGACACACGACCTGCCAGTGGTTGCGCAGCTCTGCGACCAGGGGACGGTGATGTATGCCGGCGAGATCGTGGAGCGTGGGTCGGTGGACGACCTCTTCCACGCTCCTCGGCACCCGTACTCGCGTCTGCTGTTCGCGGCGACGCCAGATCTCGACGGCGAGGGCGACGAGGTCGCGTCGATTCCGGGAGCCCCGCCGCGCCTCGACCGGCCGCTCGCCGGCTGTCCCTTCCGACCGCGGTGCGACAGTGCTTTCTCCCCCTGCGCCTCGCTCCGTCCGCGTCTTCAGACGGTGGGCGATCGCCACGCCGCGGCCTGCCACCTGAACGGCGTCCCGGCAGAGGCTGCCCGATGAGCGTCAACGGCAATCGGCAGCTGCTCGAGGTCGAGGACCTCGTGGTCCAGTATGCGGTGGCGCGAGGGCTCATCGGGGCGGTCAGGCGCACACCGAGACAGAGCGTGCACGCGGTCGACGGCGTGACGCTCTCGGTCCGGGCGGGCGAGTTGCTGGCGCTCGTCGGCGAATCCGGGTGCGGTAAGACGACGACAGCCCAGGCGGTGCTGCGGCTGGTCGATGCGGTCTCCGGGACGATCCGATTCGAGGGTCGGGAAATCACCCGGCTCGGCGCGCGCTCGCTGCGGCCGTTGCGCCGACGGATGCAGATCGTCTACCAGGATCCCTACGAGTCGCTCGATCCGAGGCTGCGTGTGCAAGCCACCGTGGAGGAGCCGCTGTTGATCCACGGCCTCGGTGGTTCCAAGGCGGAGCGCACCGAGCGGGTCCGGGCAGCGCTGGCACGTGTCGAGCTCTCGCCGCCAGAGCTCTTCCTCGACCGCTTTCCGCACGAGCTCTCGGGGGGCCAACGCCAACGCGTCGCCATCGCGGCCGGCCTCGTGCTCGAGCCGCGACTCCTCGTCGCCGACGAACCGGTTTCGATGCTGGACGTCTCGGTGCGGGCCGGAGTCCTCCACCTCCTCAACGGACTACGCGAGAGCGGCCTCGGCATCCTCATGATCACGCACGACCTTTCGACGGCAGCGCGGTTCGCCGATCGAATCGCGGTCATGTACCTCGGCCGGATCGTGGAGGAGGGAGCGGCGCGGGAGATCGTCCGCAATCCGCAGCACCCCTACACGAAGGCGCTGCTCTCCGTGGTCCCGCGCCGCGATCCGCGTGACCGGATGCGACCGCAGATCCTGAGCGGCGAGACGCCCGACGCAGTGCGAATCCCGTCGGGTTGTCGCTTCCATCCGCGTTGCCCCGTAGCGATCGAGGAATGTCGCGACCACGATCCGCTGCTCCGACGCCCTCACAAGGCGGAGACACCAGAGCATCGCGCGGCGTGCATCCTCGCCTGAAGCGGACGCCTAGTCCGCTTCGGAGGTGACGACGAGTCTCTGGATCTTTCGATTGCGTGGATCGAGAAGCATCCTTCCCGCCTGCTTGCCCGGCTCGCGCAACCAGCCGTAGGAAGCAACCACCCGATCCTCCTCCTCTCGAGCTGCGAAGATCACCACCTCGTCGTCGGGAGGTCGTTCGTCATAGGCCGCGGTGATGTCGGCGCGCCCTTCGAACGGCCCGACCGGAAGGTCTGCGAACTCGAGCTCGGCATCTTCGGCGAACCAATCGCCGAGCGCCTGCCAGTCGCCGACGCGTACGCACTCGTTGTGCACCATCACGTAGTCGTGCAGCAGGACGAGCGGCTCCGGCACGCTCAGGTCCTCCCTGACCAGCGCGTAGAGAACGCCGTCCGCCCATTCGCCGTGCCGCCAGTAGGCTCGACGACGCACTCCCTCGCGAATGAACCCGGCTCGTTCCGCGTGACGCTGCGCGCGCTCGTTGAACCCGTAGATCTCGAGCTCCAGCCGGTGATAGCCCAGATCCTCCATGAGGTGCCGCTGGAGCAGGCGCGCCGCCTCGTCGGACACATGCCGTCCGCGGAAGGCGGGATGGACCGCGAGCCGCTCGAGGTGCGCGATCCGCGAGCGCCGGTTCTCGACCTCGAAGCCCATGACGCCCGCGGAACGGCCGTCGACCTCGATCACGAAGCGCCCGTACCCCGTCGGATCTGCGGCCGAGCGCTCGAGCTCTGGGGCGAGCGCGTCGCGATCGCGGGCCCCACGACCTCCGAGAAACGGCTCGACCGCCGCGTGGTTCACGAGCTCGAACAGGAAGTCGAGGTCGTCGGCCCGGGCCCGCCGGATCGAGATCACGGCGTCTCGGGAGCCGGCGCGCGCCGGGGTAAACGAAGCGTGCCGGTCCCGAGTGCAACCCCCGCCAGGATGAGCATCAAACCTGCGAACGCGGAGGCCGTCACGTTCTCGCCCAGGAAGGTCGCGCCGTAACCGAGCGCGAGCGCCGGCACGAGGTAGGTGACGAGCACGGCGTATGAGGCGCCCGCGCCCGCGATCAGCCCGAAGTAGAGGAGGTAGGCAACAGAGAGGCCGAGCGCGCCGAGTGCCGCGACCGAGCCGATCACCTTCCAGCCGGGCACGTGGTCCGGAAGTTGCGTGACGCCAAGCGGAAGAGTCGTCAGCGTCGCGATCAGGAGCGAGCCGAACGATGTCACGATCGGCGAGGCCTCCCGCAGGCGGGCGCCGGCGTAGAGCGCGGAGCCGGCGTAGCACAATGCGCTGCCGAGGACTGCCAGCGCCGACAAGACGTCTCCCCGCGGCTGGGCGCCGACGAGCAAGACGACGCCGAGAAACCCGATGAGAACGCCGACCAGACGCCCTCCGATGACGCGGTCGCTGCGGCTGAAGCCGAACGCGACGAGCGCGGTGAAGAGCGGAGTGGACGCCTGAAGCACGGCAGCGAGTCCCGAGTCGAGCCGCTTCTCGCTCCAGGCGAGCAGCCAGAAGGGCACGCTCGCGTTGCAGACGCCGAGGATGATCAGGGGCAACGCGTGCCGCCGCAGCTCAGCGGCGAGCCGGCCCCAGCCGACCGTGAAGGGAACCGCGGGCAGCAGTGCAAGCACTCCCACGAGAACCCGACCGAAAACCACGTCACCGGGCGCCAGCTCCCTCACTGCCACCTTGATGAACAGGAAGGAGGAGCCCCAGATGGCCGCCAGGGCGATCAGCATGACGAGGTGACGGCGGCTCACAGGAGGGACAACGTAGCCGGGACGTGTCTTCTGCCCCGGGTAGACTCGAGCCCTTGACGCAGGTCGCGCCGGAACAGCCGCTCCACCGTGCGCTGGGGTTGACCGACGAGGAGCTCGACCGGATTCGCGAGCTGCTCGCACGCGAGCCGAACGACTTCGAGCTCGCGGTCTTCTCGCTGCTCTGGTCGGAACATTGCGGCTATAAGCATTCGGCCCTCCTCCTGAAACGACTGCCTTCAGAGGGGAAACACGTTTTGCAGGGCCCAGGTGAGAATGCGGGGGTCATCGACCTCGGCGAGGGCGAGGCCGTGGCCTTCAAGGTCGAATCGCACAACCACCCCTCGGCGGTCGAGCCTTTCCAGGGCGCTGCGACCGGAGTCGGCGGGATCCTGCGCGACATAGTCGCGATGGGCGCGCGACCCATTGCGATCCTCGACGGCCTCCGCTTCGCCGCGCCGGATCATCACTTCGACCGGGCGGTCGCAGGCATCGGGCACTACGGAAACAGCGTCGGCGTCGCAACGGTCGGCGGCGAGGCCGTCTTCGACGAGGCCTATCGCGACAACTGCCTCGTCAACGCGATGTGCGTCGGCCTCGTCCCGGCGGACCGGGTAAAGCGAGCGCGCGCGACCGCGATCGGCGCGCGCGTCGTCCTGTACGGCGCGCCGACCGGACGAGACGGAATCGGCGGCGCCTCCGTGCTCGCGAGCGCGGAGCTCGGCGAAGACGATCCCGACAAGCGCCCCTCCGTGCAGATCGGCGATCCGTTCACGGGCAAGAAGCTGATCGAGGCATCGCTTGAGCTCGTCGACGGCGGCCTCGTCGAGTCCTTACAGGACTGCGGGGCCGCCGGGCTCGCCTCGGCGCTCGCCGAGATGGCGCGCGACGGTGCGGGCATCGATGTCCAGCTCGACCGCGTACCGGTTCGGGAGGTCGAGCTGGAGCCGTGGGAGATCATGATCTCGGAGTCCCAGGAGCGCATGGTCGCGGTCGTCCGTCCTCAGATGCTCGACGCGGTCCAGCGCGTGTGCGCGAGGTGGGAGCTCCCGTGCACGACGATCGGCGAGGTCACCGACACAGGCGAGTTGCGTGCGTTCTTCGACGACGAGCCGGTCGGCGCGATTCGTGCGGCTCTGCTCACGGATGAATGTCCGCGCTACGAGGTGCTTCGCGAGCCGCAGCTGACGACCAACGTTCCGGTTTCGGCGCACAACAGGTCGCCGAAGACGTGGATCTACGAGCAATACGACCAGCTGGTCGGCTCGCGCACCGTTCGCCGCCCCGGCCTCGACGGCGCGGTCCTGCGGCTCCGGCCCTCACTGCGCGGCCTGGCCGTGGCCCTGCAGGGACCGCCCCCCGGGGAGCGCGATCCGTACCGCGCCGGCGTGCTTGCAGTCCTCGGCGCCGCGCGCAACGTCGCCTGCGCTGGCGGCGAGCCGCTCGCCCTCACCGATTGCCTCAACTTCGGCAATCCCGAGAAGCCCGAGATCGGCTGGGAGCTCGGACGGGCGATCGAGGGTATCGCCCATGCCGCAGCTGCCCTCGGGATCCCTGTCGTCTCGGGCAACGTCTCGCTCTACAACGAGACCGACGGCCGGTCGATCCCACCCACGCCCGTCGTCGGTTGCGTCGGCCTCGTGGCGGACGTCCGCTTCGTCCCGGGAGCATGGCGCCCCGGCGACGTCGTGCTGGTCGCGACCGCGCCGGGGGAGCTCGACCTGGCGGCCGAGGCCGCACTCGTCCGCTACGTCTGGAAGGCTGCACCGGTGCTGACGCTCGCCCACGACGTCTCGGGCGCCGGGTTGGTGCAGGCGCTGCGAGAGGCGGAGGAGTACAGCGGGCTCGAGGCGGACGTCGAGCTGCCCGAGGATGCCACCGGCGGCCAGATCCTGCTCGCCTGTGCGCCAACAGACGTGGGGCGGCTGGGCACGAAGGGCCTCCGGCGCATCGGCGGAGTTACGTGACCCTCGCCGCCCACATCGGCGGCGTGTGCCCCGCGAGCACGCGGCGCGCTGGGGCGTCCTCAGTCGCGCCCGGGCAACCTAGCCCGGGCACTCCTTGCGTCCTTCCATCGCTTGGTGCTCGCGACGCACACATCCGCCATGTGAACGGGAAGGATCACGCGTAGATGTGCGGATTGTTCGGGGTCCGGGCGCCCGAGCGCGACGTGGCGCGGGTCACCTACTTCGGCCTGTTCGCGCTCCAGCACCGCGGGCAGGAGTCCGCGGGAATAGCCGTCTCCGACGCGGGCCGCCTGACCGCTCTCCGGGACATGGGCCTGGTGACTCAGGTCTTCGACGAGCAGAAGCTGCGCGGCCTGCGCGGCGATCTCGCCATCGGCCATACGCGCTATTCCACGACTGGCTCCTCGCAGTGGTGGAACGCGCAGCCGTTGGTGCAGCACGGCAGCGCTCGCACGATCGCGCTCGGCCACAACGGCAACCTGACGAACGCCGCGGTGCTACGCGCGGAGCTGAGTGAACATGGACACAGTCCCGCGACCACCGCGGACACCGAGGTCATCGCCGCATTGATCGCGAACGACCCCGCCCCACTCGCGGACGCCGTGGGAAACGCGATGCGCAAGCTGGACGGTGCCTTCTCCGTCGTCGGGCTCAGCGAAGGGAAGCTGATCGCCTTTCGCGATCCGCGCGGCATGCGTCCCCTCTGTCTCGGGCGGCTCGACCGAGACTGGGTCGTCGCGTCCGAGACGTGCGCGCTCGACCTCGTCGGCGCGGAGCTCGAGCGCGAGGTTCGTCCCGGCGAGCTGATGATCATCGACGAGCGCGTCGAGGCGCGGCAGGTCGTCCCGCAGGATGCCGGCGGGGCGCTCTGCATCTTCGAGTTCTTCTACCTTGCGCGTCCCGACTCGCGGCTTTCCGGGGTCGAGGTGCACGGCGCGCGCGTCCGCATGGGCGAGCAGCTGGCGCAGGAGTCGCCGGTCGAGGCGGATCTCGTCCTACCGATCCCCGACTCGGGGACGCCGGCCGCGATCGGCTTCTCGCGTGCGCTCAGCATCCCGTTCAGCGAAGGCTTGATCAAGAACCGCTACGTCGGCCGCACCTTCATCCAGCCAGACCAGGGCCTGCGCGAGCAGGGCATCAAGCTGAAGTTCAACCCCCTGGCCGAGGTGGCGGGAAAACGCCTCGTCGTCGTGGACGACTCGATCGTGCGCGGCAATACGACGGGGCAGGTCGTCCAGATGCTTTTCGATGCCGGCGCGGCCGAGGTACACGTCCGCGTCTCGTCGCCGCCCGTGATCGGCCAGTGCTTCTACGGCATCGACCTCGCCGACCCCGACGAGCTGATCGCTGCGGGAAAGACGGTCGAGGAGGTCCGCGAGCACATCGGCGCGACCTCACTCGCCTACTTATCGCTCCAGGGCCTCCAACAGTCGACGCAACGGCCCGCGTCCCAGTTCTGCCGGGCCTGCCTCACGCGGGACTACCCGACGGCGATCCCGCGCGAAGCAGCAAAGCTCCAGTTCGAAGCCGTGTAGCGACGCGTAGCGTCCGTCCGCGAAGCGGACCAGTGGAAGGGGTCTGGGGGAACCGGGAGGTTCCCCCGGGAGGATTCCGGGCGGTTCTCCCAGCGCGGGCCTAGCGTTCGAGCACGCGGCTCGCTTTCGCGATCCCGCGGGAGATGAGGTACGCCACGGTGATCGCGGTGAAGGCCGTGACCCAGCCGCTGACGTTGAACGCGTCGCTCGCGAGCGCGACGATCGCCAAGAGGATGATTGCCAGGATGTAGACGACGAGCTCGGCGTTCCCCGGCGTGGGCATGAGCGCCGACAGGTTGAGGTTGACGTTCGGACCGCCACCGGGACTGCCGTATCCACCGGGTTGCTGCGGGGTGTTCGGTTGGTCAGGTGGTGTCGTGGACATCCTTCTCCTTTCGCTCAGGCAGCTGCGAGGCCGGGGACGTGGACGATCTCGAGCTTCAATCCGTCGGGATCGTAGAAGAACACCGCGTAATAGCCGGGCAGGTACGAGTATTCCATCGGCTCGCTCTCGATCTCAACCGACTGCGAGCGGGCCCACTCGGCGCGCTCGTCCACCTGCGCACGCGAGCCGGCCTCGAAGGCGAGATGATGCAAGCCGATGCGATACCGGTCGTAGCCTTCCGACTTCGTCTGGGCGGTACGAAGTCCGATCGCGGTTCCCGGGCCCCACACGTACCAGATCGTCTCGCCACGCTCGCCTTCGACCTGGTCGACGCCGTGGTAGCCGAGCGGGCCGAGCAGCTCCGCGTAAAAGGGCAGGCTGCGCTCGATCGAAGAGACCACGAGGTCGATGTGATGGACGCCCGAAGAGCGCACGGCTGGGCTTCAGGGGTTCAGCGCGGGCGGCTCAGTTCCTCTGCGCGCTTCGCTCTCGTCGCTTGCTCGCACGGGGGAAACCCTGTTTCCGCCGTGTACCCCCTTTTCTTGGATTGCGCGCCGATAGCGGACGGCGCGCCTGACCGTCCGCGGATCGAGGCCGCGCTCGAGCAGCTGCTGCCTCAGCTCGCCCTCCCCCGCCATGCGCAGGAACAGCCAGGCGAGCGCCACGAGGGTGACGATGGAGCCTTCGATCATCATCACCGCGCCGGCAATCCCCTGATCTTCGAGCGGCGAGAGGCCCCAGAGCCGCTGCCGATGCGCATAGACGGCGTAGAAGACCGAGCCCGCCCAGAAGAACACATTCCCGAGCACCGTCTCGACCACTCGGACGAGCGCGATGTAACCGAGCTTGGCACCGGTACCGAACCATTCGGGCGCCGGCACCGTCTCGAGGACCGGCAGCCACATGATCGCGCCACCCGTGAAGAAGCAGAGATGCTCGAGCGCATGCACGGAGT
Organism: Actinomycetota bacterium; assembly: GCA_005885245.1. GTDB lineage: Bacteria > Actinomycetota > Thermoleophilia > Gaiellales > Gaiellaceae > 3-1-20CM-4-69-9. Next base: position 18,468 of record VAWR01000137.1, on the reverse strand, counting down.
CGTGCCGAACCGCTGCGTCGTAGAGGTACGGGAGATGCCAGAGGTAGAGGTTCACGGCCCAGAGTGGCAACGCGACGAACGGGTTGGCGAGCGCGCGCAACCGGTACAGGAACGCCAGCACGGGTCGCAGGATCGGACCCGTGAGTCCGGCCAGCAGCGCGAGCGGCGCAAGATCTCCGAGCAGCACGTGCTGGAGCATGTGGAAGCTGAAGAGCTGTTCGCCGAGCGAGTGGATCGGTGTGACGAGCGCGATGAAGAGCAGCCCGATCCCTATTGCGAAGAGCGCGATGCGCCACCCCGGCACGACGGTGCCGCGGGCACGCAAGGTGCGCACGCGGCGGCCGTAGAGGGCTGCGAGCAACACAGTCGGGACGACCTGCAGCGGATCGAACGTCCAGCTGGTGTCGACGGGGAGATGCGCGAGCACCTCCCTAGTCTGCCTCCGCGCTTGCCGCCGGTAGTACCTCTACCCAGAATTTGCTCCTACCGATGCTTGTCCGCGGCATGGCGCGTCTATTGGCTTCGGTCGTCAGTGCGGCGCCGACGAATCGATCCTTCACGATCTTGCAGCCGCTTCGACCGCAGATCTGCGCCCAGTATTCGTCTTTCGCCTCGGCCGCCGCGGCCGTGAGCACGGTGCTGACGAGGAGGGCTGCCACCGCAACCAACGATCGAGACATACGTGCCGTACGGCCCCGGTTACCGACCGGGTCCTGATTTCGCCCTCTTGCTGAGTAGGCTTTCCGCGCCGTGCAGCTCTTCCATTACCACCTCGTTACTAGCAAGGTGCGGGAGGTCGAGGCCCGCTACGTGGGGAAGCTCGGCTTCGGCCTCGTCGCCCGGCACGGACGGATCGAAGAGGACACGACCTCGTTCGAGTCCGGCCACGGCTGGGAGGAGCTCGACCGCATCGGATTCAAGCTGCGCCTGACCGAGCTCGAGCGCGGTGCGGTGAACGTCGTCGTCCAGCCCGGCCAATGGGAGCTCCCGCGGCTCGACCACCTCGGCTTCGCACTCGACGAGGACGACTTCGTGGCCACCCTGGCTCGCGCGGACCTGCGCGAGCTGCGGATCCAGGAGCACGGCGGACGGCGCACGTTCGTGACGACGAACGCCGGCTTCCGGCTCGAGCTGCACCCACCGCGCGAATGGCTCGACGATCTCCTTGCGGGACAATCTGACCTCAAGCTGGCCGAGCTGCAGCTACGCGCAGACGATCCGGAGCTCAAGGCCGCGGCGCTCGGAGAGCTGCTCGAGGCGCCCTACACGCCCGACACGGTCACGATCGGTGACACGCTCGTCCGCTTTCTTCCGGACGGACCGCAAGGGCGTCCGCAGCTGCACGCAGAACTGTTCGTCTGAGCCTTCGCTCGCGGCGACACTGTCCAAAACTGCGAATTGACGCAACGCGGTGCACGTTCGATCCTGGTCCGGTCCACGAACCCGACAAGGATGGTGAAGGTGCAGCTGAGAATTCGACGAAGGCGAGCCGCCGTCGTCGCGGTCGTCGCGGGCCTTGCGCTCGCACTCGTCCCGGTGGCCGGCGCAACCTCGTACATCTACTGGTGGCAGCGGAACATGGCGCCAAACGGGATGGGCTACGACCGGATGACCGCCCACAACCACAGTTACAACGAGTTGTACTTCGGACCGAACGCTGGCTGGTCGAGCGAGGTCTGGGAGGTTACGCCCGCCGGCTATCGCCACTTCGACAAACGCTGTAGCGGCAACTGCTTCAACGCGCATCCTCGCTACTACCTCACGTACGCGTACTGCTCGAATCGCGACGGCAGCACTCACTTCGTCTACGAGTGCATGGACCAGTGGTAACCGTGAAGCGACGACGTGTTCAGTTCGCGGCGGTTCTGATCCTCACCGCGGCCACAGCGGGACTCCTGTCGCAGTTCGTACTAGGGGGCAACGACAAGGTGAAGATCGGGAACGGGTCGGTTTCCGTACTCGCCAGGGCGTCGAAGGCTGCGGACTCGCTCCCGCAGAGCGTGCTCGACTACCCGTTCGCCGACAGAAACTTCGCCTCGCCGAGAGGCGACGGCTCGCGACTACTCCACGTGGAAGGGACGCTGCGGCTCTACGCCGTCCCCGGCAAAGGGGGCATGCTCTGTCTCGTCGAGGTGGACGACGCGGCCGCCACGGCCGGCGGATCCTGTGCCGACCGGCGCATCCTGCTCACCGGCAGCATCTTCATGGCCGACCGGCAGGAGGACGGCTCGAGGCTCGTCGTCGGCCTCGTCGGCGACGGGCACACCTACGCCGAGGCGGAGGGCCTTCGAGTGCGCGTGGAGAGCAACGCGTTCGTGCTTCGCAGCGTCGCCGGCTCCAGTGTGACGGTCGGCTCCCCGACCGCAACCCAGACGATCGACCTCGGCGGGTGAGCGGCAGCCGCCCGAGCCGAGTGGGGCTCTAGACTTGGATCCCTGACGAGTCAGCCGAAGACGTACGAAGGGGCGGGGGTCTCGCTCGCCACGGCCGAATCGATCGTCGAGCGCCTGCGGACTGCGGTCGAGTCCACGGGCGCTCGGGCATTCGGTGGCTTCGCAGGCCTGTACCCGCTCGACGAGCGCCGCCTGCTCGCAGCCTCGACGGATGGCGTCGGCTCGAAGCTGATGCTTTCACGACGCGCTGGGCGCCTGCGCTCCGCCGGGATGGATCTGGCCGCGCACTGCATCAACGACGTGCTGTGCAGCGGGGCCGATCCCCTCTTCCTCCTCGACTACGTCGCGGCGGGCCGGATCGAGCAGAACGACGTTGCCGAGCTCGTCGAGGGAGCTGCGGAGGTCTGCCGGGCCGCCGGCTGCATGCTGGTGGGCGGCGAGACGGCCGAGCTACCGGGCATCTATCGCGAAGGGGAGCTCGATTTCGCGGGAACATGCGTCGGGCTCGTTGACCGCGAGCGCCTGATCGACGGCTCGCGGTGCCGACCGGGCGACCTCGTGATCGGGTTGCCCTCGAGCGGATTGCACACGAACGGCTTCTCGCTCGTCCGCAAGCTCGTCGGCGACGGCGACTTCGACGCCGACCTCCTGCTCGTCCCGCATCGGCTCTACGTCGACGAGGTTCGTGAGCTCCGAGCCGCCGCCGACGTGCGCGCGCTCGCACACGTGACGGGCGGTGGCATTCTCGGCAACCTGTCCCGCGTCGTACCGGACGGGCTCGAGGCGCAGATCGACTGGGCTGCCTGGATCCGCCCACGGGTGTTCTCCTGGCTCGCCGAACAGGGCATCGAAGAGGAGGAGCTGCGGAGAGTGTTCAACCTCGGGATCGGGATGTGCGCGGTCGTGCCGGAGCCGCCTCAGCACGCGCTCGTGATCGGCGAGCTCGTGTGATCGGCGTGCTCGTCTCGGGCGAGGGCACGAACCTCCAGGCCCTGATCGAAGCCGGTTTGCCGCTCGCCGCGGTTGCTTCGAATCGCGCCGGGGCAGGGGCCCTTGCGCGGGCGGAGGCGGCAGCACTGCCCGCGCGGGTCTTCGCGGTGGAGCACTATCCTGACCGGTTCGCGCGAGACCGCGAGATGGCGGACTGGCTGCAGCTACGAGGAGTCGACCTGGTGGTGCTGGCGGGGTACATGCACCTGCTGACGCCGGGGTTCCTCGAGCGTTTTCCCGACCGCATCGTCAACGTCCATCCTTCCCTGCTGCCGGAATTCCCAGGTGCGCACGCGATCGACGATGCGCTCGCCGCCGGGGTCGAGACCACGGGCGTGACCGTTCATTACGTCGATGGCGGGCTCGACACCGGCGCCGTGATCCGCCAGGAGCCGGTCGAGGTCGAGCCACGGGACAGTCTCGTCGAGCGCATCCACGCGGTCGAGCACCGGATCCTGCCGGAGGTGGTGGCCGAGCTGTGCGTGCGCTGATCTCCGTCTACGACAAGACCGGCCTGCAGGAGTTCGCCCGCGGCCTGGCCGAGCTCGGCTTCGAGCTCGTGGCGAGCGGTGGGACGGCCGATTTTCTCGAGAACGAGGTCGGGCTCGACGTCGAGCGGGTAGAGGAGCTCACGGGCGTCGCCGAGATGCTCGGCGGCCGCGTCAAGACGCTTCATCCCAGGATCCACGCCGCCATCCTCGCCCGGCGCGACGACGCCGATGACGTTGCGACGCTCGACGAGCAGGCGATCCGTCCGTTCGACCTCGTCTGCGTCAACCTTTATCCGTTCAGCGAAGTCGCCGGGCGGTACGGGGTGCGCGAGGAGGACGCGGTCGAGATGATCGACATCGGCGGGCCATCCATGCTGCGTGGGGCGGCGAAGAACTTCGCGCACGTCGCACCGGTCTGCCGGCCGGAGCGCTACGACTCTGTGCTGGCCGAGTTGCACGACCGCGGAGACCTCTCCGCAGCGACCCGGCGCGCACTCGCTGCGGAGGCCTTCGCGACGACGGCCGCGTACGAAGCCGCGATCGCGCACTGGTTCGGCGACATCGAAGCATTCCCGGAGACGCTCGTGACCGCGTTCACGAAGGTCGCGGACCTCCGGTACGGCGAGAACCCGCATCAGCGGGCCGCGTACTACGCCGAGCAGGGCGCTCGCGTTCATCTGCTCTCCCGGGTCGAACAAGTCCACGGCAAGGAGCTGTCGCTGATCAACCTGCTCGATCTCTCCGCCGCCCGGCTGCTGCTGCGCGAGTTCGCGCTCCCCGCCTGCGTGATTGTCAAGCACGCGAATCCATGCGGCATCGCCGTCGCGGGCACGATCGAGGAGGCCTATGACCACGCGCTTGCGTCGGACCCGGTTTCGGCGTTCGGGATGGTGTGCGCCGTGAACCGCCCCGTCTCGGTTGGGCTCGGCGAGGCGCTCGCGGAGCGCTTCATCGACGTGCTCTTCGCGCCGGATTACGAGGACGCCGCGCTCGCGGTCCTGCAGCGGAAGGAGGCGATCCGGATCCTGCACGATCGCGAGCGGCGAGGTTTTCCACGCGGGGAACGCGACTTCAAGCGCGTGCTCGGAGGCGCACTCGTGCAGGACCGCGACTGGGACGTCGACGACCGCGAGACGATGGAGGTCGCCTCCGGCGAGCCGGACGAGGCCTGCTGGGGCGACCTCGTCTTCGCCTGGCGTGTGTGCAAGCACGTCGGCTCGAACGCCATCGTGCTGGCGAAAGACCTCGCGACGGTCGGGATCGGCGGCGGTCAGACGAGCCGGGTCGACTCCGTTCGGCTGGCACTGGAGAAAGCACGAGAGCACGGCCACGACCTCAACGGCGCGGTGCTTGCGTCAGACGCGTTCTTCCCGTTCCCCGACGGCCCGCGGGCCGCGCTGGACGCGGGCGTCACCGCCATCATCCAGCCCGGCGGTTCGAAGCGCGACGACGAGGTCACGGCGACGGTGCGCGACGCCGGTGCTGTCATGGTGCTCACCGGCCGCCGCCATTTCCGCCACTAGCGGCTCAGCAAAGCCGCGGTTAGGCTTCATCCGTGGAGCAGCCGGGCGGCGAACTCGCTGAACTCCGAGCCGCGATGTCGTACCTCAGTTCTGAGGTGGCACATACGCGGCAGGAATTTCGAACTGACATTCGTCGCCTGGACGACCGCATCTTCCAGCTGCTGCTCCTCCAGGTCGGGACGCTTGCGACTGCACTGGCGTCGCTGGTGGCCGCACTCGTGTCCTAGCCGCGAGGTCTAGTCGGGCGACGAGAAGCGGTAGAAGCAGGGACCGATGTCGTTGCTGATTCCGATCATCAGCTTGAGGAACTGCTCCTGTGGGCCGGCGTTCTCGAGCGGCCCGCCGTTGAGCGGCTCGTAGCCAGCGTCGCGAATCAGCTGCTCCGCGACCTCGCGCGCCTCCTCGTCGCCGCTCCAGATGTTGCCCGGCTTCGGACTCTGGCCTTCCACCTGGTCGTAGAGCCGCGCGAAGTTCAAGTTGAAGGACTTCACGGTCGGCCCGTTCGTCTTCGACTTGACGAATTCAGCGTTCGACCGGAACCCGGCCGGCGGCTCGATGCCGAACAGATTGGTGGCGTCGATGACGGTCTTCCCGTCGAGGCCCTGCACGCTGTCCAACGCGTCGGCAACCGCGTCCCCCGGCACCGCGACGAGCACGACCTCCGCGTCCGAGACGTCACCACCCTCCTTGCCGATCCTCGTCACGTCGTGGCCCGCACGCTCCCAGCGATCCGCAAGGCCTCCGCCGACATTGCCCCTTCCTACGACTGCAATCTTCATCCCCCACTCCTTTCCGTTGTCGGGATGCACAAACGGCCGACACGCCAGACTATTCCGCCGCGGCCACCCGACTAAGCTTCCCTGCGCATGGCGCGCGAGTATCCCACCGCTCTGGAGCTCGTCGGCGACACACCGATCGTCCGGCTCGACTCGCTCGGTCGCGACGTCCAGCCGCAGGTCCTGGCCAAGCTCGAGTACCTCAACCCCGGCGGCTCGGTCAAGGACCGGATCGGGCTCGCCATGATCGAGAAGGCCGAAGCCGAGGGCAAGCTCAAGCCCGGCGGCACGATCGTCGAGCCCACCTCCGGCAACACGGGCGTGGGCCTCGCGATCGCCGCCGCGAAGAAGGGCTACCGCTGCATCTTCGTGATGCCCGACAAGATGAGCCAGGAGAAGATCTCGATGCTCCGCGCGTACGGAGCCGAGGTCGTGATCTGCCCAACTGCGGTCGAGCCGGATTCGCCGGAGTCCTATTACTCCGTCTCCGATCGGCTCGCAGAGGAGATCCCGGGCGGCTTCAAGCCGGATCAGTACTCGAACATGTCCAATCCGGAGGCGCACTATCTGCAGACCGGTCCCGAGATCTGGGCGCAGACCGGCGGCGAGCTCGACGCAATCGTCATCTCCGTCGGAACGGGTGGGACGATCTCCGGGGTCGGCCGGTTCTTCAAGGAGCACTCGCCGGAGGTCCTGATCGTCGGGGCTGACCCGGAAGGGTCGGTCTATACCGCGCAGGCAGAGCGGGACGTCCATCCTTACCTGGTCGAAGGCATCGGCAAGGACACGTGGCCGAAGACGATGGATCCGTCAGTGGTGGACGAGTGGGTGCGCGTCTCCGATCGCGACTCCTTCCTCACGGCCCGTCGGCTCGCGCACGAGGAGGGACTGCTGGTCGGCGGCTCGGGCGGGACGACCGTCTGGGCGGCACTGGAGATCGCCAGGCGGTTCGGCCCCGAGGCGACGATCCTGACGATGATCCCCGACTCGGGCCGCTCCTACCTGTCGAAGTTCTACGACGACAACTGGATGCTCGAGCACGGGTTCGTCGAGCGCCGGACCGCGCGCCCGACCGTCTCGGAGCTGCTGAGTGCAAAACGCGAGGAAGAGAGCGACGTCCCTGCGCTGATCACGATCGCCGCGCACCAGAAGGTCGGCGAGGCGATCGACGTGATGCAGCGCTATTCGATCTCACAGCTGCCCGTCGTGCGTGACGGCGAGGTCCAATCTCTGGCCGACGTCATCGGCTCCCTGCAGGACCGCGACCTGCTCGACCGCGTGTTCAAGAACGCCGATGCATTGCACGAGGACGTCGCCGCCGCGATGCAACCACCACTCGCCGCGATCGAGGCCGATCAGACGCTCGACGAGGTCTTCGCCACCCTGACCGGCCGGACGAACGCCGTCGTCGTGGCGAGCGACGGCAAGCCGGTCGGAGTGCTCACTCGGTCGGACCTCCTCGAGTATCTCGCGCACCAGCGCGGCACCTAGTCCCGCCGCGAGACCCCACGCCCGTTCAGCGAGGAACGCTCGGCGAGCTCGCGCTCAAGCTCGATCCCCTCGATCGCCTGCCGTAGAAAGCCTCTCACGGCCTCGAGCCGCGCGGACTCCGACATGAGCTCCAGCAGCTCCTGCTTCCGGGGAGCGCCGAAGTCGACACGTGCGGCGATCTCGAACGAGAGCAGCTCCGAGTCGGCGCCCGGCTCGTCGACCTCGGCCTCGACCAACTCGGCGAGCTCGCGGTAGACCTCGAGGACACCGTCACGGTCCGCCTGCGCGGAGACAGACGCCTCATCGGCGACGGGCTCGACGTCGCCCGTGGCGAACGAACGACCGTCGGTCAACTCGACGAGCCGGAACCGCTCGCGCCCTTCGATGACGACGTTCAGACGTCCGTCGGGGAAACGGTCTACCACTTCGACCACGGCGGCACGGGTCCCGATCTCCCGCAAGCCCTCGTCGTCTCCGAGCAGCATTCCGAACTCGCGCTCCTCGGCGACGCACTCTCCGATGAGCTCGCGATAGCGGGGCTCGAAGATGTGCAGCGGGACTCGCTCCGTCGGTAGGAGCACCATCCCCAGCGGAAAGAGACCGAGCTCGGGCATCCGCCGCAGGGTAACGCGCTTCGACGGCTAGCATGGGCGTGTGGCGACCGAGCCTCTGCAGAAGCTTCTGGAGCATGCGTTTCCCGATGCGAGCGAGCTGCGCATCGAGGACCGCACCGGCGGGGGCGACCATTTTCAGGTGACGATCGCGAGCCCACGCTTCGACGGGCTCACACTCCTCGACCAGCATCGTCTCGTGAACGAGGCTCTCGCGGACCCTCTACGCGACGGCACCATCCATGAATTGCGGATCAAGACGAAAGGAAGCGAATGACCGAGCTGCGCGAGCGCATCCAGGAGGTAATCCAGAACGAGCCCGTGGCCCTCTTCATGAAGGGTACGCCGCAGTTCGTGATGTGCGGGAACTCCGACCGGGCCCTGCGCGCGCTGCGTAAAGCGGGCGCCCCCGTCACGGGTGTCGACGTCCTTGCGGATCCGGCCATCCGTCGGGAGCTGTCCGCGATCTCGGGCTGGCCGACCATTCCTCAGGTCTTCGTCAACGGCGAGCTGATCGGCGGCGCCGACATCACCGAAGAGCTCGGCGCAAGTGGGGAGCTCACGCGCGTGCTGGAAGAAAAGCTCGGCGCGGACTACCGTGCCGAGGCCGAGGAGCGCACCGCGTCCGTCCTGACACCCGCGTAGCGGAAACCGACCGGGCGAATCGCACCCGCCTGGATCAGACCCGCCTCGAGCGACTCCGTCGCCGGCCCACCGAGCCAGCGATAGAGGTACGGCCGCCACTCGAAATGCCGCTCGTCGTAACGCGCGTCGACTTCCGCACGCAACACTTCGTAGGTGTGCAAACCGGTATGGCGGGCGCGCCACGCGGCCAGGTCCGACGGCCCCTTGGGTTTCCGGCCCGTGGCGACTAGCAGGCGGTGGTGCGACTCGTACCAGTCGATCGTGGGCTCGTCCAGGTGGTTCCACGCGAACTCGTCGAGGATCAGGAGCGGTGCGAGCCCCGCGAGCCTGTCGAGTGCGGCGCCGAGCGGGTCGACGTGATGCAGGACACGGCCCCCGACGACGGCGTCGAACGGTCCGGGGTCGTCGAGGTCTTCCAGTGCGATCTGCCGGTAGAACGGGCCCTCGGGAGCTTCCGGATCGATCGCCAGCACGTCGTAACCCTTCGCCGCAAGCGCCGGCGCGACGCCGCCCTCGTAGCCGCAGCCGACCTCGAGCACGCGCCGCGGCGGCTCGGGTAGCTGCGAAAGTGCGAACGCGGTGAAGTCCACGTCACTGAGCCTCGCACAGGCACGCCGGATCGCGGTCCGAGCCCAGCTCCTCGACGGATCGGCGACCGACGTCCTCACGACCGTGCGAAAGCTCGGCTTCCTTCAGATCGACCCGATCGCAACCGTTGCGACTCCCCAGCGGCTCGTCCTCTGGAGCCGGCTTGGCCCGTTCGACGTCGCCGAGCTCGACCGGCTCCTCTGGCAGGAGCGCAAGCTGTTCGAGTGGGGCGCGTTCATCCGACCGATCGAAGATTTCCCGCTGATCCTCGCGCGAATGCGACGCAGGCGAACCGGCAAGTACTCGTGGGAGCGCCGCGGCATGGAGTTTCTGAGGAAGAACGCAGGCTTCCGAAGGTACGTACTCCGCGAGCTCGAACGCCGCGGGCCGCTTTTGTCGCGGGAACTCGCGGACAGCTCGGTCCGGACCTGGAAATCGAGTGGCTGGCACGGGACTCGAAACGTCACCGTGATGCTCGAGCTCCTCGAGGACCGCGGCCAGGTCGCGGTCACCGGCAGGCGCGGCGCGCACCGTCTGTGGGACCTCGCCGAACGCTGGTTCCCGCAGGTCGAGCCTCCGCCGATCGACGAAGCCGAGCGGATCCTCACGGACAAGCGCTGGCGATCGCTGGGTGTGCGGCTCGCGCGGAACGGCGACTGGGAAGTGCACCCGGATGCCGACAGCGAAGCGGTCCCGGCACGAACGACCTTCCTGTCGCCGTTCGACCGTCTCATCCACGATCGCGACCGCGCGGAAGCTCTGTGGGACTTTCGCTATCGCCTGGAGATGTACGTCCCGAAAGCGAAGCGCGAGTACGGCTACTACGTGTTGCCGATCCTGCGAGGAGACCGACTGATCGGGAGGATCGACCCGGTCCTCGACCGCAAGACCGGCGCGTTGCGCGTGAACTCGGTCCACTGGGAACCCGGAGTCAAACCGATCTCCCTGCAGAGGCCGCTCCGCAGTCTTGCGACCTTCATCGGCGCCGGTAGCATCGCGTGCTGATGGACTTCGAGACCCGAGCCATCCACGAGGGCCAGGAGCCCGATCCGACGACCGGCGCGATCACGACGCCGATCTACCTCACGTCGACGTACGTGCAGGACGCAGTCGGCGAGCACAAGGGCTACGACTACTCGCGGGTCGCGAACCCGACGCGCACGGCGTTGCAGCAATGCCTCGCGTCGCTCGAATCGGCGGAGCACGGGATTGCGTTCTCGTCGGGGCTCGGGGCAGTCACGACGATCATGCATCTGCTGAACCCGGGCGACCGGGTCGTTCTGATCGCGGACGTCTACGGCGGCGTCTACCGGATGACCTCGCAGGTCTATGAACCGAAGGGGTACGTCTTCGACTACCTGCCGGCAGCCGACTTCGAGGATCTCGCCGAGCACCTCGACGATCGCACTCGCCTGGTCTGGGTCGAAACGCCGTCGAACCCGATGCTCAACATCGTGGACATCGAGAAGGCGGCAACGGCTGCGCACGATGCGGGCGCGATCCTCGCCGTCGACAACACGTTCGCCACGCCGTTTCTGCAGCGCCCGCTCGAGCTCGGCGCGGACATCGTCATCCACTCGACGACGAAGTACCTCGGCGGCCATTCCGACGTGGTCGGCGGCTTCGCCGCCACGAACGATCCGACGATCGCGGAACGGCTGACGTTCCTCCAGAAGTCGCTCGGCGCGGTCCCCGGTCCACTCGACTGCTGGCTCGTCCTGCGCGGAATCAAGACGCTGGCCGTCCGGATGAGGCAGCACTGCCAGACCGCGCACGCGATCTCGGGCTTCCTCGAACGGCAGCCGCGTGTCGACCAGGTGTTCTATCCGGGCCTGCCCCGCCATCCGGGCCACCAGATCGCGGCGCGGCAAATGGATGACTTCGGGGGGATGATCTCCTTCACGGTCGAGTCGGAGGAGGAAGCCGCGGCGCTCGTCGCCCGCACGAAGCTGTTCAAGCTCGCCGAGTCGCTCGGGGGCGTCGAGAGCCTGATCGAGCTGCCAGCGCGAATGACGCATGCCTCGACAGCAGACGCCCCCTTTGCCGCTCCCCCGAATCTGATCCGTCTCTCCGTCGGCCTCGAATCTCCGGACGATCTCCTGCTGGATCTCGAGCAGGCGCTCGTTCGCTCCGTAGCCGGCGCGAGCACCTAAAGTCGCGGCGGAACCAACGCCGGGCGGCCGGTGTAGACCCGGCATGAAACGTCTACTTCTCCTAGTCGCGGCGCTCGGCGCTGCCCTGCTCCTTCCGACGCTGGCGGCCGCGAAAGGGCCCGACCGCGCTTCGATCTCTGGACCGGGGCTGAGTCACCCGGTGACGATCGAAGGGGACGGCGAGGGCGGTCCCTCCGCGCTCGGGATCCTCGCCGGCGAGGGCGGCTTCTTCGCGCAGATGTACGGCGCGACGGGGCCCGGGACTCTCAAGGCACGGCCGAACCTCAAGCTTGGTCCTAGGTACCAGGTCACCTACCGGGTGCCGGGGCAAGACGGGGCATCCACCGTGCAGCAGGATCTCTACCCCTATGCGGTCCACGGCCCCGTGAGCTACATGTCGCGGGGGCAGACGTTCTGGGGCACGCAGACGACGGCCGGCGGTTGGTTCCGCGGGACACCGAGTCTGAAGCAGATGCTGGTGCAGGCAGGTTTGCCGGCAACGGCGCCGCCCCAGCGGGCCGCCCGTGTCTTCAAGCTCGGCGTCGCGCTCGGGGCCGGCGCCGGACTCGCGGTTGCCGCCGGTGCGCTCGCTCTGCTGTACCGGCGCCGCCACACCTCGCACTGAGGCGCATGGGAGGATCCGGGCTCGTATGAGCCCGGATCCTCTCGACCTTCACCACCAGGGCATGGAGCGCGTGATCGGCTCCTACCTCCTCGAGACCGAAGACGGGCCGGCCCTCTTCGACTGCGGGCCGTCCTCGTGTGTCAACCGGCTCTACGAGGCGCTCGCCGAGCGTGGTCTCGAACCCCGTGACGTTCGCCATCTCCTGCTCTCGCACATCCATCTGGATCACGCCGGCGCAACCGGGGTGATCGTGCGTTCGCACCCGGACCTGCAGGTCCACGTTTCGGAGCTCGGCGCTCCACACCTCGTCGACCCGAGCCGCCTCGAGTCGAGTGCACGCAGGCTGTACGGCGACACCTTCGACACGCTCTGGGGCGAGCTGGCACCGGTCCCGCAGGAGAACATCCACATCGCCGAAGGTGACGTTCTCGGCCTCGAGTGCTTCCCGGCCCCCGGCCATGCGAGACATCACGTCTGCTACCTGGCGCAGGACGGGACGCTCTATGCCGGCGACGCCGCCGGTGTGCGCATCCAGCCGGAGCAGGTCGTCCTGCCTCCGACGCCCCCGCCGGACTTCGATCTCGCCGCGTGGCAAGGCACGATCGACGAGATCGAGCGACGCGCCCCGGCCCGACTCGCCCTCGTCCACTTCGGTGTGGCAGACGATCCCGAGCCGCATCTTCGCGAGCTGCGCGACCGGCTCGTGCGGTGGGTCGATCGCATGACCGAGAGCGCAACGGAAGAGGAGTTCACGGAGTCGGTTCGAGGCGATCTGATCGCGGCGGGCGCCGACCTCGACGCCTACGAGCGCGCGATGCCGTTCTGGCAGTCATACGCAGGGTTGAAACGTTTCGTCGAGAAGCGAGGACTCTCGGAGCAATGAACGTGCGAGCAGGGGCACTCGGAGAGCGCAACTTCCGTTACCTCGTCAGCGCGCGCACGATTTCGTTCTTCGGCACGAACCTGGCGCCGATCGCGGTCGCCTTCGCCGTCCTCGACCTGACCGACTCCGCGACGGATGTCGGGATCGCATTCGCGTGCTGGACGCTGGCGCAGATCTCGACGCTGCTCGTCGGCGGCGTCGTCGCCGACCGCCTGCCCAGGCGGGTCGTGATGCTGACGTCCGACTCGGCCAACCTACTGATCCGCGCGACGATGGGCGTCCTGCTCGTCACGGGCAATGCACACGTCTGGGAGCTCTTCGTTCTTCAGGCGCTTGGAGGCGCGGCCACCGCGTTCTATTCGCCCGCGTCGACCGGCCTGGTGCCGGAGACCGTGCGCCCAGCGGTTCTGCAGCAGGCGAACGCGCTCATGGGCATCGCCCGTTACCTGGCGTTCCCGCTCGGGGCAGCTGCCGGCGGCGCGATCGTCGCGACCATCGGCAGCGGCTACGCCCTCCTCGTCGACGCCGCCACGTATGGAACGAGCGCCTTGCTGCTGAGTCGGATCCACCTCTCCGGCCGGCCTCGCACCACGTCAACGCCGAACTTCGTCCGGGAGCTGCGCGAAGGCTGGCAGGCCTTCACCCAGCACACCTGGGTCTGGCTGCTCACCGGCTGGATCTCCCTCTACTTCTTGATCACCTACGCGCCGTTCTTCGTGCTCGGTCCCTACATCGCGAAGAACTCGTTGGGCGGTGCGACTTCCTGGGCGATCATCGTGACGGGAGAGGCAATCGGCTCGTTGGCAGGAGCCTTTGCGGGCATCCGGCTGCGGCCGCGCCGCACCATGGTCTCGATCGGCGGGTTGTTCACAGTCACGGCGCTGCAGTGCGTCTTGCTCGCGGCGCATGCGCCTGCCCCGACGATCGGCGCCGCGGCCGTCCTGGCCGGCTTTGCCTTCTCCTTCGGCACGGTCATCTGGGATACCGCGCTGCAACAGGTGATTGCGCCGGACAAGCTCTCACGCGTCAGCGCGTACAACTGGATGGGCGCCATGGTCTTCCTGCCGGCCGGGTACGCAGTCGCCGGCCCGGTGGCGAGCGTCATCGGCATGTCGACGTCCCTCTGGATCGGCGCGATCTGGATCGTCGTGACGACCGCGATCGTGATCTCGGTGCGCGACGTCAGAGGGTTCAGGCTGCAGCCGCCTCAGGCCGCCGACGAGCTGGCGCCCGCGATCGCCGCTTCGTAGGCCCGCACGTAGTCGCGCACCATCCGCTGCGACGAAAACTCCTCCTCGACGTAGCGGCGGAGCTCCCAGGGATCGAGCTGGTCGGCCGCCTCGAGCGCTTCCGGCATCTCCGTGTAGCGGTCGACGACGATGCCGCTCCGGCCGTGCTCGATCACCTCCGGGACGGCACCCCAACGCGTTGCGATCACCGGCGTTCCGCAGGCCATCGATTCGATCATGACCAGGCCGAACGGCTCCTCCCACTCGATGGGAAAGAGCGTTGCGCGCGCGTTCTGGAGGAGCTCGACCTTCTCGCCGTGCGTCACCTCGCCCAGGTACTCGATCCCGTCGACGAGATGCGGCTCCACGAGCTCGTGGAAGTATTCGCGTTCCTTCGCTTCCTGCAGCTTGCCCGCGATCTTGAGCGGCAGACCCGTGGCCATCGCTACGGCGATCGCGCGATGCGCACCTTTGTCGGGGCTGAGCCGGCCGAGGAAGAGCAGGTAATCGCCACGATGGGGCTTGCAGGGGTAGACGGAGAAGTCGAGCGCATTGGGGCAGTTGGCGATCCAGTTCAGGTGCGGCTTTGGCTTGCGCTGATTCATCGAGATCGAGACAAGCCCGACCTGCGGCGCGACGCGCGCGATCAACTCGTAGATCTCGCCGGGCTCGCCGTCGAGCGGCCCGTGAACGGTATGAACCAGAGGCGTCGAGGTGGTCGCGCCGAGAGCCGCGCCGAGCATGCCGCTGTGGTCGTTGATCACGTCGAACTCGTCCGCGTGCGCGAAGCAGGACAGCGCGTGCTTCAGCTCGGGGAACGTCCGGCCGATCTGACGGCCCGGGGCTTCCGGGAACACCGCTGCGAGCTTCGCCTTGGTGTGCGAGCCGCCGGCGGCGAAGAGCGTGACATCGTGCCCCGCCTCGACGAGACCGTCGGCGAGCAGGGAGACGACCCACTCGATGCCGCCGTAGCCGGTCGGCGGAACGGCGAACCACGCCGGCGCGAGGACGGCGACCTTCATCGAGCCACTAGGCCTGCTCGACCCGGACGTGCCCGTCCTCGAGGCGCGCGTCCCAGAGCCGGTCGAACGCACGCACTCCGGAGAGCCGGATCGTCCCCGCCCAGGAGGGCAGCTCGACCGGAGCCACGGTCTCGAGGGCGTGGCGCCGCCGGTCGGGCTGCAGGCCGAGCAAAACTTGGAGGAGGAGCACGGGCGTCCCCGCCGCCCAGGCCTGGGGGCGCGCCGCGGTCGGGTAGGCGATCGGGAACGGCGTCTCCGAGCGGCGCATGCCCGCGAAGACCTCCGGGAGTTGGTAGTTGAAGTGCTGGGCGGCGGTGAGCATTCTCTGGACGATCCGTTGCGCCTCGGGCCAGCGCGCGTAGCGTGCGAGTCCGGCCGCGATCAGAGAGTTGTCGTGAGGCCAGACCGTCCCGTCGTGGTACGAGAGCGGGTTGAAGCCGGCGTCGCCGGTCGACATCGTCCGGACGCCCCAGCCCGACCAGAGCTCGTCGCCCATCAGCTGGTCGACGATCGCATCGACGCGGCCCGGGGGAACGATGCCGCTCCAGAGGAGGTGCCCGATGTTGGAGCAGAGCGCGTCGACCTTGCGCTTTTCTCCGTCGAGCGCGAGCGCGTAGTACCCGCCACGTTCCTCGATCCAGAACGCCTCGTCGAACCGGCGGCGCAGCTCCTCGGCCTCGGTTTCGAGCCGTCCGCCCAACTCGCGGTCGCGCCAGACTTCACGCGCGAGCTCTGCGACGCGCCGTTTCGCGTCGTAGACGTAACCCTGCACCTCGCAAGGGGCAATCGGGGGCTGCGCCAGGGTCCCGTCGTGGAAGCGCTGGGAATCCCACGAGTCTTTCCAGGACTGGTTCTCGAGCCCGTGCTCTGTGCGTCGCTCGTATTCGATGAATCCGTCTCCGTCGCGGTCGCCGTACTTGTCGATCCATTCGAGTGCCGCCAGTGCAGGTCTCTTGAGATCTCGCACGAGGGCCGCATCGTCCGTCCAGCGCCACACCTCCGAGAGGAGGATGAGGTACAGCGACGTGGCGTCGACCGTTCCGTAGTAGCGCTCGTGCCACGTCCGCGCCGCTTTGCCGTGCCGGACCTCGTGGACGATCTTCCCGGGCTCCGCATCGATCGTCGGGTCGTCCTCCTTCGCCTGCAGCTCCGCCAGCACCTCGAGTGCGGTCCGCGCGAGCTCGGGCCCGAAGACGAGGGTCTGGAGGCACGTGATGATCGTGTCGCGGCCGAAGACCGTCATGAACCAGGGGACACCGGCGCCCGGCAGCCGGCCGATGCCCGAGTGGTCGGACTGCATGCGCAGCGAGGCGAGATCCGAGACCGATTGGCCGAACGAGTGGGAGAGCGCGTCCCACGATGCGCGGAGCTGAGGGACGCGCAGTTGCCAGGCAGCGAGCGAATCGCGAACCCTGCCCACCTCTTCGCCGAAGCGCCGCTCCGCGAAGCGTGGGGCAACCAGCTCGCCGTCGGGTAGGGGGATGACCTCGACGCCGAGATCCCACCGCTCGCGCGGCTCGAGCGTCAGGTGGAACTTCACGGTCGTGCCGTTCACCTCGCCGCGTTCCGAGAAGATCACCTGTGTCTTCAGCGGCAGATCGCCGTTGTCGGAGATCAGGAACTGGTTGCGTTCCTCGTCGTACTCGTTCGGACGCGGGTCCGGCAAGGGCTTCGCCCGCAGGGGATCGCCGAGCGCAAAGTCGTAGTCCTTGACGGCGAAAATGTCTGCGAAGTCACTGGCGACGTCGAGTTCGAGGTCGAACTCCACCGCCTGCATGCTCTGGTTCTGGACGGCGAACGAGTCCTGCATGCCGTCACCGACGAAGCGTTCACGCCGTATCGAGAGCGCGTCGTAGTCGAGGCCGCCCGACAATGGGTTACGCATGAAGAACGCAGCGGAGAAGTATTCGATCTTGTCCGACGAGAGCAGCAACGGTCGCTTGCCGTTGATCGTGAGGCGAAAGCGCGAGAGGAACCGAGTGTCCTCGGAGAAGAGGCCTTCTCCCTCTCCCTGGAGATCGCCGAGCTCGTCACAGATGCAGAAGGTGGCGCCCTCGAGTATTCGCAGTTGGCCGGCCATCAGCTCTCGGTACGCAGTATCCGACCCCCGGATGACTGCGCAAGGGCCTTGACGACCAACTCGTCCACATTGACGTGCGGAGGGCGTGTCACGGCGAACAGCACACAGTCTGCGATGTCCTCCGGCTTCATCGCCTCCACGCCCTGGTAGACCTTGCGCGCGGTCTCCTCGTCGCCCCGGAAGCGGACCCGCGAAAAGTCCGTCTCGACCAGACCGGGGTCGACGGTCGTGATGTGGATCGGGCGACCGAGCAGGTCTTCGCGCAACGCGTAGGTGAAGCCGCGCACCGCGAACTTGGAGGTGACGTAGAGCGCACCCTTCTCGTAGGCCTGGCGGCCTGCGACAGAGCCGATGTTCACGATATGGCCGCCGTCGCGCAGATGCGGCAGGCAAAGGCGCGTCATCCGGATCAGGCCGTTGACGTTGGTCTCGAGCACGGTGCGCTCATCGGCTTCTGAGCTGTCGTCGAACAGGTCCCTGCCGAGCGCGAGGCCGGCGGCATTGACGAGGATGTCGATGCCGCCGCCGAGTTCCTCGACGGCGGCGCGCGCAAACCGCTCGCAGCTCGCCGAATCCGTCACGTCCAGCTCGAGCGGCGTGACGGACGCCGGGATCCGGTCCGTGCGGCGCGCACCGCCCACGACCCGCGCTCCCTCACGCGCGAGCGTCAGCGCCGTGGCCGCGCCGATGCCGCTCGAGGCACCGGTGACGACGGCGGACCTTCCCTCCAGGCTGGGCACCGGGGGACTCTATTTCCTAGTGAGGTCGGAGCGGGCCGCGCCGGGCAACGGCTTCGCCCAGCTCGACCGGCGTCGTGGCGCGCTCGGCGTGCTCGACCTGCAGCGTCGTGTGCGTCAGCCCGAAGCGCTCCACCAGGGTCCGCTCGAGGCGTCGCCGCGCGGCATGGCAATCGGCGCCCGGCTCGACGAGCACGTGCGCCGAGAGTGCCGGAAAGCCGCTGGTCACGG
>VAWR01000192.1 GCA_005885245.1 Actinomycetota bacterium | reverse complement strand
GTCGACGTGCAGCAGGCCGATGATCTCGCCGTCGGCGACTGCAACGAGGGTCGCCTCGAGCGTCCAGCGCGCCGCGCATTCCTCGACGTCGACGGGCGGCTCCGTTGCGATCCCGTCGCGTTCCTCGGCGACCGCGGCGAACAGGAGCGCAAGCGGGAGGCGATCTTCTTCACCGGCGAGGCAGATTTCGAACGGCGCGTCGCTCATGTGGAGATCCTCCCACCGAGCGGGCTCCAGCGGATCTGCACGGGGTGCATCGAGGCAGGAAAGCGTTTGTCCGAGCGAAATGACGTCACTTCGACCTCCGACGCCGCAGTCCAGGGGGAAATTGTCCAGATCCGCGCCATTGCCTCGTGACCTCGCGACCGCCGCAGAGTTAGGGTCCCGCGGATCGCCCGTGTCGCGAGTTGCTTGGCCAATTCGGTTCTTGCTTGCTGCCGCGGTCGCGCTGGTCGTCGCCGGCGCGACGGTGATCACCTGGCTTGCAGTCGACGCGACTGCGGGCTTGTGGGTGCTCGCAGTCCTACTCGCAACTCTCGCCGGCTTGGCGGCCGGCCTTTTATGGGGTCGCGCAGACCGGCATCACAGCCGTGCCGACTCGGCACGGCTGAAGGAACAGCTGCGGCAGGCGGAGGTGGAGTACCGAGCGATCATCGAGACTCTTCCCCTCTTGACCTGGCTCTCCGTTCCCGGTGACCGGAGCTCCTGCCTCTACATCAGTCCCCATGTCGAAGCGATGCTCGGCTACTCGGCCGCGGAGTGGCGTGCGGAACCAAAGCTCTTCGGGAGGCTGCTGCACCCCGAGGACCGCGAGAGAGTGCTCGCTACACACGAGGGCGGTGCACCTGACGGCGGTCAGCTTCGGTCTGAATACCGTCTCGTTGCTCGAGAAGGGCGGATTGTCTGGATCCGTGAGGAGACGTCGACGGTCAGAGATGCAAAGGGCAAGCCACTCTACGTTCAGACGTTCCTGGTGGACGTCAGCGAGCGGAAGCGGGCGGACGAAGAGCGAGAGCGGCTCCGCGTTGCCGAGCGGACCGCGGCCAACCTTCGAACCGTGCGACAGCGCCGGCTCGATCTTCTGCGCGACGCAGGTGACGTGCTGGGGGCGGCGATGGATGCTCGGACGTCCCTGCAGCGAGTGGTCGACCTGGTGGTTCAGGATCTCGCCGATTGGTGCACGATCGACGTCCTCGAGGCAAATGGGGAACTGACTCGGATGGGAGTTGCACGCGCGGAACCGCGCGGTGCCGAGCCAGCCCAGGAGCCTGACCCCTTCGTCCAGGCCGTTGTCAAGTCTGGACGCCACCTCGTGATCCCGGCGCTTTCGCATCGCCAGGAGTTCGACGAAGAGTCCCCGGAGGCCGGCCCTCGCGTCGACGAGGCCTCGCTGATTTGCGTCCCGGTAGCGAGTCGAGGGCAGCCTCTCGGCGCGCTCACTCTGGCACGTACGACGCAAGGATCGGAGTACGGAGCGGATGAGCTCGCTCTCGCCGAGGATCTCGCAGCGCGCATCGGCATCGCCATCGATCGTGCGCGTCTCTACCTGGAGGTCGAGGAGCGTGCGGACGCCGCGCGCGTGCTCACGTATGTCGCGGACGCGGTCCTCCTCCTCGACCGAGCGGACGCCGTTCGGCTGTGGAATCCCGCGGCCGAAAGCATCACAGGGATCGCCTCGACCGATGTAATTGGGCGTCCGCCAGGGGAGGTGATTCCCGGCTGGCGAGATGCCGTCGATTCGATCCCGGTGTTGACCTCACCCGACCCGGGTCACCCCGAGGTGATGATTCCGATCGAGCGCGAAGACGGAGAGCGGTGGATCGCGATCTCGGGCGTCAAGTTCTTCGGAGGAACGGTCTACGCGTTCCGTGATGTGACCGAGGGCCGCCAGCTCGAGGAGTTGAAGGCCGATTTCATCGCTACGGCCTCACACGAGCTACGCACGCCGCTCGCCGCGGTGTATGGAGCCGCGCAGACACTTCTCCGTCACGACTTTGCGCTCGACGAGGCCGGCCGCGACCGGTTCGTCTCGCTGATCGCCGAGGAATCCGAACGGCTCGGGCGGATCGTCAACGAGATACTGCTCGCGAATCAGCTCGATTCGGGACGAGTCGACCTGGGTTCCGAGCCATTCGACCCGATCGAGCTCGTCGAGCGGGTCGTCGAAGCCGCTCGGGCGCACGCGCCGCCGGAGATCTCGGTCGAACGGGTTGCTCCCGAGCGAGCGCCGCTCGTTGCGGCAGACCGCGACAAGGTGCGGCAAGTGCTGATCAACCTGACCGAGAACGCGATCAAGTACTCGCCCGACGGCGGACGGATCAAGGTCGGGCTCGAGTCGGGACAGTCGCCGGACGACGAGACGGTCATCTTCTACGTCAAGGACGAGGGCATCGGCATCCCGTCCGACGAGCAGGCCCGGATCTTCGAGAAGTTCTATCGCCTCGATCCGCAGATGACGCGTGGCGTCGGCGGGACGGGGCTCGGCCTCTACATCTGCAGCGAGCTCGTCCACCGCATGGGAGGGAATATCTGGGTCGAGTCGAGCGAGGGACAGGGATCAACCTTCCTGCTCGAGCTGCCCGTGGAGTCCGGGCCGTTCCCGCGCACTCTGCCGGTGCACGCGCAACCTTCCCACACCGCTGATTGAGGGAGAGGGCAGGCACGGCGCGTTCGCCTGCCCCTCCGGTCGGTCGGTTTTTCAGGCGCAGCGCATGCTCATCTTGTCGAAGTTCACGGTGACCACGTGCGCGGCGTTGGTGCTCAGGTGTGCCGTCTCGTGCACGAGGACGTGCGAGCCGTTGGTGTTGGTCAGGGTGAGGTTGAAAGTGTTGTGCTGAACGTCGTTCTTGTTATTGCTGGACTGTCGCTCGGCCAACAGTTCCCGCGGTTCCGACAGCGGCGGGCCCCTCGCGCCGGCTGTGGAAGGAA
>VAWR01000099.1 GCA_005885245.1 Actinomycetota bacterium | reverse complement strand
ACAAGCCTGTGGCCGTCGTCGGTGCAAGCACCGGCGCCTTCGGGGCGGCCTGGGCGCAGGCCGAGCTCCGCAAAGTCCTGGCCGCGCTCGGCGCGCGGGTACTCGATGTCGAGCTTCCGGTTGCACATGCCCACACCCGCTTCGAGGAAGGCGAGTTGATCGACGAGGAGATTCGGGCAGGCCTTGCCGACGCCCTCGAGGCACTGGCCGAGGAAGTTCGACAGCGCGAACGCGTGAAGGTCGTCGCCTGATCGTGCTGAGCAAGGGCGGAGCCAAGAGGATTCGTGTCGGCATCATCGGCGCCAACCCGGAACGCGGATGGGCGGCGCAGGCGCACATTCCCGCGTTGAGATCGCTCGCAAATGACTTCGAGATCACGGCGCTGTCCACCAGCCGACGCGAATCTGCCGATGCTGCGAGCAAGCTCTTCGGCGTGCCGACCGCCTTCGACAATCATCAAGACCTCGTGAGCAATCCGGCTGTGGACGTCGTCGCGGTCACCGTGAAAGTGCCGTATCACCTCGAGCTTGCGACTGCAGCGCTCGAGGCAGGCAAGGCCGTGTACTGCGAGTGGCCGCTCGGCAACGGCTTGAACGAGGCAGAGACGTTGGCCGCGCTGGCGCAGAACCAGAGTGTCCTCGCCGTGGCGGGTCTGCAGGCCCGCTCTGCGCCCTCGGTCGCGTACGTGCATGACCTGATCGAGCAAGGCTACGTCGGTGAGGTGCTCTCCACGACGCTAATCGGTTCGGGAATGGGCTGGGGACCGACGGTGGAGCCGTTCAACGCTTACCTCAACGCCAGGAAGAACGGCGCCACGATGCTCTCGATCGCAGTCGGCCACACGGCGGATGCGCTGTGTCACTGCCTCGGCGAGGTCCGAGAGCTCTCGGCCACCATGGCGATGCGCCGACAGACCTTCACGATCGCGGAGACCGGCGAGAGCAAGCCCATGACCGCGGATGATCAGGTGGCCGTCAGCGGACTGCTCGAGGGCGGCGCCGCCTTCTCGATCCACTATCGCGGCGGGGTCTCGCGCGGCACGAACCTGCTCTGGGAAATCAACGGCAGCGAGGGCGATCTGCAGCTCACCGCCACCGGCGGCCAGGCCCAGATCTGGGAGCTGGACGTCCGTGGCGGCAGGGGCGCGCAGTCCTCGCTCGAGATCCTGCCCGTGCCAGAGCAATATTGGTGGGCGCCGCCGCAAGGCCCGGGCACCAACGTCGCGCAAGCGTACGCGCGTTTCGCCCGCGACTATCGCGAGGGGACGCATTTCTGCCCCACCTTTGAAGACGCGGTCAGGCGCCATCGCATGCTGGACGCGATCGAGACCGCCGCGGCGACCGGTCAGCGTCAAACGCTCGGTTGATCCGCGGCGCGCGCACATTACGCACGCGCCTCGCTCAGGCCGAATCTCGACGGGCTTTCTTGTAGGCCCTCTTCCGCGATTAGCGCACGACGAGTCCGACGGCAATCTCAGTCGAGGCGGACACGATCGCGTAGTGGAGCAGCCTCAGTTTCGGGGCGCTCAACATCGGCATGCTCTGCGTGGAGACGTGTTGAACCCAGATCTAGATTGCGTTGACGGCTCAGGCTTCTGGACCGTTCAGGTGGATCGCCGATGGAATGTTAAGCGCAGGTTGTCGCTGCGTGATCTCAGAGGATTCTCAGAAAGCTCGGGCTAAATTGAGCTCGTGATTGAGGCGCAGGGATTGACGAAGGATTACGGTGACAAGCGTGCCGTCGACGGGCTGACGTTCTCGGTTCGGCCCGGGGTCGTGACGGGGTTCCTTGGTCCGAACGGGTCGGGTAAGTCGACGACGATGAGGTTGATCCTCGGGCTGGACGCGCCGACAGGCGGCGACGTAACCGTGAACGGCAAGCACTATCGAGATCACGAGGCTCCGCTGCACGAGGTTGGAGCATTGCTCGAGGCGCGGTCGGTTCACACGGGACGTTCTGCGTACAACCATTTGCTCGCGTTGGCGCGAACGCACGGCATCCCGCGAAGTCGCGTTGACGAGCTCATCGATCTGGTCGGTCTGCGCGAGGTTGCCAAGCAGCGGGCGGGCAAGTTCTCGCTGGGCATGGGGCAGCGGCTTGGGATTGCCGCGGCCCTGCTCGGCGACCCGTCGACCGTCATGCTCGACGAGCCGGTAAACGGGCTCGATCCGGAAGGGATCCACTGGATGCGCTCGTTGCTGAAGGGGCTTGCGGGGGAAGGTCGCACCGTCTTCGTTTCCTCGCACCTGATGAGCGAGATGTCTTTGACGGCTGACCACCTGATCGTGATCGGGCGCGGCAGGAAGATCGCGGATACGAGCACGTCGGAATTCCTGAGCGCGGCGTCCGGAAACGTCGTCCGTCTTCGCTCGCCGCAAGCGGCCGAGCTGAGTCGGCTGCTCGTCGCGCCGGACGTCACCGTCGAGGCTCTCGAGCCCGGATATCTCGAGGTCCATGGGCTCACCGCGGTGCAGATCGGCGACGTCGCCGCGGCGAACGGGATCGCCCTGCACGAGTTGACACCGCAGCAGGCATCGCTCGAAGAGGCGTTCATGGATCTCACCCGGGAGGAGATCGAGTTCAAGGCTGCCGAGCTCGAGCCCGAGGAGGCTGTGGCGTGAGCACCCTGGCCAGCATCCAGCGCCTCCCGCGAGCCGCTCACACCGGCCGCGTTACCCAGTTCCGGGTCGTCCTTTCGGAGTGGACGAAGCTGCACTCGCTGCGCTCCACGAGATGGTCGCTGTTCGCCGGCATCCTGTTGACGATCGCGTTCCCCGTCCTTTTCGCGGCCGTGACCTCTTCCCATTGGGGGACGATGAGCGCTCACGAACGGGCCGACCGACACCCGCTCGACATCGCGCTCGCGGGCGTCAACGTCTCTCAGCTCGCGATCGCAGTCCTCGGTGTGCTCGTGATCACCGGCGAGTACTCGACCGGGATGATCCGGGCGAGCTTCACCGCCGTCCCGAAACGACTGCCAGTGTTGTGGGCGAAGACCGTCGTCTTCGGCGTCGTCTCGTTCCTCCTCATGCTCCCGCCCGTCCTGATCGCCTTCTTCGCGAGCCAGGCGATTCTCTCCAGGCATGACCTTCTCCAGATCTCGTTCTCGCATCCGGGAGTCGCGCGGTCGGTGATCGGCGGAGCGATCTACTTGATGCTCGTCGGGATCTTCGCCCTGGGAATTGGAGCGATCGTCCGCAACACCGCGGGAGGAATCGCAACCTTCGCGGCGATCTTCTTCGTCATTCCGCCGCTGATGAACATCCTGCCGACGAGCTGGAACAACGCGATCAGCCAGTACCTCCCGAGTGAAGCCGGGCGCCAGATCTTTTCGCTCACACATGGCGCGCATAGCCTCGCACCGTGGCCGGGCGGCTTGCTCTTTGTCGGCTATTGCGCGCTGACGCTCGCAATCGCCGCGGTGTTGCTCGTACGCCGCGACACCTGACGTACCGCTTAGCGCTGCCGCCTCGCGCGCATCTCAGCTTTGTGCGCGCGCTTCTTCGCCTGATAGTCCTCGAGCGCCTGCGGCGAGTCGACGTCTCCCAGCGTTGGGTGGTTCGGGACGAGCTCCTGTGCGGCCGCGACGTCGAAGCGCTTCGCGAGCACCGCGCCGAGTGAAGTGACCTTCATCTTCCCGAACCCGGGCAGCGACTCCAGTCGTCGCCGTAGGTCGGCGCCGTCGGTCGCGTCCGTCCAGACGCGTTCGGCGTTGCCTCCGTACTCATCCTCGACCACGGCGGCGAGCTCCTGCACCCGCTTCGCCATCGAGCCGGGGAAGCGATGGATCGCAGGCTTCTCTCGAAAGTGCTGCTCGAGCTTCGCCGGGTCCGCGGTTGCGATCTCGTGCGCGTCGAGCGTCCCGAACCGTTGCTTCAACTTCAGCGGCCCCGAGAAGGCGGTTTGCACCGGCACTTGCTGGTCGAGCGCGAACCCGATCAGCAGCGCGAGCGGCTCCTGCGCGAGCAGCGCATCTGCCTGCTCGTTCCCCGTGAAGTGCAGCGCGTCGGCCACGGCTCGAAGTCTAGATCGGTCGGGTTCGTGTTCGCGCGAGGGAGACACGTGCGTAGGCAATCACCCCGGTGGGTAGATAGATCACATGGTGCATCCTGTCGATAAGGCGAAGGACGTGGTCCATGCGGTCGAGCACCCGGTCGAGACCGCGAAGGCGCTCGAACGCGAAGCTGAAGAGGGGCGCAGCCCGCGCACGCCGCTGATTGCGCTCACGGGCATCACGCTGTTCCTGAGCGTGATTTTCGCGATCCTGCTCGCGATCGCCCTGACGCTCTATTTCGTCTACGGAGGCAAGTAGAGGCGGACTAGGCTGGAGGGGTGGACCCCCTCTCCGCCTTCAGCCCAGAGACCCGCGCCTGGTTCGAGCAGGCGTTCGGCGGCCCGACCCCGGCTCAGACGCTGGGCTGGCCGGCGATCGCAAGCGGGCAGCACACGCTGATCCAGGCCCCGACCGGCTCCGGCAAGACCCTGGCGGCCTTTCTCTACGGGATCGACAAGCTCAACACCGAGCCGGGGCAGGGGTTGCGGCTGATCTACGTTTCGCCGCTGAAGGCGCTGAACTACGACATCGAGCGGAACCTCCGCGGCCCGATTGCCGGCCTGCACTCGGAGCTCCGGATCGGCGTCCGCACCGGGGATACGCCGCAGAAAGAACGCGCCGCGATGCTGCGCAACCCGCCGGACATTCTGATCACGACTCCGGAGTCGCTCTACCTCCTGCTCACCTCGCGTGCGCGCGAGAACCTGAGAGGCGTCCGCACGCTGATTCTCGACGAGGTCCATGCCGTGGCCGGCACGAAGCGAGGCGCCCACCTGGCGCTGTCGGTCGAGCGGCTGGAGCGACTCGTCGACGAGCCGTTCCAGCGCATCGGCCTGTCTGCGACGCAACGCCCCATGGAGGAGATCGGCCGCTTCGTCTCCGGAGCGCGCGACATCCAGCTCGTGGACGCCGGCGTTGCGAAGGAGCTCGACCTCGAGGTCGTCGTGCCGGTCGAGGACATGCGCGAGCCGGGTGCGGATCCACAAGGTGTTGGCGCCGAGGGGTCCCAGAGCTCGATCTGGCCGTCGATCTATCCGAAGATCCTCGAGCTCGTCGAGGCGCACCGCTCGACGATCGTCTTCGTCAACAACCGCCGCCTCGCCGAGCGGCTGGCCATCCGCCTCAACGAACTAGCTGCGAAAGAGATCGCGCGAGCCCATCACGGCTCGATCGCCCGCGAGCAGCGCGTCGAGATCGAGGAGCTGCTGAAGGCCGGGAAGATCCCGTGCCTCGTCGCGACGTCGTCGCTCGAGCTCGGCATCGACATGGGCGCGGTCGACCTCGTCATCCAGGTCGAGTCGCCGAAGTCGGTCGCCCGCGGTCTGCAGCGCGTCGGGCGGGCGGGCCACGAGCTCGGCGCCGTGTCGAAGGGCCGCATCTTCCCCAAGTTCCGGGCCGACCTGCTCGAGTCCGCAGTCGTCGTCAAGCGGATGCTCGCAGGCGAAATCGAGGAGACGGTCATTCCGCGCAATCCGCTCGACGTGCTCGCGCAGCAAGTCGTCGCGATCGCCGCCGAGGAGGAGATCGCCGTGGACGAGCTGCACGAGCTCGTAGGTCGCGCGTATCCCTTCGCCGATCTCTCTCGCGCGCAGCTCGAGAACGTGCTGGACATGCTCGCCGGCCGTTACCCGTCCGATGAGTTCGCCGAGCTGCGGCCGCGCATCGTCTGGGATCGCAGCGCCGGTGTCATCCGCGGGCGCAGCGGGGTGCGCCGACTCGCAGTCACGAACGCGGGGACGATTCCGGATCGCGGGCTCTTCGGCGTGCATCTGGTCGACGGCGGCGGCCGCGTCGGTGAGCTGGACGAGGAGATGGTCTACGAAGCGCGCGCGGGCCAGACGTTCCTGCTCGGCGCCTCGACGTGGCGGATCGAGGAGATCACGCGCGACCGCGTCCTCGTCTCGCCGGCACCGGGGGTGCCCGGCGCCGTGCCGTTCTGGAAGGGGGAAGGCGTCGGCCGGCCGTTCGAGCTCGGCCAGGCGATCGGCAGGACCTCGCGGGAGTTAGTGGCTCTGAGCCACAAACTCGCGGTCGCGCGGCTGACCGACGAGCATCGGCTCGACGAGCGCGCAGCGGGCAACCTGCTGACGTTCCTCAACGAGCAGGCCGCGGCGACCGGCGCGGTTCCGTCGGACCGCACCGTCGTGGTCGAACGCTTCCGCGACGAGATCGGCGACTGGCGGCTCTGCATCCTGACGCCCTTCGGCGCGCGCGTTCACGCGCCGTGGGCGCTTGCGCTGGCCGCTCGGTTGCGCGAGTCGCTCGGGATCGAGGTGCAGTCCATTTGGTCCGACGACGGCATCGCACTGCACCTGCCCGATGCCGACGCGCCGCCGCCGACTGACGACATCGTCATCCCGCCCGAGGACATCGAAGAGCTCGTCGTGCAGGAGGTGGGACAGAGCGCTCTCTTCGGCGCGCGCTTCCGGGAGAACGCCGCGCGTGCGCTCTTGATCCCGCGGCGTCGGCCGGATCAGCGCACGCCGTTGTGGCAACAGCGCCTCAAGGCTCAAGGCCTGTTGCAGGTCGCGCGCCGTTACGGCTCGTTCCCCGTGATCCTCGAGACCTATCGCGAGTGCCTGCAGGACGTGTTCGACCTGCCGTCGTTGAAGCGTTTGCTCACCGGACTGCGCACGCGCGAGTTGGATCTCGTCGACGTCGAGACCGCGTCGGCGTCGCCGTACTCGGCGTCGCTGCTCTTCGACTACATCGCGACCTACATGTACGAAGACGACACGCCGCCCGCCGAGCGGCGGGCGCAGGCGCTGTCACTCGACCGGGATCTCCTACGCGAGCTGCTCGGGCAAGAGGAGCTCCGCGACCTGCTCGACGCAGGCGCGGTCGAAGACGTCGAGGCGCAACTGCGCGGCTCGCCGCGAAACGCGGACCACCTCCACGACCAGCTGCGCTTGCGGGGCGATCTGCGTGAAGGCGAGTACGACGAGGGCTTTGCGCAGACGCTCCTGCGCGAGCGTCGCGCGTTGCTCGTGCGCCTTGCCGGCGAGCAGCGGCTGATCGCCGCGGAGGATGCAGGGCGTTATCGCGACGCGCTCGGCGTGATGCCTCCGGGCGGCCTGCCGGAGGTATTCCTCGAGGGCGGGCCCGAGTCGTTCGAAGAGCTCGTGCTGCGTTACGCGCGCGGGCGCGGGCCGTTCACGACCGGGCAGGCGAGCGAACGATTCGGCCGGGACGTCGAGCCGGTGCTGCACAAGCTCGAGCGCCAGGAGAAACTCGTCCGCGGCGAGCTCCGCCCCGGGGGAACCGAGCGCGAGTGGTGCGATCCCGACGTGTTGCGACGGCTGCGGCGGGCGTCACTCGCCGCACTGCGCAAGGAGGTCGAGCCGGCGGAACGGGCCGCGTTCGGCCGCTTCCTGCCGCATTGGCACGGCATCGACCGACGTGCCACGTTGCGTGAGGCCCTCGTTCCGCTGCAAGGACTCTCACTCCCCGTCTCGCTCTGGGAGTCGGATGTGCTCCCGCGGCGTGTGCCGGGCTTCAACCCCGGCCAGCTCGACCAGCTCTGCGCGTCCGGGGAAGTGGTGTGGATCGGCGCCGGGCTGGATCGTGTCGCGGTGTACTTCCGGGAGGATGCGCCGGCGCTCGGCCGTCCGGCCGCGGCGCCGCGGGCCGAGGAGGAAGCGCACGAGCGGATCCGCGAAGCGCTCGGTCGCAGCGCGGAGTTCTGGTACGACCTCGTCGGCGCGACCGGGATCGAGCCCGAGGTGGCGCTGCCGGCGCTCTGGGATCTCGTCTGGGCGGGTGAGGTCACGAACGATGCGTGGACGCCGTTGCGTGCCGGGCGCCGCTACCAGGCACCGCGTCAGCAGCGGGGTCGGCCGCGCCGGTTCTCTCGCCAGCGTTCGGCCGGGATCACGGCGACGCAGGGACGCTGGTCGCTGACGGACCGGTTGTTCCCCGGCCGCCCCGATCCGAGAGCACTTGCGGAGCTCCTGCTCGAACGCCAGGGCATTGTCACCCGCGACGGCGTGCGGGGTGAAGGAGTTCCCGGCGGCTACGGCGCGGTGTACGGCGAGCTGCGCGCACTCGAGACGCTGGGCGTTTGCCGCCGCGGTTACTTCGTCGAGGGGCTTGGCGGCGCCCAGTTCGCAGTGCCTGGCGCGGTGGAACGGCTCCGCGAGCTCCGGCCGCGGGAGGACGAAGAGCCGGAGCCACTCGTCTTGCCGGCGGCGGATCCGGCGCAACCCTATGGCGCCGCGCTGCCCTGGCCGAAACGCGCGGGTGCCCGCGCCGCGCGTGTCGCCGGCGCGCAGGTCGTTCTGCTCGGCGGTGAGCCGGCGCTCTTCGTGGAGCGTGGCGGCCGTTCGCTCGTCCCGCTGCGCGATCCGGAGGAAGGCTGGCTTCGAGTCGCTCTCGCCGCGCTCGTCGAGCAGGTGAAGCACGGCGGCGGGAAGAAACGTCTGGCGGTCGAGCGCTTCGACGGCGAGCCGGTCGGCGAGACGGAGATCATGCCGCTGCTCCTCGAGGCCGGTTTCCTGGCCGGCCCGCGCAGGGCCGTTCTGCGCGCTTAACCGGCTTCTGGGTTTCAGCCGGCCGAAGGGCGGCTACCCACTTCCTGTGGGCAAGCAGACTGCCGACTTCCTCCTCGAGCGTCTCGCCGAGAACGGCGTCAAACGCATCTACGGCTACCCGGGGGACGGCATCAATGCCATCATCGGCGCGCTCGAGCGGCACAAGGATGCACTCGAGTTCGTGCAGGTGCGGCACGAAGAGCAGGCGGCGTTCATGGCCTGCGCGCACGCGAAATGGACCGGCGAGGTCGGCGTCTGCCTCGCGACTTCCGGGCCGGGCGCGATCCACCTCCTGAACGGTCTCTACGACGCCAAACTCGACCATCAACCGGTCCTCGCGATCGTCGGCCAGCAGGCGCGCATGGGCCTCGGCGGGAGCTATCAGCAGGAGGTCGACCTCGTCACGCTCTTCAAGGACGTCGCGCACGAGTACGTGGAGATGGCGGTGGAGCCGACGCAGATCCGGCACCTCATCGACCGCGCGCATCGCATCGCGCTCGACCAGCGCACCGTGACGGCGCTCATCGTCCCCAACGATCTGGCGGAAGAGCCGGCGAAGGAAGAGCCGCCCCGGGAGCACGGAGCGGTCGTCTCGGCGCCCGGGTACGAGCGTCCCCGCGTCGTGCCGACCCGCGGTCAGCTGGAGCGCGCGGCCGGGATCCTCAACGCCGGACAGAAGGTCGCGATGCTCGTCGGGCAGGGTGCGCTCGGGGCGCGTGACGAGGTGATCGAGACTGCCGAGACGCTCGGCGCAGGGGTTGCGAAGGCGCTGCTCGGCCGAACGGTTCTCCCTGACGACCTCCCGTTCGTCACGGGCTCGATCGGTCTGCTCGGCACGAAACCGAGCTGGACGCTGATGAACGAGTGCGACACGCTGCTCATGGTCGGGTCGAGCTTTCCGTACACCGAGTGGCTTCCGAAGCCGGGCCAGGCGCGCGGGGTGCAGATCGACATCGACGGCCGCATGCTGTCGATTCGCTATCCGATGGAGTGCGCCCTGGTCGGGGACGCCAAAGAGACGCTGAAGGAGCTCAACCCGCTGCTCGAGCGCAAGGGGGACCGTTCGTGGCGCGAGCACCTCGAAGAGGAGATTCAAGAATGGTGGCGCCTCCTGGAAGAGCGCGCGCTGCAGGACGCTGACCCGATCAACCCGCAGCGCCTCTTCTGGGAGCTGAACGACCACCTCCCGGACAACGCGATCTTGAGCGCCGACTCGGGCTCGGCAGCGAACTGGTTCGCGCGCGACCTGCGGCTCGGGCCCGGCCACATGGCGTCGCTCTCGGGAACGCTGGCGACGATGGGACCCGGCGTGCCGTACGCCATCGCCGCGAAGTTCTGCCATCCGAATCGTCCCGCGGTCGCGCTCGTCGGCGACGGCGCGATGCAGATGAACGGCATGGCAGAGCTGATCACTGCCAAGAAGTACTACAAGCAGTGGGCCGATCCGCGGCTCGTCGTGCTCGTGCTGAACAACCGAGATCTCAATCAGGTGACGTGGGAGCAGCGCGCGCTGCAGGGCGATCCAATGAACCCGATGACGCAGCGCATCCCGGATGTCCGCTACGGGGAATTCGCCGAGCTGATCGGACTCGCTGGTGTGCGCGTCGAGCAACCCGAGGACATCGGTGACGCGTGGCGGCAGGCCTTCGAGGCGGACCGTCCGTTCGTGATCGACGCCGTCTGCGACCCGAACGTGCCGCCGCTGCCGCCGCATATCCGCGCCGACCAGGCGCGTGCGCTGGTCAAGGCGCTCCGCAAGGGCGATCCAGAGGGGCGCGGTGTCGTCACACAGGCATTCAAGGAGAAGATCCTCGAGTTTCTGCCCGGGCGCTGATCGTGAGCGTCGCCACCGGCACGACGGTCGAGAAGCTCGAGGTCTCAGCGCACACGATCCCGACGGACGAGCCCGAATCCGACGCGACGCTGGAATGGGACTCGACGACGATCGTCGTCGTCCGCGTGCATGCCGGCAACGCTGTCGGGCTCGGCTACACGTACACCCACGACGCCGCGGCGCGGCTGATCGAAGACAAGCTTGCGCCTGCCGTCCGCGGCCTCGACCTGGAGCGGGACCTGTCCCGTGCCTGGCACGAACTGGGGGCATCGCTACGGAACGTCGGGCGGCCGGGCATGGGCTTCATGGCGCTGTCCGCGGTGGACATCGCCCTTTGGGACCTGAAGGCTCGCCTGCTGGAGCAGCCGCTCGTCGACGTGCTCGGCGGTGTGCGGGACGACGCTGCGATCTATGGCAGCGGCGGCTTCACCTCGTATTCGCTCGAGCGGCTCGCAGACCAGCTCGCGGGCTGGGTTGCGCAGGGAATTCCGCGCGTGAAGATCAAGGTCGGCCGTTCGCCGGACGACGATCCCGCCCGGCTTGACGCCGCGCGTGTGGCGATCGGAGAGGACACGGAGCTGTTCGTCGACGCGAACGGCGCGTTTGACCGCGACGACGCGGTCGCTTGGGCCCAGAGGTACGCGGACGAGTGGAGCGCGAACTGGTTCGAGGAGCCCGTCAGCTCGGCCGACCTCGCCGGGTTGCGTCACGTGCGCGAAAGCTCGCCGATCGATGTGGCTGCGGGCGAGTATGCATACGTCCCCGCCGACTTCCGCAACCTGCTGGAGGCCGACGCCGTCGACTGCCTGCAGATCGACGTCACGCGCTGCGGCGGCTACACCGGCTTCCTCCACGCGGCGGCGCTTGCGGAGCAGCATGGCCTCCAGGTGTCCGCGCACTGCGCGCCTCAGGTCAGCGCTCACGTCTGTTGCGCCGTGCCGCACTTCCGCCACCTCGAGTACTTCCACGACCACGTGCGCGTGGAGCAGATCTTGTTCGACGGTGTGCTCGAACCCGTAAGCGGCGCCCTCAGACCGGATCGCTCGCGACCCGGCCACGGCCTCGAATTGAAGGCGTGAAGGTCCCGACGAAGCCCGATCCGCGGACGGCGACGCCT
This sequence comes from Actinomycetota bacterium, assembly GCA_005885245.1. Taxonomy (GTDB): domain Bacteria; phylum Actinomycetota; class Thermoleophilia; order Gaiellales; family Gaiellaceae; genus 3-1-20CM-4-69-9. The sequence goes on along the minus strand of VAWR01000099.1, from coordinate 2,580 downwards.
CCCGTCGCGACCGAGGAGGTGGACGTCCGCTCACTCCAGCACGACCTGCGCCGCTCGACGGAGGCCGAGATCCGCTTCACCGCCGGCGACCGCGCGCTCTATTCGACCGGCGGCTCGAACTACCGAATGCTCCCGATCGGTGTCGTCATTCCGATCGAGACGGTGCGGGTCTGCCGCGAGCACCGGGCGCCGCTGCTGCCGCGCGGCGGCGGCACGAGCCTCGCCGGCCAGTGTTGCAACGTCGCCGTCGTCCTCGACTTCTCGAAGTACCTGAACCAGGCGCTCGAGATCGATCCGACCGCCAAGCTCGCACGAGTCCAGCCGGGGCTGATCCTCGACCACCTGCGCGAGCCGGCCGAACAGCAGTACCAGCTCACCTTCGGGCCGGACCCCTCAACGCACGACCACTGCACGTTCGGTGGGATGATCGGGAACAACTCCTGCGGCGTCCGCTCGGTCATGGCGCAGTTCGACGGCCCGGGTCCGCGCACGTCGCACAACGTCTACGAGCTGGACGTGCTCCTGTACGACGGGCGCCGCCTTCGCGTCGGCCAAGGCACCTCCGGCGACGAGGAGATCGACCGAAGGCTCACGGACTTGCGAGACCGCTACGGCGCGCTCGTCCGCGAGCGTTATCCGGACATCCCGCGCCGCGTGTCCGGCTACAACCTCGACGACCTGCTGCCGGAGCACGGCTTCGACATCGCCGCCGCCCTCACCGGCACGGAAGGAACGTGCGTGACGATCCTCGAGGCGACGGTGCACCTCATCCCGAGCCCCAGGCACCGCTCGCTGCTCGTGCTCGGTTGGGACAGCGAGTTCGAGGCGGCCGACCACGTCATGACCGTGCTCGAGCACAGGCCGACAGGACTCGAGGGTGTCGATCACGTACTCGTCGAGGACATGAAGGCCGTCGGCCTTCACCCCCAGGACATCGAACTGATGCCAGAGGGTCGCGGCTGGCTCGTGATCGAGTTCGGAGGCGACGACAAGGACGAGGCCGACGGCAAGGCGCACGACCTCGTCCGCGAGCTCAAGAGAAGCTCCAACCCGCCCGAGGGCGTCAAGCTCTTCGACGATCCCGAGCAGGCGGAGCACGTCTGGAAGGTGCGCGAAGCGGGGCTCGGGGCCACTGCTTTCATTCCCGGCAAGCCCGACACGTACGAGGGCTGGGAGGACTCCGCCGTTCCGCCGGAACGGCTCGGCGAGTACCTGCGCCGCCTGCGCAAGCTCGCGGGCAAGTACCAGTACGACAGCGCGCTCTATGGCCATTACGGCCAGGGCTGCGTCCACGCGCGCTGGAACTTCGACCTGAAGAGCGAGCCGGGAATCAAGCAGTACCGGTCGTTCCTCGACGAGGCGTCCGACCTCGTGCTGGAGCTCGGCGGCTCCTTGTCGGGCGAACATGGCGACGGCGAGTCGCGCGCGGAGCTGCTGCCGAAGATGTTCGGGCCCGAGCTGATCGACGCGTTCCGCGAGTTCAAGTCGATCTGGGATCCCGACTGGAAGATGAATCCGGGCAAGGTCGTCGACGCGTACCGGATCACGGACAACCTGCGGCTCGGGCCGAACTACGCGCCGCCGAGGTTGAAGACCCACTTCGCGTTCGAGAAGGACCACGGCAGCTTCGAGCACGCCGCACTCCGCTGCGTCGGCATCGGCAACTGTCGGCACACGAGCGGGGGCGTCATGTGCCCGAGCTACATGGTCACGCGCGAGGAGAAGCACGCGACGCGCGGGCGCGCACGGATGCTCTGGGAGATGGTGAACGGGGAGGAGCTCGAGCTGTGGCGCTCCGACGAGGTGCTCGAGGCGCTCGATCTCTGCCTGTCGTGCAAGGGCTGCACCAAGGACTGTCCCGTCAGCGTCGACATGCCGACGCTGAAGGCGGAGTTCCTCTCGCATCACTATGAGGGACGCTTGCGGCCGCGTCACGCCTACGCGTTCGGGCTCATCGACCAGGCCGCGCGGCTCGCGTCGAAGGCGCCGGCGGTGGCGAACCTTCTCGCTCCCGTCGCCAAGCGCGTTGCGGGTGCCCACCCCGACCGGCAGCTGCCGGAGTTCGCGCCGCTGACACTCCGCGACTGGTACGCCCGCCGCGGCACGCACAACCCGGCCGGTCGCAAGGTGATCCTGTGGCCGGACACGTTCACGAACCACTTCCACACAGACGTGGGAGTGGCGTCGGTGGAGGCGCTCGAGGACGCCGGCTTTCGCGTCGTGGTGCCGCACGGTCATCTCTGCTGCGGCCGTCCGCTTTACGACTACGGGATGCTCGACCTCGCGGCACGCTACCTCGAGCGCGTGCTCGAGGCCTTGCGCGAAGAGCTCAGGGCGGGAACGCCGGTGGTCGGCGCGGAGCCGAGTTGTGTCGCCGTCTTCAAGGACGAGCTGCGCAAGATGCGGCCGAACGACGAGGACGCGAAGCGGCTCGCGCAGCAGACCTACCACCTGGCGGAGTTTTTGCAGCAAGAGGGCTACCAGCCGCCGCCACTCAGGCGGAAGGCGGTGCTGCACGAGCACTGTCACCAGCACGCGACAGGGGGGATCGACCCCGACAAGCACCTGCTCGAGGGGATG
>VAWR01000098.1 GCA_005885245.1 Actinomycetota bacterium | reverse complement strand
GAAGGCCGTCTCCTCCGGCCAGCGCACGCTCGAGAGCTCCGGCAACGCCCTCGGCTGTCGGCTCGAAGAGGACGCGCCTTCGATCCTCCGCCGAGACCAGCTCGCTCGCACCGCCCAGAGCGCTGGCGATGAACGGAATGCTGCGCTCCAGGCACTCGTACACCGCAGCGGGCGAATTGTCCTCGAGCGATGGCATGACTGCGACCGTCCCGGGGCGGCTGAGTCGTGCGAGCGCGTCGTGCTGGTCGAGGTCCGTCTCGAACGAGACGCCGCGAAGCGCCCGCCTCGTCGTCTCGGAGAGCAGCGCCTCGACGCGCTCGGGCTCGAATCCCTTCGTGGACCGGCCGAGAAACTCGAGCTCGACGCCTTCGAGCAGCTCCGGAGCGACGGCATTCAGGCCTGCCACGAACGGCCGCACGCCCTTGCGCTCTTCGAGACGGCCGAAGAACGCCAGCCGCTCGACCTTGCCGTTCGTTCGGGTCTGCGGCTGCGGTGGGGCCTCGCCGGTCGCGCCCGACCGGGTGATCAGCGGGATGACGAGAGTCTGCTCCGGCAGGCGCCAGCCCTGTTCCCGCATCCAGTCGACCATGTAGGCGCTGGGACTCACCACGACGTCCGCCACTTCGACCGCGGCCTGCTCGAGACGGCTGACCGCGAGCGCTCCCGGGAGCACGCGCACCTTTCGCGACATGTTCGTGATCCATTGCCGGGAGCCGTGGCAGTACACGACGAACAGCGTGTTCTGGAAGGCGAGGCCGAGCCGGCGCAGCCGCAGCGCCGAATACCCCGGCGCGCCCAGGTCCTGCACGATCACGACGTCCGGCGGGTCCGCACGCAAGGTCAACTCGATCGCGCGCATCCGCGCGAAGTACGGCGGCTCGACCGCTGTCTGGACTGGTTCCAGCGGTCGGATCCGCACGCGCGCGCCTTCGTACAACTCGGCCCACTCCGCGTCGACGGGAGTGGCTGGAATGTCCCCCAGGTAGAGAATTTCGACGTCGTGCCCGATGCGTCCGAGCGCCAGCGCGAGGAACGTGGTCGCGGTCCCGAGGCCGCCGGTTCTGTGGTAGCCGAGGGCCTGGTCGGCCACGAGAGTCACGCGTCGCGGACGCGGGGTCACCACGCAGACCACCCTCCGTCGACGACGAGATTGGCCCCGGTCACATAGGACGACGCGTCGGACGCAAGAAAGACAATCGGGCCGACCACCTCGCGGGCATCGGCCATGCGGCCAATCGGCATCCGCATCGCATACGCCTCGATGAACTCCTCCGGTTGGTCGTTCCAGACGCCCGCGAGCGTGAGGGTGTTCACGCGAACCCCGCTCTTCGCCCAGTACGTCGCGAGGTAGCGAGTGAGGTTGTAGAGCGCCGACTTCGAGACCGAGTACGCGACGGGCTTGAAGAACTCCTCACCCCCGCCTCGGCGGAACTCGTAGAGGCTCTGAACGGGCGAGAGCATCCCGTAGATCGACGAGACGTTGACGATCGAGCCACGCCCCTCCGCCGCCATCCGTGCGCCGACGACCTGGCTCGAGAGGAACGTGCCCTTCACGTTCACGTCCATGACCTGGTCGAACGAGCGCTCCGGATAGGACTCGAAGGGTCCGACCTCCTCCGCTGGAGCGTCCGGCGGCGAATCGAGGGCCGCGGCGTTGACCAGCACGTGCGGGACGCCCCACTCCTGTGCGACCTCCTCCGTCGCGCGTGCAATCGCGCTGCGATCCGTCACGTCGACCCGAAAGCGATCGGCTGCGATGTCGAACACCGCAACGTGAGCGCCTCGTTCCTCGAGACCGCGCACGATCTCGGAACCGAGCTGGCCGGCGCCGCCGGTCACGACCGCCACACGATCCTCGAGCGAGAACAGATCCGTCACGCGCGCTGAGCTTCCCACACGCCGTCGCAGAACTCGCGGACGCAGCCGCTCCCTCCGGCCCTCGAAAGGACCCAGCGCGCAAGCGGCATGATCTCGGGCCACGCATCGGCCGGAACCACGGGAACGCCGACCGCGCGCAAACACTCTGCATCGTTGACGTCGTTGCCGAGGTACGCGGTCTCCTCGAGGGAGATGCCCGCGACCGCGGTGTGCTCGCGCAGGACAGCCAGCTTGTCGGCGATTCCCTGCACGCATTTCGCCCGAAGCTTCTGCGCGCGAGCTCCGACGATCGGGTTCGACTCCATCGAGAGAATCAGGTAGCGCACGCCCACCTCGTCGAGACGGCGCAGGCCGAGCCCGTCGCTGCGCGAGAAGGCAAGCGCCTCCTCACCATGCTCGTTCACCCAGACCCGGTTGTCGGTGAAGACGCCGTCGAAGTCGAAAACCACGAGCCGGACCCGCTCGAGCAACGGGCGCAGCTCGGTCACGGCTGCGTGGCCGCGTGCGCTCCTGCTCCGGTGGGACCGTCCGCCGGGGGAACCTCCCGGTTCCCCCGGACCCCCTGCCCCGGTCCGCGCTGCGCGCGGACGGGCGGCTCCGCCGCCGGCTCGACGTCATCGAAGGTGACGAAGTCCTCGAAGGCGACCGAACGGCGCAGCCGCCGCCCGACGAGCCGGTCGAGCTCGTAAGGAGGCAGGCCGCCGTCGGCAGGCGACCTGATCGCCAGGTCGTCGGGGGTCAAGACGTGGCCCTGATCGAGCTCGCGCGCGGCAACGAGCTTCTTGCCCATCTTCCGGATCGGTTGCTCTTCGACCGGCAGCGACCGCTTGACACCGTCCCCGAGCGCTCCGGGAACGCGCTGCAGGTCACGCACGAGCTTGCGCATGCCCTCGGGCATCAGCGAGAACGCATGATCGGTGCCTTTCGCCGCATGGTTGAGCGTGAAGTGCTTCTCGATCACGCGCGCGCCGAGCATGTAGGCGACCAGCGCCATCGCGATCCCGTTCTGATGGTCCGACAGACCGATGACGAGCCCCGGGTACCGCTCGCGCAACGTCGTGATCACCCCGAGGTTGAGGTCGTCGGTGTCCGCCGGATAGGCAGCGGTGCACTGCAGGATGCACAACTGTTCGTTGGTCGGCAGGACTGCGTCGACCGCCCGCTCGACATCTGACAGCTCGGCCCCGCCCGTCGAGATGATCATCGGCTTCCCGAACGCGGCAACGTGACGAAGCAGCGGCGTGTTGCGGAGGTCCCCCGATGCCATCTTGAAGGCGGGCACGTCCAGCTCCCCGAGGAAGTCGGCGCTCTCGAAGTCGAATGCCGTTGCGAAGAACGCGATCCCGACCTCGCGCGCATAGTCCTGGAGCTCCGCATACTCGTCGGGCGAGAGCTCGAGCGCCTCGCGGTGCTCGCCGTAGGTGCGCCCGAAGCTGAACTCGTTGTCATACGGCTGGTTGTAGAACTCCTGCGTGTAGAGCGAGCGGTTGGCGCGCTTCTGGAGCTTGACCGCGTCGACCCCGCACTCCTTGGCCGCCGCGATCAGCTGCTTGGCCTGCTCGACCTCGCCCTGGTGGTTGTGTCCGATCTCGGCGATCACGTAGCAGTCGGCGGCGTCGTCAACCGTCACGCCGTCGATCGTCAGTTGCCGCGTGCCCGCCCCGTTCACCTCGGCCATGCTACTGACCCATGCGCCGCCTCGTCTCCTTCTCCGGCGCCGTGCTCGCGGCGTACCTGGCGCTCGCCGCGGCGGCGTTCTGGACGGCGTGGCGGGCTCCGACCGGACGCTGGGTCGGCTACGGCTTCGATCCGATCCTCTTCATCTGGAGCCTGCGCTGGCTGCCGTTCGCACTCGCGCACGGACACGACCCCTTCACGAGCAACTACCTGAACTACCCCGACGGGTTCAACCTGATGTGGAACACGTCGATTCTCTTCCCTGCCTTCGTGCTCAGCCCGATCACGTTGCTCTTCGGGACGGTCTTTTCCTACAACGTGCTCTCGACTGTTGCGCTTGCGCTTTCCGGCTGGTGCGCGTACTTCGCCTTTCGCCGCTACGCGCGCCGCGAAGCGGCTGCAGTGGGAGGTCTGCTCTACGGCTTCAGCTCGTTCATGTTCGGCCAGGCGTTCAATCACCCGCATCTGACGATCGCGCTCTTTCCTCCCCTCGTCCTGCTTCTCCTCGACGAGATCCTCGTGCGACAACGAGGCCGTGTCGTCATCGCGGGCGCGCTGCTCGGCGTCGCGACGGGGTTACAGGTGCTGACCGGCGAGGAGCTGGCCGCTGCAACCGCGCTCGTCGCCGTCCTCGGAGTTGCCTTGCTCGCCCTGCTGCATCGAGCCGAGTTGCGGTCACGCCTTCCCTACGCTGCGCGCGCCCTCGCGCTCGCTGCCGTCGTGGCGGTCGGAATCGCCGCGTATCCACTGAGCGTTCAGTTCACCGGGCCGAACCGCGTTTCCGGGCCGATCCAGCCGACCGGCTTCCACGTGCTGGACGCGTTGGAGTTCGTCGTCCCGACGCATCGCCAGGAGGTGACGTTCCATTCCGCGAACCACCTGGGCGCAAAGTTCACGGGACAGAGCGAGATCGACGGCTACGTGGGGATTCCGCTCCTGTTCCTCGTCGCGTTCGTCGTGGCGCGCTGGCGGCGCGACCGGCTCGTGCGCTTCGCAGCTCTCCTCGGCGCAATCGTCGTGCTCCTCTCGCTCGGGCCGCGGCTGCACGTCGCCGGGCACACGTTCGGCGCGGTGCGGCTGCCCTGGGTGATCCCGCAGCGATTCCCGGTCCTCGAGAACATCTTGCCGGCGCGGCTCGCGCTGTTCCTGTTCTTGCTGCTCGGGTTGCTGCTCGCCGTCTTCGTCGATCGCATCCGGCTACCGCGCTTGGGACTCGTTGCGATCCTCGCGGCCGTCTTCGTCCCACTGGTCCCGAACCTGCCCTATCCGTCGACCGCGAGCGCATCCCCGCCGTTCTTCGAGTCCGGCGCGCACGAGCTCGGGGATGGAAGCGTCACCCTCGTGGCGCCGTTCGCAGGAGTCTCGGGCGGAACGACTCGGCCGATGCTGTGGCAGGAAGCCGCCGACCTGCGCTTTCGCATGCCCGAGGGGTACGTGATCAATCGCAGCAGTCCGTTCGACCCGTCGAGCCGGAATTCGACTCTCTTCCGCCGCATGGCGCGGATCCAGAACGGCGAGAGCGTCGAGCCCCTGACGAACTCCGAGCGGAGCGAAATGCGGTGCACGCTCGCGCGCCTGGGCGTTCGAACCGTGATCGTGGGCCCGATGCAAGTGGGCGGCCGAGAGATGGACAGGCTCTTCCGGGACCTGCTCGGGGACTACGCCACGTCGATCGGAGGAGTCGGGCTCTGGTCGGACGCGCTAGTTGCCGCGCGTCACGGCGCCGGCGGTTGCGCGTAAGCGCGCAACGTCCGCGTCGACCAGCAGGTGGACGAGCTTCGTGAAGTCCAGCTGGGGTTCCCAGCCCAGCTTGTCGCGAGCCTTCCTCGGGTCGCCCACGAGCCGATGCAGCTCGGCGGGCCCGCGCTGCAGCGCAGGGTCGACACGGACGTGTTCCTGCCAGTCCAGTCCCACGTGCGCGAAGGCGCATTGGGCGAGCTCGCGCACGGAGTGGCTCTCGCCCGAGGAGACGACATAGTCGCCGGGTTCGTCCTGTTGCAGCATCAACCACACGGCGCGCACGTAGTCGCCGGCATAGCCCCAGTCGCGACGAGCATCCAGATCGCCGAGCACGACCTCGTCCTGAACGCCCAGCGAGATCGAGGCGGCTCCGTGCGCAACCTTGCGGGGCAGGAAGTCGAGCGGGCGCCGCGGCGACTCGTGGTTGTAGAGGATCCCGGAGCACGCGTAGAGCCCGTAGCGGCGTCGATACGAATGCACGATGAAGTGTGCGTACGCCTTGGCGACGCCGTACGGTGTCACGGGCTCGGGCGGTGTCGTCTCGGTCTGCGGGCTCTCGCGTGGCTCGCCGAAGATCTCGCTCGAGGACGACTGGTAGAAGCGGATCGAGGAATCGGTCGCGCGGATGGCCTCCAGCAGGGACGTTGCCCCGACCGCCGCGAAACGCGCGGTCTCGACCGGCCGATCCCACGAGGCCGGTACGAACGACGGCGACGCGAGGTTGTACACCTCGTGAGGGCGCGCCGACTCCAGCGCCGCCACGAGCGACGGCTCGTCGAGCAGGTCGGCTTCGAGCAGCTCGATGCGGTCCGCGATCGGCTCGAGGTTCTCGTACCGGGGCGCATCCGGCCGGACCACCCCGGCAACGGCGTAGCCGCGCTCGAGCAGGAGCTCGGCGAGATACGAGCCGTCCTGGCCGCCGATGCCGGTGATCAGGGCTCGCTTCATCGGCCCATTGTCCCTACCGCCCCGGCGTAGGCGTCCAGGGTGGCATCGGTAACGCCCTGCCAGGAGAAGTCGCGCCGCGCGCGCTCCCGGCCGGCAGCCCCCAGGCGGCGGCGGAGCTCGCGGTCGGCGAGCAGCCGATCCAGTGCGGCGCGGAGGGCCAGGGGGTCCCGCGGCCGAATGACGAGGCCCGTTTGCTGGTCGACGACGAGATCCCGGAGGCCACCGACGTCGGTTGCGACCACGGGCCGCCCGTGAGCCATCGCCTCGAGACACGCCACGCCGAAGCCTTCCCGGCGCGACGGGCACGCCACGACGGCGGCCCGGCGGTAGAGAGCGTCCAGCTCCCCGTGGGGCACGAAACCCCGGGCCTGCGGGACCTCGCGCCGCAGCGGGCCGTCTCCGGCAACGACGAGATTCAACCCTCTCGCAGCCTCGACGAGCTCGAGCACTCCCTTCTCCGCAGACAGTCGACCCGCGAAGAGAACTTCCGGCGGGACGGCCTCCTGGCCCACCTCGTCCGGCAGATCGACTCCGCTCGGGATCACGCGGACCTCCGACGCGCCGAGCTCCTGAGCAGCCGAGGCAAGCTCGGTCGAGGCCGCAATCACCGACCGTGCGCCCCGAAGCACTCGATCTGCGAGCCAGGGCGCACGACGTGCAAGCTCGACGTCCGTCCCCCAGACCTGGACGACGTACGGCTTGCCGGTCTTCGCCGCGACCCAGCCTGCCGAGAGCCAATGGGCGTGCAAGAGGTCGGCCTCCACCCGCCGGGCCGCACGTACGAAGCTCGCGAGCAGCGCCGGAACCAGGAACGTCAGCCACGGTCGGCGGCGCAGGTTGGCGACGATGCCGTGGCCGTAGGCGATCCCGAAGTGGCGGAATTGCTCGGGCCCGACGACCTCGACCTCGACGCCACGCGCACGAACGTGCTGAACGGCGTCGGCGACGAAGCGCCCGGCGACGTCCGCCGGAAAGCGTGGGTACGACGTCGTCAGCACCGCGACGCGCATCACGTCTCCACGCGAAAGACCGCGTAACCCTCCGACCCATCGGTCAGCTGCTTCAGGTGCGGCTGCTTGCAGGCCGCCCAGAACGAGGGCTCGCCGGAGACGTGCAGGAACTGCTCCATGTAGCGCTTGCTCCCCTCGTCCGTGGTGAGTACGAAGACGCGAAATCGGTGCAGGTCATTGCAGTTGTTCGGGTACGACTGCTCGACCTGACCGGGGAAGAAGAACCGGAACGCACCCTCCGGCGAGAGCAAGAGATCCCCGCGCCGCATCTGAGGACGCACGGCCTCGAGCGCCCGGCTGAAAGCCGGCAGCACGATCGCGCGCATGGTCGGCTTGTCGAACCAATCCCCCGCCGGCGTCCTGCGCAACTCGCTCCAGCCGGACTTCTGGAGACCGTCGACGTTGTAGACATTTTCCGCGACCACGATCGCGAACAGGACGAACGGGATCGCGAGAGCCAATGGGCCAAGGCGGGCGAGCGTCGTCGCCGCCGGCAGGGCAGTGAGCGCCACGAGCGCAAGCAGCGGCGGCCACGCGGGAGCGAGCAGCCGGAAGTCGTAGGCGCCGTACACCGCCCAGGCCGCACAGGTCGGGATCGCCCACACGCCGAGCCGGGCCATTTCGGCGCGAGACAGAACCGCATCCTGGCGTGACGCGAGCCCGAAGAGAAGGAACGCTGTCGTCCCGACCGCAGCGGCGGCAGCGCCGACCGAGTGAAGCGAGCCGACCGTGACCTCCGACTCACGCCTCGCGATCCAGGGCCCGAGCCAGCTCGCAAACAACGCGAGCGGAGCAGCGACGACCACCGCGAGGCGATGGCGCATCCCGACGAGGCGCACGACCGCGTAGACGAGCGCGAAGAACGCCGCGACCCGGAGCCCGTCGCCGAACCAGTTCCCGTCGAGCAGGGCGTATCGGCGCGACTCGTCGGCGAGCGTGCGGTAGTAGTCGGTATTGACGCCTGCCTGAAGAAACGTCCGGAGGTTCTGATGGACGTACCGCGCCTGCAGGACGTCGTACAGCAGACCGACGCCGACGCCCCCGAGGACAGGCGCTACGCGATACAGCAGCCGGGAGCGCCAGGACTCGCGGAACAGCAGTTGAGCGACCGCGAGACCGACGAGCGCGAGGAGCGCGCTCGGCTTGGCGAGCATCGCGAGAGCCGAAACGGCGCCGATCGCGGTCGCCCGTGCCGGCGTGGGCCGCCTTCGCCAGAGCATGGCGCCGGCCAGTGCGACGAGGGCAGCGACGGGGAGGTCGGTCAGACCGGAAACGATCTGAGTCGCAAAGACCGGCGCCGAGATCAGAGCGAATGCCATGAGGAGACCGGCAAGCGCGCCCCAATCGCGGTCCCGCACGAGCCAGACGAGCGAGCCGAGCAGCAGCACCGAGAAGAGCCCGCTGAGTATGCGCCCCAGGGGCTCCGCGAATCCGATGACCCCCCAGACCCAGCCCTGCAGGACGTAGAAGAGCGGCCGTCCGTACTCCTGCGGAGTCGCCGCTGCGTAGTGCAGATGCCAGTGCTGGGACACGAGCCGCGACCACTCCCCGAACGTCAGGGCATCCTGCGCATGGATCGGAATCACGACGGCGAGAAAGAACGCGGCCAGCAGGAAGAGTCCGGTTGTGCTCCACACGATCGCCGAGGCCAGCCGCAGGGCCGGGACAGACGTCATTGCCGCAGCTTTTGGCCGAACACGATCGGCAGGGCGAGCACGAGCACCGCGAAGCCGTAGAAGTAATAGAACTGCATCGTCAGGTAGAAGAAGTTCGCGGCCATCGTCCCGGCCAGCGCCGCCGTCATGCCCCACGCGAGGGGTCGCACTCTCCGGGCGATCGCAGCGCCTTCCACGGCGAGCCTGCGTCCGAGTGCCCGTGCGGCGCGCAACCTCGAGAACAGGTAGCGCAAGAAGAGCAGGAAGACCACCGCGCCCACGAGGCCGGTCTCGACGATCAGGGCGACGTAGAACGAATGCGGACCCCAGTTCGACTTCCCCGTGACGAACTCGTAGTAGACGGAGAACGTGTTCAAGCCGAGGCCGAACAGCGGGTGCGAGTGGATGACCTGCGGCACGAAGTCGTACACACCGAAGTGCGCGCTCTCGGAGCGCCCGCCCGTCTGGATGCGCGATTTGATCAGCACCTCGAAGTAATGGCGGCGCGACCAGACGACCGCGACGAGGAACGCCGTCACGGCCCCGAGCGGCACGACGAGCGCACGCGAGACGAGTCGTCGACGATACGGGATCACCAGGACGAGCAGGCCGACCACGAGGCCGAGCAGACCGCTGCGCGAGAGCGTCGAGAGCATCACGAGCAGGAGGAAGCCGAGCACCACCGCCAGCGGCACGCGGAGCCGGTGACCGCGCTCGAGCCGGAGATAGACGGGCAGAAGCGTGAGCAGCGGGATGCACAACATCACCGCGAGGTGATTCGGGTCGGCGGTGAGGGCATTCGGCCGGTAGACGGTCGTCCCCCCGATCGCCCCGTAGACGTTGATCGAGCTGGCCCCGCCGGTCAGCGGTGAGAGCAGGACCTGGTCGAGGTTCGTGCCGGCACGCGCCGCCAGCAGCTGCAGCACCCCGTAGACGCCGTTCACCACGAGGCCGAGCGTCAGCGCCGCGACCGCCTTCCAGTAGAAGAGCGTCGAACGCCGCGCCAGGTAGGCGACGCCGGCGCCGAGGAAGAGGAAGTGCAGCACGAACTTGACCATTCCCTTTCCCCACTGGTCGAGCGACTGCTTGGTCTCGATGTTGAAGTAGCCGATCAGATAGACGACGAGCAGCGCGGCGAAGATCGCGAGCACGGTCACGGTGGTGCGCGGGAACCGCGGACGGCCCCACTCGAAGGCGAACGCGACGAGGAACAGGACCGTGAGGATGTCCGCGATCCCCACGGCTCCGGCGACGTTCCACTGCACCTTCTCCCACGTGACGCAGAAGAGCGTCGCGAGAAAGAGCGTGCCGGCGAGCCTCACCTCGCCAGGCTCCGCAGGAGCTCGGCCAGCTCCTCGACGCGGGCGCCGCGCCCGAGCTGCTCCCGATCGTCGGCCGAGAGACGAGTACCGTCGAGCGTTCCCCCCGCCCAACGGGAGTGGAGCTCCTCGATCGCCTCCCGCAGAGCCTGGACATCGTCGGGCGCGGCGACGACCCCGGCTCCCGTCTCCCGGATGAGCTCGGCCGCGGCGCCGCCGGGGGGAACCGCGGCGAGAATCGGCCGCTCGGCGGCGAGATATTCGAAGACCTTGCCCGACAGCACCCCCTGGCCGCGTCCGCCCGCTTCCGGAATCAGGAGCAGCAGGGCCTCGGAGTCGCGCTGCAGCGCGAGCGCCTCCCTGCGCGCCACGTATGGATGTAGCTCGAGCCGGTCGCCGAGTCCCAACGACTCGGCCCACTCGCGGTCGGCCGCACGGAAGTCGCCAACGAATCTCGCCACGACGTCGACGAGCCCCGACTCCGCCAGGGCGGTCAGGAACGGGCGAGGGTCCCGCTTGCCGAAGAAGCTTCCCGTGTGCGTGAGCCGGAAGCGGTCGCCGGGCCGGTACTCGAGCCCGGCGAAGTCGTCGAAGTCCGCGCCGTTCAGAATCGTCGCGATGATGCCGGCCGGCTCCAGCGACTGCGCCTCGTCGGCGATCGCAGCCGTGGCTGCGACGATGACGTCGGCTTGACGCGCCACGAGCCGTGCAACCGAGGCGCTCACCTTTTCCTTCGCCCGCACGGAGGCGCGCTCCACGCGCCGGTGCGGATGCTCGGCGATCGAGTCGCGAAGATCGGCGACCCAGGGCGCGCCGGTGACCCGTTTGACCGCTGCACCGATCAGGTGCACGGAGTTCGGCGGCGACGTCGTGATGACGACGTCGATGCCCTCCGCCCGCGCGATGCGAACCGCGGCCGGGATGGCTGTCAGGTTCCAGGCGACGTTCTCATCCGGCACCAGGACACGCCTCGAGAGCGAGCGGGCCTGCCGGGAAAGCCGGTCGAGGCCGCGGCGGCCGTGCAACTCGTCGGCGAGCTTCCGGGCGCGCGGGCCGAGATAGCGCGCGCGGTGGATCCAGGCCTGGGTCGGTGGCACGGGATCGGGATCCGAGTGGATCCACTTCGCATCGTCCGGTGCCAGCACGTGCGTCTCGATCCCGTGGGCGGGGAGATGCGTCGCGAACTTGAGCGGCCGCTGCACGCCGCCGCCTCCTGACGGCGGGAAGTACATCGTCACCAGCAGGACCTTCATCACGATGGCCGATGGTAGAGCGCGTAGCGCTGGTCCTCGTACGCCACGGGCCAGGGCGCCCGAACGTGGAACCGGCTCCGGTCGACGACGAGCCAGTCGGCGTGGTAACGGTCCAGGATGCCAACGTCGCCGGTGCCGAAGTAGCGGTTCACCGAGAGACGCCGGGAATACGGCCGGTTCGCCGCCGTATCCGCGACGTGCGCGGGCGGTGCCGCGGCGACGTAGACAGGCGCGTACGCAGAGATGCGATAGCTCGTCTCG
>VAWR01000097.1 GCA_005885245.1 Actinomycetota bacterium | reverse complement strand
GCGTTACGCTGAAAAGCGCGGGGAACCTTCGAGGGGGTCCCCGGGGCGAGCACTCGCGCGCGTACTAGATACACGGCCGATACGGATGAGCAGGGCGCGTGATTCTGGCGACGGAGCCTAGGAGGCGCGCCGCTTGACCGCCGACAGCAGCCGGCTGAGCGGATGCGGCCCACGGCATTCCGTGCAACGCGTGCCCGCTGTCCA
>VAWR01000096.1 GCA_005885245.1 Actinomycetota bacterium | reverse complement strand
GCCGCAGCTTGAGCTAGGCCAGCCGTTTCCGGCCTGTGGCCTCGACCCACCTGTAACCGGGAATGGGGACGCCGATCGAGCGGCGGGCGGACGCGACCCAGGTGGGGAGCTGCAGGTAGAGGACCGGCAGGCGCTCACGCTTGACGATCCGGGCGAGCGCAGCCATCCGGAGGATGAAGTCGGTCAGGCCGAACTTCAGCTGGCTCGATCGCACCACGTCCAGCTCGAGCTCCGGATGCGAGACCGCGGAACGGAAATGCTCCTCCGATTCGTACTCGCGCATGTGCGTCGGGTCGAGCTGCCAGCGTTCGGGCGCCGGCGGCTTGCCTCTGTAGAACCAGAAGCCGCGCGGGCCGCGGATCACGCTCGACACGTAGAACCACCCGCCGGGACGGAGCAGGCGGGCAATCTCCGGTGCGAGCACCGCGTCGTCGGGCAGGTGCTCGATCACCTGTGACGATACGACCGCGTCCACCGACGCGTCGGGGAGCTCGTCGACGTGCGCGACATCGGAGATGATCCCCCGCACTTTCGGCGATAGCCGCTCGCACAGCGCCACGTGCTCGGCAGAGATATCGACCGCGTAGATCGTGTCGCCCACGAGGCCCGCGTGATCCAGCGGCCAGAGTGTGCCGCCGTCGCCGGCGCCCAGGTCGGCGAGCACGCGCGGCGGGAAGCGTTCCGCCGTCGCTCGCAGGAGCGGCGGCAACCAGGCCGTCAGGAAGTAGCGCGAGTGCTCGAGATCCTCGACAGTCGGCCCGGATGACACTCGCTCAGCTCCCGAAGCTCTGCCGCCGGGCGAGATCGTGTTCGGGATCGACGAGATGTCCGTCCCGTTCCACGTAGCCGTTCTTGCCGCCGATCACGAGCAGGACGAGGTCTTCGGAGTCGCTCGCGTTCGAAACGCGGCGGGCTGTCGTCGCCTCGACATGGACCAACCCGCCTTCGCCGACCTCACGCGTTTCGGCGCCGATCTCCACGAGCGCACGACCGCGGTGGACGAAGTAGAGCTCGTCCTGCCGCTCGTGGAAGTGCAGGAAGCCCTCGAATCCCGGCGGCATCACGATCCCGTTGACGCCGAAGGCCGTGATGCCGAGTTCGCGCCGGACCTTCCGAAAGCCGTACCCGTCGCCGAGCTCGTCGAGGGAGCCGAACGCGTAACCGCTCACAGCTTCCGGACGATACCCTCGGCCTCTTCGCGCGTGAACGCGCGCAGCGTCTCCGTGTGCTCGGCCCCGTACCGGTTCAACTTCATCAGGATCTCGATCGCGACCTCGTCGTCCGGCGCCTCGAAGATCTCGACGACGTCGTAGCGTCCGAGTGTGACGTAGACGCCGACCATCTTGCCGCCGGCCTCGGTGATGATCCGCTCGCCCTCCTCGACTCGTTCCCGCCAGCTCGGCAGGCCCGCGAAGCCCTGCGTCGTCCAGCGCATCAAGGTCACGTAGTGGGCCACGCCGCGAATATATGGCTAATGCGCCTGAACGCCTATCTCGCCCGGGCCGGGGTCGCGTCACGCCGGGCCGCGGACGAGCTGATCAAGACCGGGCGCGTCCAGGTCAATGGCGAGCCGGGGCAGTTGAACACCTTCGTGGAGCGGGGCGACCGCGTCGAGGTCGACGGCGAGCCAATCGCGGCGCAGGAGCTCGCATACGTCCTGCTGTACAAACCGGCGGCGACACTGACGACGGCCCGCGATCCTCGGGGACGCCCCACGGTGGTCGACCTCGTTGAGCTACCCGAGCGCGTCGTGCCCGTGGGTCGGCTCGACGCGGACACCACCGGCGCGCTCCTCCTGACGAACGACGGCCCGCTCGCACATCGGCTCGCGCACCCGCGCTATGGCGTGGAGAAGGTCTACGAAGCCGAGGTGGAGGGGCGCCCCGCGCCGAGCGCGTTGCGCCGGCTCGAGGTGGGGGTCGAGCTCGACGACGGCCACACGGCGCCTGCGCGTGCGCGCCTCCTCGCTCCCTCGACGATCGAGCTCGTCTTGCACGAGGGCCGCAAGCACCAGGTCAAGCGCATGTGTGAGGCGGTCGGTCACCCCGTGCGACGGCTGCATCGCAGCCGCTACGCGGGGCTGACGCTGGAAGGGCTCGAGCCCGGCGCGTGGCGCGAGCTCGAGCCCTCCGAGGTCAATCGGCTGCGCGGTTCCTAATGCCCAGCGAGCCCTGCCGCCCGACCGAGCAGACCCTGGGCGCGGTCGAGCAGCGCCGTCGCCTGCGTGTGGTCGATCGGTTGTCCTGACTCGGCAGCGCCGAGGAGAGCCTTGATGCCGTCGACCACCTGGTCACGCTGGCCGGTGACCTGAGCGATCGACTTCTCCAGCGTCGTGTATCGATTGTCGTGGTTGGTGTCGCTCGCCAGCGCCACCGTCGACCCCTTGAGCGTGTCCATCGCGAACTGGCCGAACGGCGCGTCGATCCGCTTCAGCATGTCGCCGAGCGCCAACGCATCGGACGTCTGAAGCGTCGCGGGCACGGCGCCCGAATCGAGGATCTGCGTCACCGGTCGGCCGTCGTGGCTGTAGTCGTCGTGGAGCCCGAGCAGAGACAGCATCGTCGGGCGGACGTCGGTGTGATCGGTCCAGCCCGTGTAGTCGCTCCCGTGCTTGACTCCAGGCCCGACCATGCCGATCCAGGTCGACGCGATTTCGTCCTGGATGTCGCCGTGATTCCAGGCGAAGCTCTGGCTCGTTCTTCCCGGAATGAACGCGCATGCCACCGGGGTCGCGCAGGTCGCGGGCGAGTTCGAGGCGAAGAAGAACCAGTTGGGATCCGCAAACGGCGTGAACGTCGGTGTCCGCGCCGGATCGGCCGTGATCATGTGGAGCGTCTTCATCTCGGTCTTGTCTGCGAGCGCAACCATGATGTTGTGCTCCGTCTGGTTCGTGTACGGATTCAGCCAGTTCAGCTGAGCCATCTCCCGCTCGAGCTTGCGCGTGGCCGGGTCGGTCTGACTTGGATTGCCCGTGATGTACACGGTCGGCGCATCGTCGGAATGCACGGTGAACGGCGTCGTGTCGTTGAACTGCGTCCTCATCATCGCGCTGAGGTTGCCGTTGATCTCACCGACGCGGTTGTAGTTGCAGGGGGTGGTGAGGCCGTCGCAGCCGGCAGGCGTCGGCTGGTCTCCGACGAAGTGGTCGCCTTCGTCGACGGTGAAGACGAAGAGCGTGTTGCTCCTGTTGATCCCGTCGAGCGCGAGACGGTCGAAGAACTTCTGGAACGCGGTGTCGTAGTCGGCCAGTTGCTGGACGTAACCGGTCTCACCGGGCCCGTAGGCGAAGTGGATGTTGCCGGACGTGCCGTGCCCGTCGTGCGCGTCCGAGATGTACGCGTAAGTGACCGGGATGCCCGCTTCTTGCATGTGGGCGACCCAGGAAAGCGACACCGTCGCCTCCATCCCGTCGAAGCCGGGGAAGCCGACGTGGCCGGTCGCGTCCTGGATCGTGTTGCCGTTCAGGTCGGTCGGTGTGCCGCCCGGGAAGATCTGCGGATCGACGTACTTCGCGCCGAAGAGGCCGTGGTAGTTCGTGTACCCGTTCGGCTCGTCCGGAAGCAGGTCGGGCCGACTGTGGTTCGCCTCCGTGCAGAGCCCCGAGTCCTGCGCGCAGTGCACTCCGATACCGACGAAGTCGGCGAACGCCTGACCCGGGTTCGAGGCAACTTCGGCCGCCTCCGGCGAGTTGGCCCCGAAGACCGTCGGAATGTCGATCGCGGTGTTCTCGAGGATCGTGTTGGCCGTTGCGACCGAGCCGACGTCGCAGCCCGCACGCGTGTACGGCACCCACGGCGCCGGGGCGATCTTTCCGTTCTCGTTGATCATCTCGGGCTTGAAGTCCGTCTGGCCCGTGCCCGCCGGATCGAAGAGCGGCGCCGTCCAGTATGCGAAGGAGACGCCGGTGCGGCTGGTGCCCGCAGGCGTGAAGTAGCGGAAGCTGTTCGAGACTGGCTGCCCCATCCGGTCCGGGTAGACGCCCGTCAGCGACGACAGGATCCCGGTCGCGGTGTGCGAGATCAGAACGGTGTGATCGTTCGTCAGCAGCGTCCCGTTTCCGCGAATGAAGTTGAGCAGGTGCGGCATCTGCTCGAGGTCCGATCTGACGTTCGCGTTGTCACGCAGGAAGTGCGTGTTGTCGAACTGGATGTAGATCACGTGCTTGATGTTGTCGCCGGCCGACGCGAGCTGACAGCCGGTCGCCGCGAGCTTTCGTGTTGCGCTCGAGCCGTTCGGCTTCGCCCGCGCGGCCGCGAATCCCGTGGCGATGAGGCATGCGATCAGTAGGAACCCAAAGAGTCCCAGGCGTCTCCCCTTCACAAGTACCTCCCCGTAGGTTGTGACCGGAAGCGAACCTACAAAATCCGGACCGCGGGCGAAAGTCGATGCGTCAACGAAGCGGTTACGGTTTCGCGAAGCCCATGCGCTCGTACATGTTGGCGAGCGTCGGGCCCGAGAGCGCGCGTGCCTTCTCCGCTCCGACCGCGAGCAACCTCTGTAGCTCGGCGGGATCCTGGCGTAGCTCGCGATAGCGCTCCTGGATGGGTGCAAACAGCTCCACGACAGCCTCCGCCACATCGGACTTGAAGTCGCCGTATCCGGCTCCGTCGTAGCGGGCTTCGATCGCCTCGGGCTCCTGATCGGTCGAAACGGACATGATCGAGATCAGGTTCTCGATGCCCTCCTTGCCCTCGCCGCGCCGGACCTCGCGGCCGGAGTCCGTCACGGCGCTCTTGATCTTCTTCCTGATCGTGTCCGGCTCGTCGAGCATCTGCACCGTGCCCAGCGCCGTGCCGCCGGTGGTCGACATCTTCTTCGCCGGCTCCTGCAGGTCGGTGATCTTTGCCCCGAGCTTCGGCGTCACGACCGCGGGCACGACGAACGTCTTGCCGAAGCGCGAGTTGAAGCGCTCGGCGATGTCGCGCGTCAATTCGACGTGCTGGCGCTGGTCCTCGCCCACGGGAACCGCATCGGTCTGGTAGAGCAGGATGTCCGCCGCCTGCAGAACGGGATACGTGAACAGGCCGACGGAGACGAACTCCTGCTGGTCCGCTTTGTCCTTGAACTGCGTCATGCGCCGGAGCTCGCCGAAGCTCGTGACGACGGACAGCATCCAGGCAGCCTGAGCGTGGTTCGTGTTGTGACTCTGCACGAAGAGCGTGCAGCGGTCCGGGTCGAGGCCCGAGGCGACCAGGAGCGCCGCGAGCGAGAGGGTGGACTCGCGCAGATCCTCCGGGTCGTAGGCCACGGTGATCGAGTGGAGGTCGACGATGCAGATGACGGGGTCGCTCTCCTCCTGTGAGTCGACGTACTGCCTGATCGCCCCGATGTAGTTGCCGAGGTGCTTCTCGCCGGTGGGCTGGATGCCGCTGAAGATCCGCATTGGACGGACAAAAGTATCCTGAGTTCCATGGCTGTGACGGGATCTCCGGAACTCCTCATCGTGATGAGTGCCCACGCGACCCCGGAGGAGGTCGAACACGTGGTCGATCGGCTCGCCGAGGCGGGGGCCGACGCGCACGTCACCCCCGGGCGCGAGGCGACCGTGATCGGTGCGATCGGGGAACGGGATGCGTTGGCGGCGCTGCCGCTCGAGGGCTATCCGGGTGTGGAGCAGGTGCTGCCGATCCTCAAGCCGTACAAGCTCGTCTCGCGGGAGCTGTCCCCGGATCCGACCGTGATCGAGGTGCGCGGCCGGCGCATCGGTGACGACGCGTTCGGCCTCGTCGCGGGGCCGTGCACGGTCGAGTACCGCGAACAGACGCTGGAGACGGCGCGGGCGGTCGCGCAGGCCGGGTCGACGATGTTGCGCGGCGGCGCCTTCAAGCCTCGGACGTCGCCCTACACGTTCAGCGGGCTCGGCGAGGAGGCGCTGACGATCCTCGTGGAGGCGCGGGAGGAGACGGGCCTGCCGATCGTCACGGAGCTGATGGATCCCCGCCACGTCGAGGCGGTCCTGGAGCACGCGGACGTGATCCAGATCGGCGCGCGCAACATGCAGAACTTCACCCTGTTGTCCGAGGTCGGGCGCGCGGACAAGCCTGTGCTGCTGAAGCGAGGGCCGGCGGCGTCCATCGAGGAGCTGCTGATGGCCGCGGAGTACGTTGTGAAAGAGGGCAATGCGCGGGTGATTCTCTGCGAGCGCGGCATCACGACGTTCGAGCGTGCCACGCGGTACACGCTCGACATCAGCGCCATTCCCGTGCTGAAGCAGGAGACACACCTTCCGGTGATCGTCGATCCGTCGCACGCGGCCGGGCGCCGCGAGCTCGTCCTGCCCCTGGCGCGTGCCGCCGTGGCCGCCGGCGCGGACGGGATCATCGTCGAGGTGCACCCGCGCCCCGAGGAAGCGCTGTGTGACGGACCGCAGCAGATTCCCGTCGCCGACTTTCCGGACTTCGCAGACGAGATCCGCACGCTGGCCCACCTGATGGGCCGTCAGATCGGTTAGGCGATGCCGGTGGAGCGGCTGGCGATCGTCGGCACGGGGCTGATCGGCGCCTCGGTCGGATTGGCCGCGCGTGAGGCGGGCGTGGGGGAGGTGCGCGGCTGGGACGTCGACCCCGATGCGCTTGCGGCGGCGAGCGAGCGCGGCGCCGTCGACGCTGGCGGGTCACTCGACGAGGCGGTTTCGGGTGCAGCGCTGGTCGTTGTCGCCGCCCCGGTGGCTGCGCTCCCTGGGCAGGTCGCCGCCGTACTCGCCGCGACGAGCGAGGGGACGACCGTGACCGACGTCGGCTCGACGAAGACGGCCGTGACGCGTGCAGTCAGCGACGGCCGTTTCATCGGCGGCCATCCGGTGTGCGGGTCTGAGGCGCATGGCGCCGCGCACGCGACCGGCGGGCTGTTCCGCGGCGCGACGTGGTTCCTGACTCCGGATGCGAGCACCGATCCGGAGCGCTACCGGAGTCTGCACGGATTCGTCGCCTCGCTCGGGGCCGTCCCCGTCGCGGTCGACCCCCAGGCCCACGACCGGTTGGTCGCCCTCACGAGCCATCTGCCGCACGCGCTCGCAAACGTCCTCCTGAACCAGGCGGGTTCGTCCCGCATCGACGGGCACGAGCCGCTGGCCGCGGCCGGCGGGTCGTTGCGGGACATGGCCCGTGTCGCGGGCGCAAACCCGCGCATCTGGGTCGACATCTTCCTCGACAATGCCGAGGCGCTGGCGGCCGCACTCGCCGAGCATCGGCGCCGGATCGAGCAGGTGGAACAGGCGCTCGCGGCCGGCGACGCCGGCTTCCTGGCGCGATGGATCGGGGAGGCCTCGGACAACCGTCGCCGCATGCTCGCCGATGCGTACGAGCAACCAGGAACGCTGCAGCGACTCCGTGTCCACGTGCCGGACCGGCCGGGCGTCCTGGCCGGGATCACGCAGGCGCTCGGCGCGGAGCGCATCAACATCGAGGACTTCGAGCTGCAGCATCTTTCCCGCGAACGCGGCGGCACGCTCACGCTCCTCATAGGAGGCGAGGACGAAGCGGAGCGAGCCCGCGCGATCCTGGAAGCGCAGGGCTACCACGTCGTCATCTCACCCGTCCTCGAATGACCCGTACCGGTGCCAGGCACGGGTACGAGCGCGTAACGAATACGTGCCGCGTTTCGCAGTCTGCCTCGAGCGCAGCGCCCTCCGTGCGGAGTCGTACCGGTGCCAGGCACCGGTACGACTGCGTGACGCGGTGGTGACGAGAGTGGAGCCGGCCGGCGCGCTCGTGGGGCACATCGCCGTCCCCGGCGACAAGTCGATCTCCCACCGCGCGGTGCTCGTCGGCGCGCTTGCGGACGGCGAGACGCGCGTAGTCGGCTTCGGAAGGTCCGCGGACACCGAATCGACGCTCAATGCTGTGCGCGCGCTCGGCATCCAGGTGGACGAGCTCGGCGACGACGAGCTCGTCGTGCACGGCGCCGGCCTGCGCGGGCTGCACCCGCCCGAGGCCTCGATCGACGCGCGGAACGCGGGCACGCTGATGCGCCTGCTGGCGGGGATCCTGGCGGGGCAGCAGGGCCGCTTCGAGCTCACAGGCGACGAGTCGCTGCGCGCACGTCCGATGGACCGCGTCGCCGAGCCGCTGACGCGGATGGGTGCGCGCATCGAGACGACGAACGGCCTGCCGCCCATCGTCA
Organism: Actinomycetota bacterium; assembly: GCA_005885245.1. Lineage (GTDB taxonomy): Bacteria > Actinomycetota > Thermoleophilia > Gaiellales > Gaiellaceae > 3-1-20CM-4-69-9. Next base: position 3,306 of record VAWR01000096.1, on the reverse strand, counting down.
TCGAAGGAACCGATGCGCTGCGCGCGATCGACTACGTGCTTCCGATGGCGAGTGCGCAGGTCAAGTCGGCGATCCTCCTTGCCGGCCTCAATGCCAAGGGGACGACGACCGTCTCGGAACCCGTGCCGACGCGCGACCACACCGAGCTGATGCTCGACGCAGCCGGCGCGCGCGTGCGGAGGCGACCCAACTCCGTCTCGCTCGAGGCGCCGCCCCGGCTGCGCCTGCCCGAGGTCACCGTCCCGGGCGACTTCTCCGCAGCCGCACCGTTCATCGTCGCCGCGACGCTCCTCGCCGGCTCGGAGCTGACCATCCACGATCTCGGGCTCAACCCGCGCCGCACCGGATTGCTCGACGTCCTCGAGCGGATGGGCGCGAGGATCAGCGTCTTCAACCGACGGAAGGCCGGCGGCGAGCTGATCGGCGACCTCGAGATCCGATCCGCAGAGCTCACCGCAACGGACGTGGAGCCCGAGGAGGTTCCGCAGCTCGTGGACGAGCTGCCACTCTTCGCGCTCGCCGCGGCGGTCGCGCGGGGGAACAGCCACCTCGCCGGGGCAGGCGAGCTTCGACTCAAGGAGACGGACCGCATCGAAACAGTGACGAACGGGCTTCGGGCCCTGGGCGTGCGCATCCGGCCGCGCGACGATGGCTTCGACGTGAGAGGCGTGCCCGCACGGCCGACCGGCGGACGGATGCCGTCCGACGGGGACCACCGCATCGCGGTACTCGCTGCGATCGCCGGCCTCGTTTCGCGCGAAGGCGTCGAGGTCGGGGGCGCCGACGCGGTCGCTATAAGCTTCCCTGGGTTCTTCGACCTTCTGGACTCGGTTTCCAAACGATGATCGTCGCCATCGATGGCCCCGCCGGGGCGGGGAAAAGTACGGTCGCGCGGCGACTCGCCGAGCGCCTCGGCTTTCGCTATCTCGACACGGGAGCGATGTACCGCGCGCTCACCTGGTTGGCAATGCAGCGCGGCCTCCCGCTCGGCGACGGCGAGCCGCTGGGAGAGCTGGCGCGCTCGAATCCGGTCACCTTCGACGACGCCGGGCGCGTCTGGATCGCCGGCACGGACGTCACCTCGTCGATCCGCGAGTCGCGCATCGATCGCCAGGTGCCCGTCGTGGCGCGACATCCTGCCGTCAGGGAAGTGATGCGGCAGCGACAACACGAGCTCGGGCAGCAGGGCAACGTCGTCATCGAGGGGCGCGACATCGGCACGGTTGTCGCGCCGGAGGCCGAGGTGAAGATCTATCTGAGTGCCGAGGCGATGACGCGGGCGCGCCGCCGTCAGGCGGAGCGGCCCGACATCGGCGGCGATGCGCTCGCCACCGACCTCCGCCTCCGCGACGAGAGCGACGCCGTGCGCATGCGGCCCGCCTCCGACGCCGAGCAGATCGATACGACCCAACTCGAAGTCGACGACGTTGTCACGCGAATCGAGCAGCTGGTGCAGGAACGGCTCGCAGCGTCGCAGCGATGAATCGAACCCAGATCGCCCAGCTCATCGGGCGGCCGTTCTTCGCCGGAACCGTCCGACTCGCCGCGCCGCTGCGCGTGTACGGCCGCGACCGCATTCCTGCAAACGGGCCGGTCGTTCTCTGCTTCAACCACTTTTCGTGGCTCGACCCGTGGGCGATCGGCTCGCACGTGCCACGCACCCTGTATTACGTCGCAAAGCAGGAGGCCCACGACAACCCGATCATCGGACCGGTGATCCGACTCTTCGGGACCATTCCGGTGCGCCGGGGCGAGTCCGACCGGGAAGCGATCCGGATCATGCGCGAGATCGTCCGCCGTGGAGACGCGCTTGGAATGTTCCCCGAGGGCACGCGCCAGGAGCGCGAGCCGGGCCCGGTCCTGCCCGGCGCCGCAATGATCGCCGTGCAGGAGAACGCCCCGGTTGTCTGCGGGGCGATCCACGGCTCCCAGGACTGGCGGCTCGGAAACTTCCACCCGGTCTCGGTTGCGTTCGGCGAGCCGTTTCTCGTCAGCCAGCATCCGCGCAACTCGAGGGGATACCGTGCCGCGGCCGCAGACATCCAGGGCGAGCTCAGACGCCTGTGGGAATTCCTCGTCGTGACGCACGAGCAGGGCCGTCCACGCGTCGCGACTCCACCCGCGTAATGGAGACCGAGCAGGAGCCACCGCTGCTCGGGTCCGTCGCGATCGTCGGCTTCCCGAACGTCGGCAAGTCCACGCTGGTCAATCGCCTCACGGGCTCGCGGGCCGCGGTCGTGCACGAGACCTCGGGCGTGACGCGAGACCGCAAGGAACTCGTCGGGGAGTGGAATGGACAGCGCTTCTTGCTGGTCGACACGGGCGGGGTCGACATCGCCGACTCCTCGCCGCTGACACGGTCGATCGCGGCACAGGCGAGGGAGGCGATCACGGAAGCGGACCTCGTGCTGTTCGTCGTGGATGCGCGCGCCGGCGTGACTCCGGGTGACGAGGAGGTGGCGGACATCCTGCGCCGTGCGCGCAAACCCGTGCTCTTGATCGCCAACAAGATCGACGACCCGACGCAGGAGAGCCTGGCGCTCGATCTGCACAGGCTCGGGCTGGGGGACCCGATCCCGATCTCGGCGCTGCACGGCCACGGCAGCGGCGACCTGCTCGACCTGATCGTCGACCGGCTCCCGGGGACGGGTCGCGCGGAGGTTCCCGAGGAGGCGATCCGCGTCGCGATCCTCGGCCGGCCGAACGTGGGCAAGTCGTCGCTCCTGAACGCGATCCTGGGCCGGGACCGCGTGATCGTGTCGGAGACGCCCGGCACGACGCGGGACGCGATCGACACGATCTTCCGGCGCGGTGAGCGCACCTTCGTGTTCGTCGACACCGCCGGCATCCGCCGCAAGCGCCGGCACCGACAGGGGATCGAGTTCTACTCGGAGTTGCGTGCGCGCGAGGCGGCGGAGCGGGCCGACGTCGCGCTCGTGCTCATCGACACCTCGGAGGGCATCGTCGACCATGACCTCGCGGTTGCCGACATCGCGCGCAAGGCGCAAGACTCGACGCTCGTCGTCCTCGCGAAGTGGGACGTCACGATCGTGGGCATCGAGGACGTTCGTCCGGAGCTCGAGCGCCGCCTGCGGCAGCGTCCGCCACACGTCGCGGTGTCGTCCAAGACAGGCCGCGGCATCGAGCGGCTGCTCGACGGGATCGAGACGCTGTTCGACAAGCACACCGCCCGCGTTCCCACGGCCGAGCTGAACCGGTTCCTCGCGGAGCTGCGCGAACGGCGACAGCCGCCCTCTCGCAACGGCAAGCGCCTGAACCTGCTCTACGGGACGCAGGTGTCTGCCC
>VAWR01000194.1 GCA_005885245.1 Actinomycetota bacterium | reverse complement strand
GTAAGGGAGCAAGGGGCCCGAATCCCGCCGGCATGCAGGTGCTGACGTTCGGCGTCCAGGTCGCGGAAGTGGCGGTGGACATCGAGACGGGAGAGGTTCGCGTCGACAAGGTCGTCGCCATCCACGATGTCGGTCGCGTGATCAACCGGCTCGGAGCGGAGAGCCAGGTCGAGGGCGGAATCATCCAGGGGATCGGGCACACGCTCTCCGAGGAACGGATCGTCGACCCGGCGACGGGCTCGATCCTCACCCGCACGCTCGACGCGTACCGAATGCCAACGATTGCCGATGTCCCCGAGATCGTCACCGAGCTCATTGACGTGCCCGACCCCCATTTGACGAATCTCGGCTCGAAAGGCCTGGGCGAACCGCCGATCATTCCGGTAGCCGCCGCGATCGCCAACGCGATCCGCGACGCGACCGGCGCAGACATCAGGTCACTGCCGATCACACGCGAGGAAATGCTGCGCGCGCTCCGTGAGGCCGCCGAGAAGAGGAGAGAGGCTGTACCCGCATGAGGTCGCAGCATTTCCTCGCGGGGGGAAGGGTCGCGGGAAACCGGGAGGTTTCCCGCCCACTAATCCTCGTTGTGCGCGACGATCTCAGCGGCGCGCGCGACGAGGCGATTCCGAAAGAAGGGGGCTCGTGGGGGAAACATGGTTTCCCCCACGGGAGCGAAGCGACGCGCGAGGAGATGCTGCGCGCGCTCCGCGAGGCCGAGGTACGCGAAAAAGAGCGCCGTGGAGCTCCTGCGGCCGTCTAGCGCCGACGAAGCCGCCGCCGCGCTCGGCAACGGCTCGCGGGCGCTCGCCGGCGGGACCGAGCTCGTGCCGCTGCTCCGTGACGGCCTTGCGCACGCCGAGACGCTCGTCCATATCGCCGGGGTCGTGCCCCGCGGCGTCGACGCGAACCGCATCGGTGCGGGAACGACGCTCGCCGAGCTCGAGGTCGATGTACAGATCCCGCAGGCTCTCCGCGAAGCCTGCACCCAGGCGGCGTCGCCACAGCTGCGCTCGATGGGCACGATCGGTGGGAACCTCCTCCAGGCCACCCGCTGCTGGTACTGGCGGCTCGGCTTCGAGTGCTGGCTGCACGGGGGAGAGCGTTGCTTTGCCAAGGACGGCGCTCACCGCGAGCACGCGATCTTTGGCAACGACCATTGCGCGTCCGCGCATCCATCGGACCCAGGCGCGGCGCTCGTCGCGCTGAACGCGACGCTGCGCACGACGAAGCGCCAGTTTCCGGTCGCGGAGCTCTACCGCCTGCCGACCGCGGAGAACCGCAACGTGACGACGCTTGCCCCGGACGAGTTGATCCTCGAGCTGGACGTGCCCTCGCCGGAAGCCTCGACCTACCTGAAGGCGATGGACCGCCGGAAGTGGGCGTTCCCGATCGTCGGGGTCGCCGTCGCCCGGTTCGCCGCAGGGACTCGGATTGCGCTCGCGGGCGTGGCTCCGATTCCCTGGACGCTCGAGTCAGCTGCGGCCCTGGACGATGCCACGCCCCTTCCCGGGACCGCCTACAAGGTCGAGATCGCGCGCGCCCTCGTTCGGCGCGCGCTGGGAGAGCTCGGCGACCCGGCAACGCGATAGCACTCGGGCGTCGCGAGCTGCGCGACTCTCGCTGATCGTTGCAGTTCTCGGACTCGCCGCCTGTGGCGGAGGTGGAGGCAGCAAACAGCACGCTGGAGCGCCATGCACGAGCGGTGCGACCGTGAAGTTTCCGCTGCTCGCTTCAGCCGGCACGCACACCGTCGATGTGCGCACCAACCTCGGCGCGTTCGCATTTGCGCTCGACGTCAAGGACTCGCCATGTACGAGGTCGTCCTTCGCCTACCTGGTGCGCAAGAGATTCTTCGACGGGACACGCTTCCATCGAATCGTGCCGGGCTTCGTGATCCAGGGGGGCGACCCCACCGGCACGAGGCAAGGAGGCCCGGAGCCTCCCCGTGGTCGAACGGATCGGCCGGCTGGGCGATGCCACGGAGCACCCGACTCGCAAGATCACCGTGTTGCACATGACCGTCTCGCCGTAGCCTGAGGCGATGATCGCCGCGGTCGTGCTTGCAGCGGGAGCCTCGACGCGCTTCGGCTCGCCGAAGCAGGCCGTCCTGCTCGAACCCGTCCTCAAGCGCGTCCGTGAGAGCACCGCCATCGACGACATCGTCGTGGTGCTGGGAGCGCACGAGGTCGAGGCGAATGTGCGCACGGTTCAGTGCCAGGAGTGGGAACGGGGACCGGGTGCCTCGCTTCGCTGCGGCCTCGCCGCGCTCGGTGCCGATGTCGAAGCCGCGGTGGTCGTGCTCGGGGACGGCCCGCGGCTCGATCCCAGGGCGATCGATCGGATCGTTGCGGCTTGGCGCGCCACCGGAGCGGATCGCGTCGCCGCGACCTATGAGGGCGTGCGCCTCCACCCGCTCCTCCTCGCCCGCATGGCCTGGCGGGACGTGCCGGACGGGGGCTTACGGGCTCTGGCTGCGGAGCTCGTCCCTTGCGACGACCTCAGCCCTCCAGGAGACGTGGATTTTGCCGATGACCTCGATGAGGAAGGATGGCCGCACCCGAGAGGAGAATGAGGCCGAGCATGGAGCTCGTCCATCCGCTCGAGCCGACCGGCGAGGAGTCGCCGTTGGCCCGCGCTCGGCTGCATCGCCAGCTGACTGTCGAGGAGACTGCGCGACGA
>VAWR01000193.1 GCA_005885245.1 Actinomycetota bacterium | reverse complement strand
GCAATCCTGCCGCCGCCGTGGCGGATCCCGGTCAACGTCCTGAACGGCAGCGGTGACATCAACTACACGCGCCAGATCGCGAGCCACATCGGGGCGTTCGGCTACAGCATCAAGAAGGTGGCACGCGCGGACAGCTTCACCTATCCGCAAACCGCCGTCTACTTCCCCCCAGCCTGCGAGGGTGTCGCCCTGCGCCTCGCCCAGCAGCTCGGC
>VAWR01000046.1:21695-22202 GCA_005885245.1 Actinomycetota bacterium | reverse complement strand
CTCGAATCCGAGCTCGACCGAGACGACGTCTCGACCGAGGACCTGAGAGTCGCGCTCAAGCGCTACCGGTCGTTCTTCGAGCGCCTGCTCGCCACCTAGATCAAACCGCAGTAGCGCGCCGTGTTCGGCCAGGGATAGAACCCCCGGCCGCCGCGGTGCGCTCTCTCGGCCACTCTATGGCCATGGTTGGGTCCTGTTTGGACGACTCGCGCTCCCGCTACCTTGAAGCTCATGTCACCACCGAGGAAAACCTGGGGCGAGCGAGCAGTTTCGAGATGGAGGAGTCGATCGCCAATCGTCCTGTTGCTGTTTCTCGCAGCCGTGATGTCGGCCGCGTTAGTCGTGGGCGACGCGGTGGTGAGGCTGCACAGCTGGGTCGAAAGCCATTTTGAATGGAGGGACGCCGAATATCGGAAACTCACCTCTCTGCAGGCCGGCTTTACGGTTGCGAAGTTCCGCGATGTACTCGGCCCGCCGCTATTCGAACGAGCGGTGTCAGGCGTGGTG
>VAWR01000046.1:8765-21617 GCA_005885245.1 Actinomycetota bacterium | reverse complement strand
CGTGGTTACTGGGTCCAGACGATTAATGAGAAGGGCGGGAGAGTCGTGAGCTATGCCGTCACCGCGTGCGACGCAAACTTCAAGCCGACCTTCACTGGTCCGTACGGGTCCTTTTCCGTGACATTGAACAAGACGACATTTGATGAAGTTGTGCCGTGGAGCAAGGCACAAGGCCTGGTTTCGATCTACTTTCCGTCCGGTGCGACGGCGAATAGCTTCTTCTACGACATCAGGTACGGGGGAAACCCGCTCGACTACAAGTCATTTGCCTGGGGACTCGACGATGCGTGCCCTGGCTGGTTCAAGCTCTACGAGTCGTTGGGAAAGCGGCGGCTCATTCCCTTTGGTGGAGCATGGTCGTTTCACGGAAGAACACTCAGGGGTGGACAGCGTGTGCGCAAGTTTCGCGCTGCCGCTGCCGTTAACACGTATGCCGAAACTGCGCCCACCGCCTGGCACATCGATTATGCGACGAGCGCCTTTCAGCTTGGCGTTGACCGAATCCTTATCCGTCCCACAAATGATCAGAAACCACGCGGGGGCGCCTAGATCAATCCGCAGAGACGGGCACTGGTGGGCCAAGCCTCGAAGGTCTTTCCTTTTTTCAGAGNNCTGCGACCCACATCTGCTCTAGAGGCGTCCAGTGGTTGGCAGTGCCTTTCCTTACGAGAAGCCTCTGGCCATACGTTCGCTGGAAGTCCAGATCCATCTGAAGGCCGCCGTAATATGTTGGGCTCGGATCCGTCCACGCACCCTCGAAGCGATGGATGCAGAGCCACTGGCGCTTGTGAGGCGGATGTTCGGCGCGCTGCCGCATCTTCACCGCGACGCGCTTCCATACCGCGATCTTCGCGAGCACGTCGAGGGGCGGATTCGCAAGCCGACGTGTCAGCGGGCGACCCATGGTGCGCTGCCAGCGCCAGGTCTCGTGCCGGTACCTGTCGATCAGGCGCTGGATCACACGCTGCTGGAGCTGCAGTGGCGTCGTGTCCGTTTGCGTGTCCGCGGGCGGGACCGGCGTGTCCTCTGCGTGCAGACCTGCAGCCGCCATCAACGCGACAACCAGGGCGCAGGCGCACACGAGCGCGAGTGTGAGTTTGGATTGCATCTGAGTGATCCCCCCGGATCGACGCCGCCCACGTGACTGTGCCGCAGTCGGGGACAGCTGGTTTTCAGCTGGCTAAGACGGCGACATGCCCCGACGAGTTAGAGACGAAACGTGCCGTACGCAACGAGGAGTAGGCTTGCACCGGTGCCGCGTCCGTTAGCAATTGTTGTCGCAGCCGCGTTTACCAGCCACAGGCCGCGCTAGTCTCAGACGGAATGGCCGAGAAGCGGTACCTGCTCACCCCGGGCCCGACACCCGTGCCGCCTGAGGTGCTGGCCGAGCTCGCCAGGCCGGTCATCCATCACCGGGAACGCGACTTCCGCGACATCTACGAGCGATGCCTCCTCCGGCTGCGCGATGTCTACCGCACCCGGAACGACGTCCTCATGTACACGACGTCGGGGACCGGTGCCTTCGAATCGGCCGTTGCGAACCTGACCTCGCCGGGCGATCGGCAGCTCGTCCTCTCGGCCGGGAACTTCGGTGAACGGTGGGCCGCGATGGTCAAGGCATTCGGGGCCGATCTCGTGCATCTCCGGCTCGACTGGGGCGAGACGCCGGATGCGGACGATCTCCGCGCCGCGCTCTCGGACACGGACGGCGTCCGCGTGGTCTACCTGACCCATTCGGAGACTTCCACCGGCGTCGTGGCCGACGTGCAAGCGCTCGCGGCGGTCGCCAGGGAAGCCGGCGCGGTCGTGGTCGTCGACGCGGTGTCGAGCCTCGGCGCCGTTCCGCTCGAGACGGATGCCTGGGGCATCGACGTCGTTGTCTCCGGCTCGCAGAAGGCGCTCATGTGTCCACCCGGAATCGCGTTCGCGTCCGTCTCGGCCGCGGCGCTGGAGGCCGCGTCGCGGGCTGCCTCCCCGCGCTACGTCATGGACTGGGAGCGGACGCGGAAGGCCCAGGCAAAGCTCGACGCTCCGTTCACGCCCGCCGTCTCGATCGTGCGTGCCCTGAACGTCTCCCTCGGGCTCCTGCTCGAGGAAGGGCTCGAGGCCGCGTTCGACCGCCACGCGCGGCTCGGGCGCGCCTGTCGCGAAGGGGCCAAGGCGATGGGGCTCGAGCTGTTCTCTCCCGACGAGGAGCGCTCCGCGGTTGTGACCGCGATTCGTCCGCCGGACGGTGTCGATGCAACCCACATCGTCGAGGGACTGCGCGAGCGGTTCGGGATCACAATCGCAAACGGCCAGGGCGAATTGAAGGGCAAGATCTTTCGCATCGGCCACATCGGCTGGTTCGACGTCTTCGACATCACGACCGCACTTGCCGCCGTCGAGCTCGTCCTCACCGATGCGGGCGCGGAGATCGAGCGCGGCGTCGCGGTGACCCGCGCACTCGAAGCCTGGGCCGAGCACACCCCCGTTTGAGCAAGGTCCTCGTCCGCGAACCGATCGCGGAGGCCGGCATCCGCCTCCTACGGGACCGAGGGTTCGAGGTCGACGTCGACGTCGATTCGAATCTCGCCGACACGATCGGCGGCTACGACGCGATCGTCGTCCGGTCGGCGACGAAGCTGACTGCTGATCTGATCGAGCGCGCGGGCCGGCTGAAGGTGATCGGTCGGGCAGGCGTCGGGATCGACAACGTCGATGTCGATGCCGCCACGAGGCGCGGCATCGTCGTCGCGAACGCGCCCGAGTCCACGGTCGTGTCGGCCGCCGAGCACACGATCGGCCTGCTCGTCGCGTTGACGCGCAACATCCCGCAGGCGCATGCCGCGCTCAAGCAGGGCCGCTGGGAGCGCAAGACGTACGGCGGCGTCGAGCTCGCCGGCAAGACTCTGGGCGTCCTCGGCTTCGGCCGCATTGGCCAGCAGGTCGCGCGTCGGGCGGCCGGTCTGGGTATGCGTGTGGTCGCCTACGACCCGTTCGTCTCGCCCGAACGATTCCGGGAGCTCGGGGTCGAACAGGTGGACGGCGAGGGGGGCGTCTACGAAGCGGCCGACTTCATCACGCTGCATCTCCCGTTGACCGACGAGACACGGGGCTCGATCGGTGCGGAGGCGTTCGCAAGGATGCGCGACGGCGTCCGGATCGTCAACGCCGCCCGCGGGGAGCTCGTCGACGAGGCGGCTCTCCTCGCGGCGCTCCGTTCGGGAAAGATCGGAGGCGCCGCGCTCGACGTCTTCTCGGAGGAGCCATACGCGGGGCCTCTGCTCGAGCTGGACAACGTCGTCGTCACGCCGCACCTTGCAGCCTCGACCGAGGAGGCTCAGGACCGTGCGGGCGTCATCATCGCCGAGCAGGTCGCGGCGGCGCTCGAAGGCGGGCTCGTCTCGAATGCAGTGAACATCCCCGTGATCGGCGCCGAGGATCTCGAGGTGCTCGGCGCCTACATCCCGCTGGCCGCGAAGCTCGGTCGCCTCGCGATGGAGCTGGCGGAGGGACGGGTCGATGAGCTCCGGTTGACGTACTTCGGGGGCTTGGCCCAATACGACACGCGGCTCCTGACCGTTGCGGCTCTGAACGGCGCCTTTCAGGGCCGCTCCGATCGGCCGGTGAACTACGTCAACGCGCCCGTGATCGCCGCGGAGCGCGGCGTGGAGGTCCGGGAGGAACGCAGCCGCTCGTCGCGTGACTTCACGAATCTGGTTCGCGTCGAAGCCATGTCCGCCGGTGAGACGCTCCGCGTCGCGGGGACGACGATCGGCAACGACGACAGGCCCTGGCTCGTCAGCGCGCTCGGCTTCGAGCTCGACATGGAGCTCGCGCCGCTACTCGTCGTCTTCCGCTACGACGACGTCCCGGGCGTGATCGGCAAGGTCGGGACGCTGTTCGGCGCCTCGGGAGTCAACATCGCGAACATGACGGTCTCGCGAACCCGGCGCGGGGGACAGGCCTTGATGGCCCTCTCGATCGACTCGCAGGCCTCGCCGGAGCTCGTGGCACAGGTGCACGCCGAGTTCGATGACGCTCGGTTCCTCTCGCTGCGGTAGCTGCTGGCCCGGGGCGTCGGTTCGCGGATCGAGGCGGCGGACCGTGCGGGCAGGCATGGACAAGGTCCGACGCACCCCGGGTCGGCGCATCGTCTCCCGTCGATTGTTGACTGCCAGATCGAGAACGTCCAACCGGGGCAAATTGGTTGCGCGCGTATCGTGTTGCACGTGTGGCCCGAGCCCGTCGAGCGCATCGCGGCGTTCCTGCGGGCCTCCGGGACCGAGGGTCGGCTCGAGGAGGTGCTCCCCGGCTCGGAGCCCCCGCCGGGGTTGGAGCTGAGCGCCTTCACGTTCGCATGCGAAGGTCGACCCGTTGTGGGTCTCGTTCCCTCCGTCCGCACGCTCGACCGCCAGAAGCTCGCCGCCGCGGCGGGGTGCACGGCCCTTCGCGCCGCGAGTACGCCAGGTTTTCCGTTTCAAGGCGCCTCTGTGTTCATTGATCACTCCGTTCTCGGCGCCCCGACTGTCTGGCTCGAGCTCGAGTCGCCGCGGCACTTCCTGGGTCTCGCGCCGCCCCAGTTGCTGCGGTTGACCGGCTCGAAGACCGCCGACCTCCTGGCGGGGAACTAGAACGGGGGAGGTTGACGACAGGGCGCAGGGGTAGAATCCGGTCCGGCCCAGCCCTCCCGCCAAAGGAGACTTTTCATGCAGGAACTCGAGAAGATCTGGATGAACGGTGAGCTCATCGACTGGGCCGACGCGAAGATCCACGTCGGTTCGCATGGGCTGCACTACGGCTCCGGCGTGTTCGAGGGGATCCGGGCCTACGAGACGCCCAAGGGCAGCGCCGTCTTCCGCCTGACCGAGCACCTGCAGCGGCTGCAGAACTCCGCGCGGCTCCTGAACATGGAGCTGCCCTACACGGTCGAGGAGCTACGAGCTGCATCGATGGAACTGATCGGCGCCAACGGCGTCGCCGAGTGCTACCTGCGCCCGATCGCGTTCTTCGGTTACGGCGAGCTGGGCGTTGCAGCGACCGGCAATCCCATCGACGTGGTCATCATGAGCTGGCCGTGGGGCACCTACCTCGGCGCCGAAGGGCTCGAGAAAGGCATTCGCGTCAAGATCTCGTCCTGGACGCGCGTCGGCTCGAACATGATCCCGCACGTCGCCAAGGCAACGGGCATCTATCTCAACTCAATGCTCGCCGTGATGGAGGCGAACCGCGCCGGCTACGACGAGGCGATCCTCCTCACGAGCGACGGCTTCATCGCCGATGGCTCCGGCGAGAACGTCTTCCTCGTCAAGGACGGCACGATCTACACGCCTGACCTCTCCGCCTCGATCCTCCCGGGCATCACGCGCGACACGATCATCCAGATCGCACAGGACCTCGGCTACACGGTCGTGGAGAAACAACTCATTCGCACCGACCTCTACCTCGCGGACGAGGCGTTCATGACGGGCACCGCTGCCGAAGTGACGCCGCTGAGAGACGTCGATGATCATCCGATCGGCGCGCCGGGTCCGGTGACGCTCGCGGTGCAGAAGGCGTACCTGGACACCGTTCGCGGCAAGAGCGAGCGCTGGTCGCACTGGCTTGAATACGCGACGAGCGAGCGAGCTCCAGCCGGCGCATGACGGAAGCAGTCCGGGAGATCCCGCTCTCCCGGCCGTGGCTCGACGAGCGGGAGGAAGAGCTCGTGCTCGAGGTGCTGCGGTCCGGGCGGCTCTCGCTCGGTCCCTGGATCGATCGCTTCGAGGAGCAGATCGCCGAACGGGTCGGCGCGCCGTTTGCCGCGGCGGTGTCGAGTGGCACGGGTGGCCTGCACCTGCTCTGCAAGATCGCCGGCCTCGGCCCCGGCGACGAGGTGATCACCTCCCCGCTGTCCTTCGTGGCCTCGGCGAACTGCTTCATCCTCGAGGGTGCCACTCCCGTCTTCGCCGACGTGGATCCCGCGACTCTCAACCTCGACCCGGCTGCGGTCGACGCGGCGATCACGGAGCACACGCGCGCGATCGTGGCGGTCGACATGTTCGGCTACCCCTGCGAGCTCGACGAGCTGGGAGCGATCGCCGACCGCCGTGGGTTGACGCTCATCGAGGACGCCTGCGAGTCGCTCGGCGCGGAGTACCGAGGTCGGACTCTTGGTGCGCACGGGCCGAGTGCCGTGTTCGCGTTCTATCCGAACAAGCAGATGGCGACGGGGGAAGGCGGCGTCGTCGTGACGCACTCGGAAGAGCAGTGGCAGCTACTCCGCAGCCTGCGCAACCAGGGGCGCTCGTACGACGAAGACGGCGGCTGGTTCCACCATGTCCGCCTGGGGATGAACTACCGCTGGACCGACGTCCAGGCCGCGATCGGGCTGGCCCAGCTCGAGAAGCTCGACCGGATCCTGGAGCTGAGAGAGGCGGCGGCTCGACGCTACGGCGAGCTGCTCAACGAGGTCGACGGAGTCGAGCCGCCCTGGCGGGGAGACGCCGACCATCGTCGCTCGTGGTTCGTCTACGTCGTCAAGCTCGAGCCGGACCGCGACCGGGCGGCGGTGATCGAGTCCCTGCGCAATGAGGGCATCGGCACCGCCGAGTATGTCCCGTGCGTCCACCTTCAGCCGTACATGCGTGAGCGTTTCGCGTTCGGCGAAGGCCTTTGTCCGGTTGCGGAAGGGACCGCGTCGCGCACGCTTGCTCTTCCCTTCTTCAGCCAGATCGAGCCCGACGACCAGGCGCGTGTCGTCGAGGCGCTCGCTGCTGCGCTCGGCTGATCCCCGCGCGACATAATCCGCGCGTGGCAGACGTGGCGCGCATGATCTTCCTCGGGTTCGGCAAGTACGCGCGGGCCGACAAGATCTATGCACTCGAGCCGCTCGGAGAGGGCGAGCGGGGCCACGGCCGCCGCACCCGGGTGTGGATCGAGGGCGTCGACGAGCCGATCATCGCCTCCCGCACGGAGCGGACGATCCTCTACGACATGGGGCACGACGCGGCTGCCGGCTCCGCGATCGTCGACCAGGCCCTGGACCTCGCCGAGCGGATCGCAGAGCAGACGGAGAAGGGACGCGTCGACCTGAACGACCTCGGCCGCCGCGCCCGCCGCCTGCTCGAGGCCACGGCCACGCCGGACGACGCCAAGCTCTTTTGACGGGGCCAGGTGACGCGCCGGGGGAACCTCCCGGTTCCCCCGAGACCCCTTCGCCTGGTCCCTTAACGCGGACAGGCGACTCGGCAGCGGGGTGGCGTAATGCAGCGTCACGCTTTGCACTCGACGTCACGCCGCTGCGCCGATCCGCCGCCTATCGGCGGCTCTGGTTCGCGCAAGGTGTCTCGTTCATCGGCACCGAGATCGCAGAGGTTGCGCTCGCGTACCAGATGTACCAGCTCACCGGTTCGACGCTGGCGGTCGGGCTCATCTCGCTCACGCATCTCGTTCCTCTGCTGACGTTGACGGTGATCGGCGGCGCGATCGCCGACGCCTTCGACCGGCGCCGCGTCATGTTGGTGCAACAGATCGGGATGGTCGCCGGCAGCCTAGGCCTAGCCGCGAACGCGGCACTCGTCGAGCCGCGCGTCTGGCCGCTCTACGTCTCTCAGCTCCTGATCTCAGCGTCCTTCAGCCTGGGCGTGGGTGCGCAGCGCTCGATGACGCCACAGCTCGTCGAGGAGGAGCACTTCATGGCCGCGTCGGCGCTGAACAGCGTCACCTCGCAGTTCGGCGCGGTCGGCGGGCCCGCGCTCGCGGGTGTCCTAATCAAGCTCCTCGACCTGAGGTGGATCTATCTCGCCGATTCCGTGTCGTATGTAGGCGCGATCGCGGCCGTCGCGCTTCTACCCCGACTGGTCGCGGTCGAGGACGCAGACCGTCCGAGCTGGAGCTCGATCGTCGCCGGCTTCCGCTACGTGCGCAGCCAGCCGGTGATCCTCGCCTTCTTCCTGGTCGACACGAACGCGATGATCTTCGGGATGCCGAGTGCGCTCTTCCCGGCGATCGCCGCCCATCGTTTCGACGACCCCGCGCTCGTCGGCTACCTGTACATGGCGCCGGCCGCAGGTGCGCTGCTCGTCTCGTTGCTCTCCGGCCCTTTGCGGCACATTCGCCGGCAGGGTCTCGGCGTGGTCGTGACCGCCTCGCTCTGGGGGCTGGCGATCGCCGCCTTCGGCTTCGCGCAGCAGTTCTGGCTGGCGCTCCTCCTGCTCGGGCTCGCCGGCTTCGGAGACCAGATCAGCGCGATTCTGCGCTCGGTCATGCTCTACCGGATCACGCGGAAGGAGATGCTCGGCCGCGTGTCGGGCATCGAGTTCATGCAGGTTGCCGCGGCGCCGTCGATCGGGAACCTCGAAGCGGGTGCACTCGCGTCTGCGACGAGCCTGCGCTTTTCGATCGTCTCCGGTGGCGTCGCCTGCGTAGCGGGCTGTCTCCTGCTCGCGCTCACCTTCCCGGCGCTGATCCGCTACGACGCCAGGGCCGATGCTGCGACGTAGCTTCTTCGCGCGAGCTGTGCACGAGGTCGCACCGGACCTGATCGGCGCGACGTTGCTCGTCGACGGCGTCGGCGGCCGGATTGTCGAGGTCGAGGCTTATGACCAGGAGGATCCGGCCAGTCACGGCTACCGCGGCAGGACCGCCCGCAACCGGACGATGTTCGGGCCCCCTGGACACGCCTACGTGTACCGCTCCTACGGGATCCATTGGTGCCTGAACCTCGTGTGCGGCGAGGAGGGCGTCGCGGAGGCAGTGCTGATCCGCGCCCTGGAGCCCACCGCAGGCCTGGACGAGCAGCGCCGCCGTCGCGGCCTGGAGGACGCGCGCGCCCTCTGCTCGGGGCCCGGAAAGCTCTGCCAGGCGCTCGGCATCTCGCGCGCGCACGACGGTCTAGCCCTCGACGCGCGGCCGTTCCGGCTGGAGGAGCGCCGTGAAGCTCTGGAGATCGTCACCGGGCCGCGCATCGGGATCACACGCGGAACGGAGCTCTCGTGGCGCTATGCCCTGGCCGGCTCGCCCTATCTCAGCCGCGCCCTACGACCATCCTGATCTTCATGTGCGGCGAGGCTGCAACTCCTGCAACGGGCATCTGGGCCACCACCCGGCCTGCGCGCCCGTCCGCGAAACGGTCGACGGTGGGGACGAGGCCTCTGCCGTGGATGCGGCGACGGGCGTCGCGGAGCGAGAGCCCCACCACGGTGGGAACGACGCCGTGGAGCGGCTTCGCCAGCACGAGCGTCACCTTGTCCCACGATGACAGACGGCCTTTCCGCGGAAACTGGTCGAGGACGATGTCGATTCGCTGCTTCGCCGTCGCAGGCTTGTAGACGATGTTCGCGGTCAGCGGCTGCGCGCCGAGTCGGATCTTCGCGCGCGTGAGCGTCATTCCCACGACGCGTGGGATGTCGACCTCGTTCGGCTTGCAATTCGCCGTGCGCCCTGGTCCGTGCCCGGTGAAATATGAGACGAGCTCCGTGTCACGGCAGTGGCCGTTGTCCAGCTGCAGCGTGCCGTCTCGCCAGACG
This sequence comes from Actinomycetota bacterium, assembly GCA_005885245.1. Lineage (GTDB taxonomy): Bacteria > Actinomycetota > Thermoleophilia > Gaiellales > Gaiellaceae > 3-1-20CM-4-69-9. Next base: position 12,126 of record VAWR01000046.1, on the reverse strand, counting down.
ACGCGCCTCGACGTCGAGTACTGATACGAGTACGTCGGAAACGATTCTGCCGGCGTCCCCGCGAGAGCCTGCTGCACGAAAGCCCGCCAGATCTCCGCCGGAAACGTTCCGCCCGCAACCGCCTGGCCGTGGTATTCGCTCAACATCGGCTTCAGCTTGTTCGGATATCCCACCCAGACGGCGGTGGCGAGTTGCGGTGTGTACCCGACGAACCAGGCGTCGCCGTAGTTCTCGGTCGTCCCCGTCTTCCCGGCGGCGACCCGATTGGGAAGCGCCGCCCGTTTGCCGGTACCGGAGCGAATGACGCCCTCGAGGATGCTCGTGAGCAACGCGTCCTCGTCGCGGGTCAGGACAGCGCGGGCGATCGGCCGGTTGTCGTCGACGATGCGTCCCTGGGCGTTCGCAACGCGTGCAATCGCGCGGGGCCGGTTCCCGAACGTCGACCCGTCCACACGGCGACCCTCGTTCGCGAACGTCGAGAACGCTCGCGCCATCTCGAGCGGGCTCACCGGGTCGGCACCGAGGCCGATCGCGAAATATGGGTTGAGACGGCGCGTGATTCCCATCAGGTGTGCGGTCCGCGCGACGTTCGCAGGCCCGACGAGCCGAGTGAGCTGCGCAAAGATGCTGTTGTCCGACACGATCGTCGCGGTGGCCAGGTCGGCTGAGCCCATGTAGTCGTTCTCGTAGTTGTGGACCTCCCAGTAGCGGTCGCCAATGAAGATCGAGACCGGCCGCGATGGGAACGTCGTCGAGGGTGAAACTCCCTGCTTCAGCGCTGTAGCGAGGACGAATGGCTTGAAGGAGGAGCCCGCCTGACGCTCTCCCTGGACGGCCAGGTTGAACTGGCTCTGCCGGAAGTTGTCCCCGCCGTACATGGCGAGGATCTCGCCGGTGCTCGGTCGGATCGCAACGAGTGCGGCCGACGGGCCGTTCGGCTCCTTGAGCACGGTCTCGATCGCATGCCGCGCGAGCTTCTGGAGACGAAGATCGATCGTGGACTGCACGTCGAGACCGCCGCCGAAGACGCGCCTCGTCCCGTATTTCTCGATGAGCTGCTGCTTGACGTAGTTGACGAAGTACGGAGCCGGACCTTCGATCCCCGGCAGCCGCACATCCGCGGCACGCGGCAGTGCTGTGCGGTCGGCCCGCCTGAGGTCGGCCGCGGAGATCTCGTCCTGGGCGAGCATCGCCTTCAGCACCTCCAGCCGGCGAGCCCGCGCCGTCTTCGGATTGGTGGCCGGGTCGAAACGCGTCGGATCGGCCGGGATCCCGGCGAGGAGCGCTGCCTCTGGAAGGGTCAGCCTCGAGGCCGTCGTGTTGAAGTACGTCTGCGCTGCGCGCTGGATGCCATACGCGCCGTTGCCGAAGTAGATCGTGTTCAGGTACGCCGTGAGGATGCGCGGCTTCTTCCAGCGCTGCTCGAGCTGCCAGGCGAGCGCGGCCTCCTTAAGCTTGCGACTGATGGTGCGCGCGGTCGTGACGCAGGAGTTCTTGACGAACTGCTGGGTGATGGTCGAGCCGCCCTGTACGACTTTCTTGCTCGTGATGTCGGCCCAGACGGCACGCCCGATGCCGCGCAGGTCGACGCCGCGGTGCTCGTAGAAGCGTTTGTCCTCGACCGCGACGATCGCCTGCTGCATGATCGGCGCGATGTCGGCGGTACCGACGAGGATCCGGCTCTCGGACCCGCGCAGCGTCGCGAGAATCGTGTGCCCGTCGTTTGCGTAGATGTGCCCGTCCACTTCGCGGGGCACGCGGGTCGGATCGCAGTTCGGAATCTGTCCCGCCACGGCAGTGATCAAGCCGAACGTGAAGGCCGCGACCCCGAGCAGTAGGAGGATGAGGAGAAGGGCCGAGAGGCGGAGCTTGCGAATCCTCCGCCGCCGTCGGCTCGAGTCGGACGGCGGCTTGCTGCGTTTACGGCGAAGCAAGCGGTGGAGTTTAGCTTTGTGAGGCGTTCCTCACGATCACGAACGGTGTCTGCGTGGGGCTCGCGGCGCCACCGGCCTTTTCCTCCGTGACCATTACCGTTGCTCCCTGCGGCACCGGCCGGTCGAGTGGAACCGCCACGGCTTTTCCTCCCTCGAAGAGCCCGGCCGGCTGCGGCGCACCCTGGTCGGCCACCCAGGCCTCGTACGTCCGGTCCGCGCCCGGCGGAGCGAGCTTGTTCAGGACGAGCGCGCCGTCGCCGCTCCGCCCCACGACGAGCGTTCCCCGTGAGAACGAGATCTTGCGAGAGCCCGGCTCTGCCAGGATCTGCGCGACTCGCTGCTGGCGTTTGATCTCGGCTTCGCGTCGGTCGAGCTTGTTCGAGAGCGAGCTCGCCCAGAGCCCGAGGCCGAGCGCAACGCACGCCGCGAGGGCCGCAACCGCGACCAGCGGCTTCGCCCACCGCGGTCGAAGCGGCACGACGTTGGCCCGCTCGCCCCTCGCCTGGGCGAGGATTCGGGAGCGAAGCTCGGGCGGCGGCGCGGGGGCATCGGTCGCGTAGGCGAGCGTGCTCGCCGACTCGGAGAGCTCCGCGAGCTCCCCCTGGCAGCGCTCACAGCGCGCAAGATGGGCCTCGTACCTGCGCGCCTCCTCGGGCTCGAGCGCGTCGAGCGCGTAGGCCGCGGTCAGGTCGTGTTGGGCGTCGGCTTCCATGCCGCCTCTCCGGGTCTCGGTTCTCCCAGCAGTTCGCGCAGCCGCGCGAGGCCGGTGAACATCCTGCTCTTGATCGTACCGACGGGCTCTCCGAGCCTCTCCGCCAGCTCGGACTGCGTGAAGCCGCCGTAGTAGGCGAGCTCGAGCGCTTCGCGCTGCTGGTCCGGCAGCTTCTTCAAGGCCCACTGCACACGTTCCCGCTCGATGCGAAGCCACGCATCGTCTTCCGCCGATTCGGAGGGAGCCGGCTCGAAGCTCTCACGCAGCGGCTCGGCACGCCGGCGCCCTTCGCGGCGCACGAGGTCGACCGCGCGACGGTGGACGAGAGTCAGCAACCAGGTGCTCGCGCGGCCGCGCTCGGGAATGAAGCGATCGGCGTTCCGCCAGGCGGCTAGGAAGCCTTCCTGGACTGCGTCCTCTGCGAGCTTCTCGTCGCGGAGGATCCGCAGCGCGAGCCCGTACGCGGCGCGACCGAACCGGTCGTAGAGCTCGGCGAGCGCCGACTCGTCTGAGCGCGCGAGCATCGCGACAACGGCTTCATCGGAGAGGTGCGCGAAGGATCGCGGCATCAGCCGGGGAGTCTTGCCCATCGGCATTCATTCGCGTAGGACGGTCTTTCGGTTCGGTCCGAACCGGTCCGACCTCTCAGGCGAACCAGGCCTGACACGACGGCCAGCTCGAGACCCCGACCGGCCGTCTGAAAGGAGCAATCCGA
>VAWR01000046.1:0-8735 GCA_005885245.1 Actinomycetota bacterium | reverse complement strand
ATCGCGGCGCTGACATCGAAGGGCGGGAGCCCTTCGGCGGCCCAGGCTTCGAGCCACCGGGAAGCGCCGTTGATCTCCGAGGATCCCTCCGCGGACAACACGGACACCTACGCGTTCCGAAGTCCCGACCGTCCGGACACGGTGACGATCATCGCGAACTACATCCCCGGCGAGGATCCGGCTGCCGGCCCGAACTGGTACACGTTCTCGCCCTCTGCTCGGTACGTGCTCTATGCCGACAAGAACGGCGACGGCAAGCCGGACGTCACGTGGCGCTTCTCCTTCAAGAACCAGAAGCCCGTCGCATTTCTGCAAAACACGCAGCAGACCTACACGGTGACACGGGTCGAGGGGAAGTCGAGCAAAGTCGTCGGCAGCGGCCTGCTCACACCACCCGACAACATCGGACCGCGTTCGACGCCGAACTACCACGCGCTTGCCATGGCGGGCGTCCACGATCTGAACGACGGCTCGAAGGTCTTCGCCGGGCAACGGGACGACGGCTTCTTCGGTGACATCGGTGCGGCGTTCGATCTCGTCGCGATTCGCAGCGGCACGGGTGCAACCGGCGGCGGCAAAGACTTCTTCGCCGGCTACGCGGTCCACACGATCTCGCTGCAGGTGCCGCTGTCTCAGCTCGACAACGGCGGCAACCACGTCGTCGGCGTCTGGGCCGCGGCCGAACGGCCGAAGGTGACCGTCGAGGTCAAGAGCAAGAAGGTCCAACGCTCCTCGCGTTGGGTGCAGGTGTCACGCCTCGGCGAGCCCTTGATCAACGAGCTGCTCATCCCGACCGAGCTCAAGGACAAGTGGAACGCGAGTACGCCGGACAAGGACAAGCAGTTCGAGCAGTACTACTCGAGCCCGATTCTTGCCAAGCTGCTGAACCAGCTCTATCCGCAGTTCGGTCCGTTCCAGGAGACCGGTCGCACCGACCTCGTGTCCGTCCTGCTCACCGGTCTGAAGGAGCCGAACCTCAACTTCACGGGTGACACTCCCGCGGACGAGATCCGGCTGAACCTCACGATCGCGCCGACGGCTCCGGTCGGGCACGGCAACCGTCTCGGCGTTCTCGGGGGCGATCTTGCCGGCTATCCGAACGGCCGGCGGCTCGAGGACGACGTCATCGACATCTCGGAGCGCGCTGTCGGCGGTGTCCTGATCGGACACAGCCTGCCGCTCGGCGACGGCGTCGATGCGAACGACGTCCCCTATCTGGCGACGTTCCCGTATCAGGCCGATCCTTTCAGCGGCTACGAGAACACGAAGGGCCAGCAGAAGCCGTAATGACGGCGAGGCGCCTTCTCGTCGCAGGAGCGGCGGCGGTCCTGACCGCCGCCGCCCTCCTGCTCGGCGGCGTGCTGGACAGGAGCTCCTCGCGAGGGGCGGCTGCCGGGCCGCTCGCTTCTGCACTCGCTGAGACGGACGCCGCCTTGCTTCCGCGGCTGCAGGAGCAGGTCCGCGAGAACCCTCGCGACGCGCGTGGGCTCGGGCTGCTCGGACTTGCGTACGAGCAACGCGCGCGGGAGACCGGCGACCCGACGTACTACACGAAGGCCGACGGTGTTCTCAGGCGTGCCTTGCACTACGCGCCGAACGATCTCCTGTCCACGACCGGACTCGGCGCGCTCGCGCTTTCTCGCCATCGCTTTCGCGATGCACTCGTCCTTGGTCGTCGTGCCGTCGCTCTCTCTCCCACGACCGCGCGAGGCTACGGCGTGCTCGGCGACGCGCTCCTCGAGCTCGGACACTACCGGCAGGCCTTCGCGACGTTCGATCGCATGGTCTCCATCAAGCCGAGCCTCTCCTCGTACGCTCGCATCTCATACGCACGGGAGCTGATCGGCGACGTGCGTGGGGCCGCGGCGGCAATGCGGCTCGCGATCGACGCCGCGGTCGGCCAGCCCGAGGCACTCGCCTGGTCACACACTCAGCTCGGCAAGCTCTTCTGGTCTCAGGGTCGCATCGTTTCGGCCGCACGGGAATATCGCACCGCACTCGCCGTCCGTCACGGCTACGTCTATGCCCTCGACGGCCTTGCTCAGGTCGAAGCGGCTCTTGGTCACGTTCGGGCTGCGGTCACCGTGGAGCATCGCGCCGTGGACGGGATCCCGCTGCCGCAGTTCGTCGCGTCGCTCGGTGACCTCGATCGGCTGTCCGGGAACGACGCGGCGGCGCGACGGCAGTACGCGCTGATCGGCGCAATCCGGCGCCTGCTCCGCGCCAACGGCGTCAAGACGGATCTGGAAACGGCGCTGTTCGACGTCGATCATGCGATCCAACTCCCGCAGGCGCTGCTGCTTGCCCGCGCCGCCCGCGCCGATCGTCCTTCGATCGACGGCGACGATGTCCTCGCCTGGGCTCTGGCGCGTAACGGCCGCTGCACAGAGGCGCTGCCCTACTCGGAGCGGGCGTTGCGGCTCGGAACGCGGGACGCGACGAAGCTCTTCCATCGTGGCATGGTCGAGCGCTGCCTCGGCCATCCGGAAGCCGCCAAGAAATGGTTCCGGCGTGCGTTGGCGCTCAACCCGCATTTCTCGCTCCTCTGGGCCCCGGTCGCAAAGCGGTACGCGGCATGAAGCGTTCCGTCTTCCTCGTGGCGCTCGTCGCGGCAATGGCGTCTCCGGTCGCCGCGTCTGCGCACCCACTCGGCAACTTCACCATCAACCGATTCAGCCGGATCGAGGTCGCAGGTCAAAGAATCTACGTGCGCTACGTCCTCGATCTCGCCGAGATCCCGACATTCCAGGCAGGCCGGATCGACGCGCAGTCGTACGCGCGTCGCCTCGCACGCGGCGCCCAGCTGACGGTGAACGGTCGCCGCGCGCGCCTCGTGGCGATCGAGACCGGCCTCGCCCATCCTGCAGGCGCGGGCGGGCTCAAGACGACACGGCTCGAGACGATCCTGCGCGGGCCGCGGCTCGCCGGCTCGAGCGATGTCACGTATCTCGACACGAACTACGCGAATCGCATCGGCTGGAAGGAGATCGTGATCGGCCAAGCCCCGAGCAAGAGCGACGAGCTGCACGCCTATCCGAAGGACCTTCTGTCGAGCCCGCTCGATGTCACACGTGTCCAAACCCGTCTCGTCCCAGGGACAGTCCCGGGGACACGTCCGCACGTTTTGGACCGAGCGGGCCTGCAGGCACCGGATCGCGTGGCCGACTCGCGATTCGCGTCGCTCGTGCAGCGCGAGCGTCTGGGTTTCTGGGTGATCGTCGCGTCGATCGGCGCAGCCTTGTTCTGGGGCATGGCGCACGCGCTCTCTCCGGGACACGGGAAGACGATCGTCACGGCGTACCTCGTCGGCCAGCGCGGAACGTCCCGGCACGCGGCGCTCCTGGGCCTGATCGTCACCGCGACGCACACGATCGGAGTCTTCGCGCTCGGCGCAGTCACGCTCCTGCTCTCGCAGTTCATCGTCCCGGATCGGCTCTACCCCTGGCTCAACCTCGTTTCCGGAGTGCTGGTCGTGACGATCGGGGCGTCGGTCTTGCGATCGCGCTGGCGTCATCGCAGCGCACACGCGCACGGTCACGAGCACGATCATCATCATCACGCGCCGGATGCTTTGAGCCGCCGCTCGCTCGTCGCGGTTGGGATCTCGGGCGGATTGCTGCCGTGCCCCTCGGCTCTCGTCGTCCTGCTCGCCGCCATCTCGCTCCACCGCGTAGCCTTCGGGCTCCTGCTCGTCGTCGCGTTCAGCACGGGACTGGCCCTGACGATCACCGGCATCGGCCTTGCAGCGGTGGTCGCGCGCAGCGCCTTCCGCCGCTTCAGCTTCGAAGGACGACTCGTTCGGTTGCTTCCCACCGTGAGCGCCCTCGTGATCCTCGTGGCCGGCCTGCTGATGACCGTCCACGCGCTCCCGGGGGTCAGTTAGTGCCCCGTCCAGGGCACTAGCGATGTTCGGGCTCGACGAGCGCATCGCCTCCTTCTCGAACGGCACGACGCTGCTGATCGTCGTCGGGGTGTCGATGCTGCTCGGCCTGCGCCACGCAAGCGATCCGGACCATCTCGCCGCGGTCACGACAATGATCGCGTCGGGCCGAGAGCGAGCGGCGCACCGTGCTGCGCGCCTCGGGCTCAGCTGGGGTCTCGGCCACGCGACCTCCCTGTTCGCCTTCGGCCTCCCGGTCGTCCTGTACAGCGCCTACCTCCCCGGCATCGTGCAACGGGCCGCCGAGACGAGCGTCGGCTTCATGATCGTGCTGCTGTCACTCCTGCTCTTGTCCCGTTGGCGCCGTGGCTTCTACGGCCGCCGGGGGCGGCATGCGCACGGGCCGGCCAGAACCGGTCTGCAGGCCTACGGGATCGGCCTCGTGCACGGCATGGGTGGGACCGCCGGCGTCGGCCTGCTGCTGCTGGCAACGATCCAGAGCCGCCCACTGGCCGTTGCCGCCCTCGGGATCTTCGCCGCCTGCACGGCGCTCTCGATGGTTGTGCTCTCGACGGGTTTCGGGTTGGCGCTCGCGAGCGCGCCCGGGCGTCGCTCGTTTCAGCTGCTGGCCCCGGCGCTCGGCACGGCGAGCCTGGCATTCGGAGTCTGGTACGCGCTCGGCGCGCAAGGGCTCGTCCCGTACGCGTTCTAGTTCGATACGTTGCACGGCGTGGCAACCGCAGCGCCCTATGGCTCCTGGGTCTCGCCGATCACCTCGGATCTTCTAGCCACTGAGGGCGGTGTCCAGTTCGGCCACGTCGACGTCAGCGAGGACGGCGTCTACTGGACCGAAAGCCGGCCTGACGAAAAAGGGCGGACTGCCCTGGTGTACAAGCCGCACGACGGCGAGCCTGTCGACCTGGTCCCGCCGGATTTCAATGTCCGCTCGCGGGTGCACGAGTACGGAGGCGGCGCCTGGTTCCGCGACGGACAGGTCCTCTTCTGCTCAAGCTTCGACGACAGCCGCCTCTACCGCATCGACACGCCGGGTGCTCGGCCGCGCCCGATCACGCCGGAGCCCGCGGAACCCCACGCATTGCGCTATGCCGACGGTCGCGTCTTCGCCGAGGCCCGCCTGATCGTCTGCGTCCGCGAGACCCATGGGGAGGGCGAGCCGAGGAACGAACTCGTCGTGCTGGCGTCGGACGGCTCGACCAGCCCTCAGGTGATCGCCACGGGGCGCGACTTCTATGCGACTCCTCGGCCGAGCCCGGATGGTGCGCGCCTGGCGTGGGTCGCGTGGGATCACCCCTACATGCCGTTCGAAGGCACTGACCTCTGCGTCGCCGACCTTGCGGCCGACGGATCGATCTCGAACGACCGCCGGGTCGCAGGCTCGGATCAGGAGTCGATCTTCCAGCCGGAGTGGAGCCCCGAAGGCGACCTCCACTTCGTCTCGGACCGTACGGGCTGGTCGAACCTGTACGTCGAGCGCGCCGGCAAGGTGCAGGCGCTCACGAACGAGGAGGCGGAGCTTGGGTACCCGCAATGGGTCTTCGATCTCACGCGTTATGCGTTCCTGGCGGACGGCCGCATTGCGTGTCTGTTCACGCGTGCCGCGATCGACGGGCTCGAGCTGCTCGACCTGAAGAGTGGCCGGGTGGAAAGCGTCGACCTTCCCTACACGAGCTATGCACCGTCGTTGCGGAGCAGTGGAACGCGACTTGTCTTCGCGGGCGCATCGCCCACGCAGCGTCCCGAGGTCGTCGAGCTCGACGTCCAGTCGGGCAGACAGCAGGTTCTCCGGCGCTCAACGGAGCTCGAGTTCGACCCGGGCTACATCTCAATCGGCCAGCCGATCGACTTCGAAGGCGCCGACGGGTTGACGTCACACGCCTTCTACTACCCGCCCACGAACCGGGACTACTCCGGTCCGGGGGACGAGCTCCCGCCGCTCCTGGTTCACGTGCACGGCGGTCCCACGGCGCATGTGACGAACGGCCTGGAGCTGTCGATTCAGCTCTTCACGAGCCGAGGCATCGCCGTGGTCGATCTCAACTACGGAGGTAGCACGGGCTACGGCCGTGACTACCGCGACCGGTTGCGCGGCCGCTGGGGTGAGATCGACATCGAGGACAGCGCGGCCGCGGTCCGCTTTCTTGCCGACCGCGGCGACATCGATGCTGCGCGTGTCCAGATCACCGGTGGAAGCGCGGGCGGCTACACGACCTTGATGGCGCTGGCCGTGCGCGACGAGTTCGCCTCCGGGGCCTCCTACTTCGGCGTCGCGGACCTCGTCACTTTCCACGACGACACGCACAAGTTCGAGTCCCATTACGACGAGTACCTCGTCGGTCCCTGGCCCGCTGCAATTGATGTGTACCGAGACCGGTCGCCGATCACCCACGCGGATTCGATCCGAGACCCGTTGTTGCTGCTGCAGGGGCTGGACGACAAGGTCGTGCCGCCGTCGCAGTCGGAGGCGATCGTGGAAGCGCTGAAGCAGCACAGCATCCCGTACGCGTACATCCCGTTCGAGGGCGAGGGCCACGGCTTTCGCAAGGCGGAAAACCTCAAGCGCGCAGGTGAGGCCCACCTGTCATTCCTCGCGCAGGTCTCGGGGTTCGAGCTCGCCGACGAGTTCGCGCCGATCGAGATCGAGAACCTGGACGAGGCGTCGACTCGGCGACGCCGCACGGAGACGCGGTCGGCTTCGCCCACGGGGCCGTCCTCAACTCGGCAATAGACTCGGCTCGATGAACGTAGGCGAGCTCACGCGTAATGCGGTCGACGTTCTGCCGAAAGGAGAGCTGGAGAGGAAGCTGAAGCTCGGTCGCCCTCTCCGCGTCAAGCTGGGGATCGACGTCACGGCCCCGCACATCACGCTCGGGAACGGGATCCCGCTGCAACGCATGCGCGCCTTTCAGGATGCAGGTCACATCGGCGTTCTGATCGTCGGTGACTACACGGCGCGGATCGGCGATCCATCCGGCGCCTCGGCTGAGCGTCCGATCCTTCCGCCGGAAGAGATCGATCGCATGGCGGAGCGCTTCTTCGAGTCGGCCTACACGATCCTCGATCCCGAACGGACGGAAGTGCGGTTCAACGGCGAGTGGCTGTCGAAGGTCGACTTCGCGGAAGTGCTCCGACTGACACGCGCCGTCACCGTCGCGCGGATTCTCGAGCGTGACGACTTCGCGAAGCGGTTCGCAGCGCAGCAGGCGATCTCCGTCTCCGAGCTCCTCTATCCGCTCATGCAGGCATATGACTCGGTCGCGATCGAAGCAGACATCGAGCTCGGGGGAACCGACCAGCTCTACAACCTGCTCACCGGTCGCGACGTGATGCAGGCCTACGGGCTCGAGCCCCAGGTCGTGCTCACCACTCCGCTCATCGAGTCCTGGGACCGATCGAAGATGAGCGGCTCGAAGGGGAACTACATCGCGCTCGTCGAGGATCCGAACGAACAGTTCGGCAAGGCGATGCGGCTACCCGACGAGCTCCTGCCCGAGTACTACCGACTCGTGCTGGAGCGTGATCCACCGACGGGCGATCCGATGCAGGCCAAGCTTGTTCTCGCGCGGTTCATCGTCGAGCGGGGGCACGGCGCGGATGCAGCGGCAATGGCGGAGGAGCACTTCACCCGCGTCGTCCGCGAACACCAGGCGCCGGAGGAGGTGACCGAGGCGTCGCTGCCCGAAGGCGATCCCGTCCATCTGCCGGCTCTGCTCGTCGAGCACTTCGGGCTGGGCTCGACGAGCGAGGCGAGGCGCCTGATCGGCCAGGGTGGGGTCAAGGTCGACGGCGAGCCCCTCGGCGAGATCGACGTGCCGAGGGCCAAGCTCGAGGGGGCCCTCGTCCAGGCCGGGAAGCGTCGATTCATGCGGTTTTCCGGCGCTTGACCGGGGCCTGATCGCTGCTATCATTCCCCGGCTGCCCGATAGGGCGGTGTAGGACAGTCCCTGTACCTCGACACTGGAGCGCCCTCAGGACGCAACGGATACGACGAAAGTCTCCGAGCATCCCTGGGCCTCTGGCGCGAGTCGGAGGCTTTTTTACGCCGGTTCTGGGAGCGACGGTCTTTGAAAACTCAGCAGCGTTCTACGTCGAGACCTCACCGAACCTTCAGGGTCGGCGAGGAAACGAACAACCTGTCACATCCCTTCGGGGATGGACTTTGAGCACAAGCTCAAAGTGAAAAGATCGCCGGCTTGTTTTCTTGCCGGCAATCAATTCTTCACGGAGAGTTTGATCCTGGCTCAGGACGAACGCTGGCGGCGCGCTTAACACATGCAAGTCGAGCGAGAACCAGGCCTTCGGGCCTGGGGACAGCGGCGAACGGGTGAGTAACACGTGGGTAATCAACCCTCGACACTGGGATAGCCCGGGGAAACCCGGATTAATACCGGATGGCCCTTTGGATCCTTGGATCTGAAGGAAAAGGTAGCTTCGGCCTCCGGTCGAGGACGAGCCCGCGGCGGATTAGCTTGTTGGTGGGGTAACGGCTCACCAAGGCGACGATCCGTAGCTGGTCTGAGAGGACGATCAGCCACACTGGGACTGAGACACGGCCCAGACTCCTACGGGAGGCAGCAGTGGGGAATCTTGCGCTAATGCGGGAAACCGTGACGCAGCGACGCCGCGTGAGGGAAGAAGGCCTTCGGGTTGTAAACCTCTTTCAGGAGGGACGAAGCTACTCGGGTTAATAGCCCAGAGGGTGACGGTACCTCCAGAAGAAGCCCCGGCTAACTACGTGCCAGCAGCCGCGGTAATACGTAGGGGGCAAGCGTTGTCCGGATTTATTGGGCGTAAAGAGCGTGTAGGCGGCTAGGTAGGTCCGTTGTGAAAACTCGAG
>VAWR01000191.1 GCA_005885245.1 Actinomycetota bacterium | reverse complement strand
CAGAAAGCCGTCCTGCGGCGGCAGAATCGGCGGCCCGGTTTCGGGCGGCAGGTCGGCGATGAGTGTTTGCACCGACTCGCCCGCGTCCGGCGTGAAGGCCGCGATGTAGACGAGCGCCTTCACGTTGGGATCGGTACCCGCCTCGGTGATCACCGCTCCGCCGTAGGAGTGGCCAACGAGAATCACGGGCTCGCTTTGCGCGTCGATGACGCGCCTGGTCGCATCGGCGTCGCCTGCAAGTGAGAGCGTGGGATTCTGGACGACGCTGACGCTGTAGCCGTCCTTTGTCAGCTGGTGGTAAACGCCCTGCCAGCCGGAGCCGTCTACGAAACCGCCGTGAACGAGAACGACGGTCCCCGCTGATGAGCCATCATCCATGATGTCTCCCTTCGGACTAGGGGGCTTTGGAGCTCCTTTCCGGGGTAGAGAGGGACTCGGCGACCCTACTCCGGCCTATAGGGAGTAACAAGCGGTGACACCGGACCGATACCAACCGCATCGTCGGGCGCCGGTTGTCGCTTTCGCTCGTCGCCTTCCGTATGAAGAGCGACAGCGGCCCGCCTGGGCCAGTGTTGGGGAACGTCCCTGAGCTTCTGGCATATGACTGGAGACCTGTGGAGTCTTGACCAAGCCGCAACGCTTGGGTTTGGCTCGCTGCGACCCGCCGGTACCCCCCTTTGACGCAGTCGACGACCAAGCTGCCCTATTCCTCCGCTCGTAAAAATGGAGCATTTGTGGAGTAGAGCGGGCGCAAACGGCGGCGATCGACCGCAAGTGCAGGAGCGGCGAGAACGGCCTAGACAAGCCGAATCCGTTGCCGTCGGCTGCCGTTAGTTGCGCGCACAATTGAGCTCGACGATCGACCCGGCGTGCGGCAATTCCCCTGATCGTCATCTGCCAGTGTGCGGTGGCGCGGCGGGTAGTTGCACCGTGACGCGGAGCCCGCCGGCGGCTCGGGGGGTGAGGGTGAGGGTTCCGTCGTGTGCCTGGGTGATGTTCTTGACGATTGCCAAGCCGAGGCCGACGCCTGCGTGGTTGGTGCGTATGCGTTTGGTGCCGCGAAGAAACGGCTCGGCAAGCGTGGCAGCTAACTGTGGGGTGAGCTTCTCGCCGGTGTTCTCGACGGTGAGCACCACGCTCTTGGGCTGAACGCTAGTCGTGATCCACACGGTCCCCTGTTCGGGCAGGTTGTGGACGATCGCGTTGTGCACGAGGTTCGTAGTCAGCTGCAGCAGGAGTGGGTGTGAGCCGGTGGTGGGGGTCGTGTCGCCGGAGGTCTCGATGGTGAGGCCGCGTTCTTCTGCGAGGGGGAGGAGCGTTTCGGTGGCTTCTTCGGCTATGAGGGACAAGTCGACGTGTTCTCGGGTGAAGGATCGTTGGTCGGCGCGGCTGAGCAGGAGCAATGCTTCGGTGAGGTCGATCGCTCGGGCGTTGACGGCGCGGAGGCGTTCGTCGAGCTCGCCGGTGTCGCGGTTGGGATCGTTGCGGGCGACATCGAGAAGTGTCTGCGTGATCGCCAGCGGGGTGCGCAGTTCGTGGGAGGCATTGGCTGCGAATCTCTGCTGTTCGGCGATGTGTGCTTCGAGCCGCGCGAGCATGGCATCGAAGCTGTCGGCGAGTTCGCGGAACTCGTCTCTGCGGCCTTCCAACTGGATTCGGTGGGAGAGCGATCCGGTCGCGGCGATGCGTGTGGCGTCTGTGATGCGAGTCAGCGGGGCGAGCATGCGGCCGGCGAGAAGCCACCCTCCCAGGAGACCGAACACCAGCAGGAACGCCAACACTGCGGCCGCCCTCGGAGCGAAAACGTGCAGGAGGTTGGACCGGATGGGAAAAACACCAGGAGTGGGGGTGGGGTTGACGAGAAGCGCACGGTCGGGGACGTAACGCAGGAGGAACAGCCACACGGCGGCGAGCAGCAAGGCACCCGCGAGCATGAGGAAGCCGGCGTAGCTGAGGGTGAGCTTGAGGCGAACACTCAAACCGGGGGCTCTATCCACGGTTTCCTCCCTCACGCCCGGTGGCTGGTTGAGTGTCGATGCGGTACCCGACGCCGGCCACGGTGGCGATGATCCAGGGTTCGCCGAGGCGTTTGCGCAGCGCCGAGACGGTGATGCGCACGGCGTTGGTGAAAGGGTCTGCGTTCTCGTCCCATGCTCGCGCCAGGAGTTCTTCGGCGCTGACGACACCGCCCTCGGCAGCGACGAGAACCTCGAGGACGGCGAACTGCTTCCTGGTCAGCGCGACGTAGCGGCCGTCACGGTGGACCTCTCGGCGGAACGGATCCAGCCGCAGACCTGCGATCTCGCGCACGGGTGGCCTGTTGTGGGCGCGCCTGCGGTCGAGCGCTCTGAGTCGGAGCACCAGCTCTCGGAGCTCGAACGGCTTCGTGAGGTAGTCGTCGGCGCCGAGCTCGAAGCCGGTGGCCTTGTCGTCGAGACGGTCGGCAGCGGTGAGCATGAGGATCGGCATGCCGCTGCCGGAGGCGACGATGCGTTCGGCGATCTCGTCGCCGGTAGGTCCGGGAATGTCTCGGTCGAGGACGGCGATGTCGTAGGCGTTGACGCGCAGCAGCTCCAGAGCGGTATCGCCGTCAGCTGCGATGTCGGCGGCGATCGCTTCCAGGCGTAGGCCATCGCGGGTGGCTTCTGCCATGTAGGGCTCGTCCTCGACGATCAATACACGCATGCTCCGATGCTAGGAGCTGGCGCATGTCGTCGGCATATCGAAAACCAGATACGTGCTGGCAACACCACGCTGCCTTGAATGGCGGCATGACCTACCGCGAACCAGCACGAACGACGACCCATCGGATTCGGATCCGTTGGATCCCTGTCGCCGGCCTGCTCGTCGTCATCGCGGCGATCGCCGCATCCCTCGGCTACCAGTTGCTGGCGTCCTCGTCCTCGCCGGCCGCATCGCCCAGCCACGTCCTTCGCGGTAAGCATCCCGGTGCATTTGGCGAAGCCGTGCCGAGCACGGTGTGGCCGGCAGATGGCCAAGCCGCGTTCGTCGAAACAGGACAGTCGCAGGTCCACGCCGGCCCGAACCAGCACGCGGCTCC
>VAWR01000136.1 GCA_005885245.1 Actinomycetota bacterium | reverse complement strand
CGCAGATCCTCCGCTCGGCGGGGATCGAGACAGCCGTCGTGTGGCGCGGCGTCCCGTCAGCCGTGGACTGCCACCGCTTCGTCTGGGAGGCGCCGGACGGTTCCGAGGTCGTCGCGGAGTACCTGCCGGGGGGATACGGCAACGCGGCGTACCTCTTCGACGTGCCCGGTCCGCCACCCCTCGACGTGTTCGAGGAACGCTTTCGGCCCTGGTTCGGGGCGGACGACATCCTCGGCATGGTCGGGACCGACCACATGCCGCTCGTCCGCGACTTCTCCGAGCGGCTTCACTCCACGGGTGCGCAGACGGGGACGCTGGCCGACTATCTCCGCGGCGCCTCGCCCGACGGGTTGCTGCGGTGGCAGGGGGAGATGCGCTCCGCCGCCCGCGCAAACCTGCTGCCCGGCGTGGTCTCGGCCAGGATCGACCTCAAGTCCGCGTGCGCGCGGGCCGAGCGCTGGCTCGAGCGGTACGCGGAACCGCTACAGACGCTCTATTCGGACGAGTGGCCGGAGCCGTTCCTCGCTCAGGCGTGGTCGCGCATGTTCCAAAACGCGGCACACGATTCGATCTGTGGGTGTTCGTCCGACGAGGTCTCCGCGCAGGTGCTCGTCCGGTACGCAGAAGCAGAGCAGATCGGCCGGGAGCTGACGGAGCGCGCGCTTGCGCGGATCGCGGCCGAAGCGCCACGCCACTCGTTCGCGGTCGTCAACCCGTCGCCGCGCGAGCGCACCGAGCTCGTCGAGCTCGAAGTCGTCGCGCCGGAGGACTGGGAAGTCGTGGCGCTCGAGCTTCCGGACGGTTCGACGCTCGCGACCCAGGAGGTCCAGCGCCAGGAGCCGCTGCTCTGGGAGACGACGCTGGCCGGGGCGAAGGTCCCGGTCGTCATCGCGCGCCGGTTACACGGGCGGAAGCTGTTCGGCCGCTACGTCAACGGCTACCGCATCGAGGACGGCCGTGCCGTGCTCGAGGTCGGAGACGAGCCGGACCCGGACTGGCTCGACGTGGAGCAGCTGGTCCGCGAGGTCACATTCGCAACCGCGGAAGGGGAGTGGAATCTGCGCGTCGCCGCACGGCCGAAGCGGACCGTGGTCGCCGCGGTCCCGGTTCCGGCGCTCGGCTGGACGAGCGTCCGGCCGGTACAGGTCCCAGGGACAGTCCCTGGGACCGCGCCGTTCGAGACGGGGCTAGATGTCACAGACTTGACCCGCATCGTGCGTGGGAAGGACATCGGCGACAGCTACAACTACGCGCCGCCCGAGCGGGACGTGCTGGTTGAAGAACCGATCCAACAGCATCTCGAGACGCTCGAGGACGGGCCGCTCCGGCGCATCGCCGTGCTCCACCGCCGTTACGTCTGGGACGACAAAGCCGTGGACACGGAGACGCGCTTCGAGCTCCGCACCGGCGAACCGTTCGTGCGGATCCGCATCGACTTCGACAACTCGTGCGACGACCAGCGCATTCGCGTGCACGTCCGGCTCCGAGAGCCCGCTGACCGCTCGTTTGCGGAAGGGCAGTTCGCGGTCGTCGAACGCGGGCTGGAGGTAGAAGGCGGCTACGGCGAGGTCGCGGTCCCGACGTATCCGGCGAGCTCGTTCGTTGCCGCGGGAGGGATCGCGCTCCTCCTCGCACACGTCACCGAATACGAAGTGGTAGGCGACGAGCTCGCGCTGACGCTTCTCCGCTCGACGGGGTTCATCAGCCGCAACGAGAACCCGTGGCGCGACGATCCGGCCGGGCCGCAGCTTCCGATCCCCGCCGCGCAGCTGCGCGGCCCGCGCAGCTTCTCGTTCGCCTGGTATCCGAGCACCGAAGCAATCCACGAGCAGGCCGAGCGGTACCGCCATCCGTTCCTGACCTCGCCCGGTGCGTCAACGGCAAAGGAGTTGCGCTCGCACGGCGGTCCCATCCTCGAGGGCGATCCGAGCGTCGTGCTGACCGCTCTCCACTCCGATCGAGCGCGCGTCGTCAACGAGAGCGCAGAACCCCGGACCGTCCGCTTCGCAGGTGAGGAGCTCGAACTTCGCCCGTGGGAGATCCGCACCATCCAACTTTGAACGCGTAACGGCTTAACACGAGCTACGCAAACCGACGGGCCCGCTTGAACGTCACAGCGAACAATGCGGCTCGTCTTTCTCTGTCTCGTGGCCTGGCTCGTCCTGGCCGTTGCTGCGCTCGCCTCCGGTGGAGTCGGACACGGGAGCGGTCACAAGAGTGGACCGGGTTACGTCAGCGCGCGTTAGGTCCGCCGACGCCAGAATCCCGAACGCGGCTGCGCAGCCGCGGGTTCCTCGCCGAGCGCCCGGGCACCAGACTGGAAATCCGCACCTCGTAGCGTCATCAGCTCGGCCCGTTCCAGGTCTGCCAGCTCCGTTCCCTGCACTCCCGCCAGCCGTAGCGCCTGGGCGTTCAACGCCTGCTCGAACAGGGTGCGGGCGAACCTCGCGTTGCCGAAGCCTTCGCCGCGCGCGGCACCGCCGAGGATCTGGCGCAGAACGTCCACCGCCTCGGCGTCCAACGTGTACTCGTACTCACCTGCCAGCTTCTTCGTGATCTCGACGAGCTCGGCGGTCGAGTAGTCCGGAAAGGCGATCTCGCGCGAGAAGCGTGACCGCAGCCCCGGGTTCGAACGTAAGAAGTGATGCATCAGCCGCGGATATCCCGCCACGATCACGACGAGGCGATGCCGGTAGTCCTCCATCCGCTTCAGCAGCGTCTCGATCGCCTCTGGCCCGAAATCCTGGCGCTCGTCCGCGGGTGCGAGCGCGTAGGCCTCGTCGATGAAGAGGACGCCGTCGAGCGCCCGGCGAATCGCCCGGTCGGTCTTGATCGCGGTCATGCCGACGTACTGACCGACGAGCCCGGCGCGATCGACCTCGACGAGGTGGCCCCGTCTGAGCAGGCCCATCGCGCGGTACATCTCGGCGAGCAGCCGCGCAACCGTCGTCTTGCCCGTGCCGGGGTTGCCGAGGAAGACGAGATGCTGCGAGGTGGCAACCTCAGGCAGCCCGTGCCGCTGCCGCTCCGCCTGGATCTGCAGGAAGGCCACGAGCGCGCGCACCTGTTCCTTCACCGTCTCGAGCCCGATCAGCGAATCGAGCTCGGCCTGGAGCTCCGGCATCGTCCGGGCCGGCTCGGGCCGTCTGAACTGGTCGGAGATCCAGTCGGTCGGGTCCGGGGCTCCTGTCGTCTGGGACAGACGCTCGCCCAGCACTCTCAGGCCGCGGGCCACGTCCTCGAGCGGATTCCGCGCCACGCGGCCATTCTGACGACTCGAAGGAGGGATTCGCCTCAAGCCTGCGAGAGGTAGGGCCGATTCGTTAACCTGGTTAACGAAATGCCTACCCTCGCCGCCGATCCCACAGTCCTCGCCAACCGCCTCCGCCCCGTCCTGCTGAAGCTCAATCGTCAGCTCCGGCGCGAGATCCATTCGCTCGGAGTGACCGGCGGTCAGGTCGCGCTGCTCGTCCAGATCAAGCAGCATCCGGGGATCGGGATCCGCAAACTGGCAGCACTCGAGCGGATCTCGGTGCCGGGCATGTCGAAGTTCGTCAGCCGGCTCGAGGAGGCCGGTCTCGTCCAGCGCGCACCGGTCGAGGGCGACCAGCGACGCGTCGAGCTGAGACTCACGGCGGCCGGCCAAAAGGTGCTTCGGTCGGTGAGGTCGAAGCGCACCGCCTGGTTGTCGGCGCGGCTCCACGCGCTCGACCCGGACGAACTGGACGCGATCGATGCCGCGATCGAGCCGCTGCTGAACCTCCTGGAAGCGGAGGAGGCGTGACGGCTGCGATCCTACGTGCCGGCGCGCGCACCTTCTTGAGCGTCCGGAAGCACCGCAACTACCGCCTCTTCTTCAGCGGTCAGGTCATCTCCAACATCGGCACGTGGATGCAGCGCGTCGCGCAGGCGTGGCTCGTCCTCTCGCTGACGCACTCGCCCTTCGCCGTCGGGATCCTCGCGCTCTGCCAGTTCCTCCCCTTCACCCTGTTCAGCCTCGTCGCCGGCGTCGTCGTCGACCGCCTGGACGCCTGGCGGACCGTGATCAGCACGCAGTTCACGCAGATGCTCCTCGCCTCCACGATTGCGGTCATCGCGCTCTCGGGCGTGGCACAGCCGTGGCACGTCTACGTGATCGCGGCCCTGATGGGCCTGGTCCAGGTGCTCGACGCGCCCTCTCGTCAGTCGCTCACGTTCCGAATGGTCGGACCGGCCGAGCTACCGAATGCGATCAGCCTGAACTCGGGCGTCTTCAACGGAGCCCGCATCTTCGGCCCGGCCCTTGGCGGCGTTCTCATCGCCGCGGCAGGGGCAGGCGTCTGTTTCGCCGTGAACGCCGCGAGCTACCTCGCGGTGTTGGCCGGGCTCCTGCTCATGCGTCCGCAGGAGTTCCACTCTGTAGAACGCCGCGAGCGGCCGCGCACCCTTTACGCCGGCCTCAAGGAAGGAGTCTTGTTCGCGCGGCACGACGAGCAGATCTGGCTGATGCTCACCCTCGTCTTCGTCATGAGCACCTTCTGCCTCAACTTCAACGTCTTGCTCCCGGTGCTTGCGAAGCAGACACTGCACTCCGGTCCGCAGGTTTTCGGACTGCTCTCCGGCATCTTCGGCGTAGGTGCGTTGATCGGCGCCCTCGTCTCCGCGCACGTCAGCCGCGCAACTGTCGGAACGACGGCCATCGGTAGCGCAGGCTTCGCCCTCTGCGAGCTGCTGATCGCTCCTTTGCGCACGACGAGCGTGATCGCGTTGCTTCTCTTCCTCGGTGGCGTGTGCTTCACCACCTGGTCCTCGAACTCCAACTCGTTGATCCAGCTCGCCTCGCCCGATCATCTGCGGGGGCGTCTGATCGGGATCTACTTCTTTGCCTTCGCCGGCACAGGAACTCTCGGTGGGATCCTGTCCGGCTGGCTCACCGCCGCGGGCGGTACGGAGCTGTCGTTCGCAGTCGCCGGTATCGCCGGCGTCTCGATGTCGCTCTACGTCTGGCTCAGGTCGAGAGCGGTCCCGCTCGTGGAAGAAGGTGTCACGGCTTAACCAAATCCTTCCCGCGTCCGAACGGGCCGCACATCGCCTGCGGACATAACGAGTCCCGACGGTTTTCTTCGCGACAGGGGGATTGCGATGAAACGCAGGTTCGGACCGGCGGTCGCGGTGGCGCTGGCGCTCTGCGCCGGGATCGCGGTCGCGACGAGTGAGCGGGGCGGCTCGGCGCGGGCCGCCGCCGCACCCCAGCGGCCGAACGTCCTGGTGCTCGAGACCGACGACCAGACGCTCGACGAGATGGCCGTGCTGCCCAACGTGCGGCGGCTGATCGGCGACCAGGGCGTCACCTTCGACAACAACTTCGACTCGTTCTCGCTCTGTTGCCCGTCACGCGCGAGCTTCCTGACCGGCCAGTACTCGCACAACAACGGCGTGCGCGGGAACGCACCGCCGCAGGGCGGCTACCAGGCGCTCGACAAGTCGAACACGCTGGCCGTCTGGTTGCAACGCGGGGGCTATTACACGATCCACCTCGGCAAGTTCCTGAACGGCTACGGGCGTCAGAACCCGACGGAGATCCCGGCCGGCTGGAGCGAGTGGCACGGCGCGGTGGATCCCACGACCTACCGCTACTACAACTACACACTCAACGAGGGCGGGACCCTGCATACCTACTGCGCCACACCGCAGCCGTCCTGCTACCAGACGGACGTGTACCGGGACAAGGCCGACGAGATCATCCGGCGCCGCGCCCCCGAAGGGCCGTTCTTCATGTGGGTTGCGTTCCTCGGTGACCACTCCGGCGCGCCGCGGGAAGCCGACGATCCGCCGCGTCTCGGCACACCCGTGCCCGCTCCCCGCCACCACGACGCTTTCAGGACCACGCCGCTCCCGAAGCCGCCGAGCTTCAACGAAGCAGACGTCTCCGACAAGCCCCAGATCATCAGGCGGCGTGCCCTGCTCAACGCCGGGCGCATCGCCGCCATCCAGGAGAACTGGCAGCAGCGCCGAGAGACGTTGTTGTCGGTCGACGAGGCGGTTGCGTCGATCGTCGACACGCTGCGCCAGACCGGGGAGCTCGACAACACGCTGATCCTGTTCACGTCCGACAACGGCTTCTTCCACGGTGAGCACCGGATCGCGAACGGCAAGGTGCTCTGGTACGAGCCGTCGATCCACCTACCGCTGCTGATGCGCTGGACCGCGAACAGAGCGCTCCCGCGTGGCGTCCACCGCAGCCAGTTGACGATGAACGTGGACGACGCCGAGACGATTCTCGATGCGGCCCGCGTGCAACCCGGCCGCAGAGAAGACGGCGTCTCGCTGCTCCCCTTCTGGCGCGATCGCGGCAAGGAGATCGGCCGCGATCTCCTCATCGACAACTCACCGGGCGCCGGCCACTTCGACGGGATCCGCACGCTGCGCTACAAGTACGCCGAGTACGCGAACGGCGACCGCGAGCTCTACGACCTGCGCGCGGATCCGTACGAGCTGCAGAGCCAGCATGGCAACCCGGCGTTCGCTGCCCTGAAAGCAGCGCTTGCGGCCCGCTTACACGCGCTCGTGACCTGCTCCGGCGCGACGTGTCGTGCAAGGCCAACCGTTGGGTTCAGCGCGGCCCGGCGAGGTCGCTGCGGGGTCGTGACGGCGACGGTGGCCGGGCGGGGATTGCAGACCGTGACCTTCATTCTCAACGGGCGCAGGGTGCTGTCCGACTACCGCGCGCCCTTCCGCGCGAAGCTCCACTTCAGAAGGCGCTCCGTCGTGCGCGCGCGCATCTCGTTGTCCTTCGACAGGCTGATCACGCTCGATCGCACGGTGCGCGCCTGCCGCTAGCCAGGTTCGGTCAGAGGGGGCCGAAGTGCGGAGCCCGCCGTCTGCGGCGGGCTCCGTCGATTTGCGATCCGGAGCTCGTCGCTAGGCTCCTGGCCCGTGGAAGCTGAACGCCAGCATTACAACGTGACGCTCGGGATCCTCACGTTGGCCGGCATCGCCTATGCGCTGCAGCAGACGATGGTGATCCCTGCCCTACCGACACTGCAGCGGGATCTGCACACCACGACGACCTGGGTCACCTGGGTGCTCACGGTCTTTCTGCTCGTCGCATCCGTCGCGACCCCGCTCCTCGGCAAGCTCGGCGACCAGTACGGCAAGGAACGCCTGCTCGTGATCAGCCTCGCGATCTTCCTGGTCGGCTCAGTCGCCGCCGCCTGCGCCTGGAACATCTGGGCGTTGATCGTCGCGCGCGCGATCCAGGGCGCCGGCGGCGCGGTCTTCCCGCTCAGCTTCGGGATCATCCGGGACGAGTTTCCCCGCGAGAAGCTGGGCGTGGCGATCGGGCTCGTCTCGGCGGTATTCGGCATCGGAGGCGGGTTCGGGATCGTCCTGTCGGGGCTGATCGTGGACAACATCTCCTGGCGCTGGCTCTTCATCGTCGGGGCGATCACGATCGCTGTCGCCGCCGTCCTGGTGCAGCGGTTCGTGCCGGAGTCGCCGATCAAGACGGCCTCCCGCGTAGATCTCCTCGGCGCCACGCTCCTCTCCGGCGGGCTGATCGCGATGCTGCTCGCACTGACGGAAGGAGAGGACTGGGGTTGGACTTCCGGCCGTATCCTCGGACTGGCGGCAGCGTCGCTCGTCCTGCTCGTCGCCTGGGGTTGGGCGGAGCTTCATGTCGACGAGCCGATGGTGGACATGCGCATGCTCGCCCGGCGCGAGGTGCTGTTCACGAATCTCACGGCCCTCATCGCCGGTTTTGCGATGTTCGGCTCGTTCGTCCTCATTCCGAACTTCGTCGAGATGCCACGCGGCTTCTCGGACTCCGTGCAGCAAGCCGTTCACTACGGCTTCCACGCCAGCGCGACGAAAGCCGGCCTCTACCTCCTGCCGAGCTCCTTCGCGCTTCTTTTCGCCGGCCCGATCGCGGGGTTGATCGGTCGGCGGGTCGGCTCCAAGTGGCCGCTCGCAGCGGGGATGGCTCTGGTCGCGGCAGCAGCGGGCTCGCTCGCCGCCTGGCACGACGAACCCTGGGAGATCCTTGCGGCGATGCCCGTGCTCGGCGTCGGTGTCGGCTTTGCCTTCGCCGCGATGGCGACCCTGATCACCGAGGCCGTTCGGCCGACGGAGACCGGCGTGGCGACCGGGATGAACACGGTGATGCGCACGGTGGGTGGAGTCATCGGCGGCCAGATGGGCGCCGCATTGCTCGCGGCGCACAAGATCCCCGGGACGAATGCTCCCTCGGTCGTGGGCTTCGAGATCGCGTTCGCCGTCAGCGCGGTGGCCGCGCTCGTCGGCGCCGGCGTCGCCGTCCTCGTCACGCCGCCGCGGCTGCGCAAACGCGAACGGTTGCAGACCGCAGAAGTCTCACCAACTTCTTAGGCCCGTCTTCGGCTGCTCTTAGCCGGTCCCGGTTCGATCGAGGGAGTACAGAACCCGCGACCGAAAGGAGGACCCACGTGTTCCGACCCAAGCATGCCGCTCTGCTCGCCACCGCCACGACGGCGCTGGCTCTAGGCGGCACCGGGGTTGCGATCGCCGCCAGCGGCGGCGGCTCGAGCTCCAATTCGTCGGGCGCGGCTACGACAGCCACGACGACCACGCAGTCGAGCTCGTCGCACTGCGATCACGACAACAACACGTAGGGCGCCGACCTACCGCCGGCGCGGCCCATCGGGTCGCGCCGGCGGTCGCCAGGCTCAGTCCATCGTCTGAACAGCAACCTCGTAGAACTCGACACCGGTTCGCGAGCCGCCCCCGGACGGTGACATCGCGTTCAGCGCCTCGTCGCCGCGCTTCAATGCTTCCTCGTCGTCGAAGAACGTGATGCCGATCGACTTACCGCTCGAACGGTCGACGAGCATCATCATCCCCTTTGCATCCTCGAGGCCGGGTGGGCGACTATCGCTCTCGACATCGCCGCGGACCTGATTGATCGTCTCGTCGACGCTCTCGCCGAGGTTGAATGTGGCAACTCGTGCGTGCACGGATCGTGCCTCCCTTCGTTGGGTCGCGCCAAGCTTCCCACATAGCGGCAGCATGCGCCGACCGGCTCCGGGACTAACGTCCGCCGCATGCGCGAGCGACTTCCTCTCCTGGGCGGCCTCGCTCTCCTGGCGATTGCGTTCGTGATCGGCGCGGTCGCGATCGGGCACGGCATCCGCGACCGGAATCGCAGCGATGTGATCGTCGTCACCGGGTCCGCCAAGAAGCGGATCGCCTCCGACTACGTCATCTGGAGCCTGTCGGTGACGAGCCAGCAGTCGTCTGCCACTGCTGCCGCGAAGGAGCTCGACGGCTGGACGACGTCGATTCGATCGTTCATGAACCGTGAGGGAGTCGAGCCGGCCGAGCTCGTCGTCCAGCCCATCTCCACCGGCACCCTCTCGAAGGGCGGGCGCGTGACGGCCTACAGGCTGACCCGGCGCTTCGAGATTCGCTCCGCGCGGGTGCGCGAGATCACCGGCGTCGCCGATCACAGCTCCACGCTCCTTGCCCAGGGAATCCCGCTGTCGGCCGAGTCGCCGCAGTACGTCTACACCAAGCTCCCGTCACTGCGGCCGCAACTGCTCGCCGAAGCGACGAAGGATGCCCAGACCCGTGCGAAGGTCATCGTGAAGGCAACCGGCAGCGGCCTCGGCCAGCTCCGTGGCGTCGGCGTCGGCGTCTTCCAGGTCACCTCACCGAACTCGACGGAGGTCGAGGACTACGGCGTGTACGACACGTCGACCCTCGAGAAGGACGTGACTGCCGTCGTGAACGTGACCTTCGGGGTGGGCTAGGCGAGAGGCAGGCTGGTCAGGACGAACACCGCCTGCTGCGGCACCGTGATGCTCACCACCCCGTTCGCATCCGTGGCGACCGGCTTGGGCGCGCCGCGCGCGCCGTCGCCGGTCTCGTTCCAGATTGCAAGCTGGAGCTTCTGCGACGGCGGCAGGCCGCCGATCGTGTAGCCGACCGGGACGTCGGAGACGGTGTTGAGCTGAGCGCCCGCCGTATCGAGCCCGACTATCGTGTGCTGATCCTTCTGGCCGACGTAGGCGCCGAGCAGACGTGATGTATCAGGTACGGAATCGACGTTCACCGTGCGCCAGCCGCTCTTCACGGTCGCAGTCAGCAGCTGGACGCAGTTGTAGAGCGGGTACAGCGGCCAACCGTTCTGCGGGCTTCCGATCATGTAGTAGGCCTGCGTGCCGTTGTCGTACTTGCCGAAGTACGAGTCCCACTTGCTCGTGCCCATGTAGCCCAGCCGGGCGGCGAGGATGTCGAACCACGCGTGCTGGAATGCGCTGACGTTCGTCTGGGTGATCGGCGTCCCGTCCTCCCAGACGCCGGGGTCACCGGCGGGGAGACCGTTGAACGTCCGCAGTCCGCGGACGCCGTACTCGGCGACGTACAGGGGCTTTCGGCCGGACGCCGGCAGCGCGTCGACGATCGCGCGCACCTCGGTCAGCCGGTCGACGAGCTTCTGCGTGTCCCAGTAGTCCCAGAAGACGTGGATGGAATACGCGTCCAGGATGTCGGCCATGTGCGTCGCCAGGTACTGGAACCAGACGTCCTGATTGGGAGCGCCGACGTCCGGGCCGCGTACGAGGTCGCCGCCCATGTACCGGACCTGGCCGCGGATGCTGGAGATGTACGGATCGAGGGCGCGGTACTGCGCCTCGTAAGCCTCCATGGTGATCTTCGTGCGGTTCGGTTCGTTCTGGAGCGTCAACCAGCGGAGGTTCGTCACACCACGGTTGCGAACGAGATCGATCAGGACGTCGGCGAACTTCTGCACAGTGCCGCTGGCAACGCTCAGTGTTCCGCCCTGCCAGGTGATGTTGATCGTGGTGCCCGTGCTCTGGGCGAGCAGAACCGTCCGGATGAAGGACTGCATGCGGTCGGGATCGGTGAATGCCACCGGGGTGAAGAAGATTCGCGAGAACTCCGGATGCAGCGCGCGCATCTTGCGCTCCATGTCGCCGACGTTGGCGTCGGTGACCCCGACCGACCGGCTGATCGCGGCGTACACATGGTGGTTGAACTGTCCGCCGTACCCCGCGAAGTTCTGAGCGAGAGTCGCCGACTCCTGGACCTTGAACTCCACGACCTCGACCGTGGCGCGTCGCGTGTTGTTCGCGAGGCTCGTCTCTGCCGGGCTGGTGGCGCTGATCGCCACCGTGAGCTGGTCGCGGCCCGGTGTCGCCGGCAAGGTCACGGGAATCTGCCGCACGACACGGCGACGCGCGCCCACGGCGATCGTGTCCGTCGCCAGCGCGGTCCCTGCCAGCGCAACGGTCACGGTCGCGGTCGCGCGGACGTCGCGCGTCCGCTGGCGAATCTGCGCGACGACGTAGAACGGCTTGCCGCCGAGGATGGACTTGACCGTCTTGACGGTCATGAGGACGAGATCGGGCTTGAGCAGTGTTCTCGTCCGGCCCGCGAGGATGATCTGAGAGCCGAACACGACTGTCGCGTGAACCACGCGGTGGCGCGGCACCCGGCCGACTCTCACGGTCGCAGCGCCGCCCGGGGATGGCACGTTGGTGAGGTTGAACTTCCTGGCCGGACTTCCCTTGAAGGGCAGGAGCGCAACCTGAACGGCGGTCAGCGCCTCCGGCAGCTCGCAGTTGGGCGTCGCAGTGGTGATCCGGATCGTCAGGTCTGCTCGCGGCGGCCCGGTCAAAGACTGGAGCGACAGCTTGTAGGCGGACGCGTCGCAGGTCTGTGCTGACACTGCTCTGGCGGCCGACGGGTGAACGGCGAGCAGCCCGGTGGCCAGCGTGGCGGCGCAGACTCGCGCCCAGGCTCTCGTTCGAAACCCCATGACCCCACCCTCCTGACGGCGACTAACCCGTGGTTCAGCGGAAGGCTGGCCGTCGCCGGCGGATGTGTCAAGGTCGAGTCGTGGAGCCCCGAAATCGCGAGGTGCTCGGGTACCTGGCCGCGGAACGGGTTGCGCCGCAGGAGACGACCACAGCCTGGGTGATCGACGGCTACTCGCTCGCAACGCACCCCGATCTCTGCGACCGGTTGAAGGAGGTGAACGTGGCGGCCGGAGAGCCCGCGACCTTCGGCTACCGCTACGGCAAGCCGGTGCTGATCGCCGACAACGGCGTCATCGTCGCCTTCGCGGGCGGAACGTATGTGTTCTGCCTGAGGCTTCCGCGCGACGCAGTCGAGCCCAGGCTCGTCGGGCGCCGGCGCGAGAAGGTCTCCAAGCACGCGCTGCTCCGCAGAAAGCAGGAGCAACTCGATGTGCTCGTCGGCGGAGACTGGACGTGGATCGAGCCCTGGCCGGTCGACGTGCCGAAGGAGGAAGGACTGCCGCTGCTGGCCGCCGCTCTGCAGCGGGCGGTGGAGAATGCGACCGATGGGCATCCGCCTCGAGCAACCGACAGCGCCTGACGGTCGTGCGCATTGGCTGCAGGCGCCGCGGCTTCGAACCCTGGCGGACGAGGGGGAGCGCCATGCGAGCTGGCTCGAGCTGTTCTTCGACCTGGTCTTCGTCGTCGCGGTCACGGAGCTCTCGCACTACCTCGTCATCGACCACTCCGCAGGCGGTTTCATCCGGTTCGTCGCGCTGTTCTTCCCGGTCTTCGTCGCCTGGCAGGGCTACATGGCCTACGCCTCGCGGTTCGACACGGACGACCTGGCGTTCCGGCTCGCGTACTTCCTGGCGATGCTCGCGATCGCGGCGATGGCTGTGCTGCTCGACGACGTCGCGCATGGCGGCCACACCGCGGCGTTCGCCCTCGCCTACGTCGTCTTGCGTTCGATCATGCTCGCGCTCTACGCGAGAGCCTGGCGCACCGTCCCCGAGGCGCGGGCCCTGATCCGCTTCTACGGCGGTGGTTACAGCGTCGGTGTTCTGCTCTGGCTCGTGTCCCTCGCATTCGACACGCCGTGGCGCTACGTCGTCTGGGTCGTCGCACAGGTGATCGAGTTGAGCCTGCCGCCGCTCTCGACGAGGCTCCATCGCCGCATTCCGGTCAGCGCCAGCCACCTGCCCGAGCGCTGGGCTTTGTTCACGCTGATCGTTCTCGGAGAGTCGGTGGTCGCCGTCGGGATCGCAACGTCCGGCACGAGCTGGGGATTCAGCTCGGGCGCTGCGGCCGTGCTCGGCTTCGCCTCGGTTGCAGCGGTCTGGTGGTTGTACTTCGACCGCCAGGCGAGCGTCGTCCTCCGCGGCTCGACGATGTCGATCGTCGTGTACTCGTACGCGCACATTCCGCTGCTCGCCGGACTCGCTGCGATGAGCGCCGGCATGCGCCTCTTGATCGCTCGGGCAAGCGCCGACCACCTCGGCTCCGGAGCGAGCGTCGCCCTGCTCGGTGGAGTCCTGATCTATCTCCTCGGTCTCGCCGGAACGCGGACCGTCGTCCTCCACGGGCCTCACCGGCTCGGCATCTCGTCGAAGCTCGGCGCCGGGGTTGTCCTCCTCGCGCTGATCGCCGCCGAGAGCGTGCTCCCTCCGGTGTCGCTCGCAGCCATTCTTGCCCTCGTGCTCGCAGCACTCGTATATCTCGACCGAGTCGTACTCGGGCGAACCGAGGTTCCGGTCCCTTAGGAGCGTCGGCCCGCGAGGGTAGCGGCACCCGGTTCGGATTATTTGAAGATGTTCACGGCGCGGGCGGCGACGAGCAGTACGACGAGCGCCGAGATCCCCGACTCGAACAGCATCAGCAGCTTCGCCCACCGGCTCAGAGGCATCGCGTCGGTCGGGCTGAAGGCGATCGAGTTCGTGTAGGAGACGTACATGTAGTCGATGAAGTGTGTGCGCCAGCCCGGTGCAGCGAGGTCGGGATTCTCCATCTGCGGAAACTGGAAGTCCGGCGGCGGCGCGTCTGGCTGGATCCGGCGGACAGGGCCGCCACGGTCGAAGATCCAGAACCAGAGCCCGAAGAGGATGACGTTCGTTCCCCAGACGGTGATGCCTTTGAGCAGCAGCTGCGCCCCGCTCCTCTCGTCGCCCCTGACGAGCGACGCGATGACGGCGAAGACGAGCACCGCGTTGGCGGCACTGGCCAGGGCGGCCAGCGCAATTCCGGCCTCGCGCCGGATGCCCATTTGAACGAGGCGTCGATGGGGCCGGCGCCACGTGTAGATGACGAACATTGCGGTTTCCGGTAGGGCGGGGAGGAGCCAGATCCACCACGGGAAGCTCCAGGTCGTCCAGTCCTGGGTCTGACTCGTTACGGCAAGTACGACCTGCAGCCCGATGGCGATGGCGACCACGGGCGCCGCTTCGAAGCTCGATTCGAACTCCACCTCGTGCGCTACGTCGCTCGACACCCGCCGATTGTCGCGCGTCGAGAAGAAGGAGGTTGAACGTATGCATCCATTCCTCCAGGAGAGTCCGACCTCGACGTGCGACGATCCACTCTTGGTCGACTCCAAGCGTCCGCTCAAGGACCGCGTTGCCCTCGTCACCGGCGTCGGCCGCCGGGCCGGGATCGGCTACGCGATCGCACGGCGGCTCCTGGAGTCGGGCGCTTCCGTGCTCGCGCACGCCTGGACCTCTTACGACGTCGAAAACTGGGGCGAGGATCCCGGGGAGGCGGACGCGGTCCTAGCCGGCCTGCGCGAGCTCGGCCAGGTCGAGCAGCGCCAGGCGGATTTCGCCGAGCCGGACGCGCCTGCCGAGGTGGTGAAGGCCGCCCGAGATGCATTCGGCCATGTCGACATCCTCATCGTCAATCACACGAGGAGCGGCCACAAGAGACTCCCGGAGCTGACCGCCGAACACGTCGACGCCTTCCTGCACGAGAACGTGCGCGCACCCCTGCTGCTCGTCAAGGAGTTCGCCGCGCAACACGACGGGCGCGAGGGCGGTCGGGTTGTCTTGATGACCTCCGGTCAGCACCTCGGGCCGATGTCGAGGGAGGTCGCCTACGCCGTGTCGAAAGGGGCGCTCCACCAGGCGACGATGACTCTCTCGGAGGAGCTCATGCATCGCGGCATCACGGTGAACACGATCAACCCAGGCCCGACCGACACCGGCTGGGGCATCGGCGACGAGGATCCGCGGCCGTCGATGCCGCTCGGACGCTGGGGCGAACCCGACGACGCGGCGCGTCTGATCGCGTGGCTCTGCACCGACGACGCGCGGTGGATCACCGGTCAGGTGATCAACTCGGAGGGAGGGTTCAGGCGTTGGTAGACGCGAGCAGATTCCTCAGCCGAGCGGCGGAAGCCAGGCGCAGCTCGAAGCGCGTTGCGCTCAGGGACGGCTTCGACACGCGTGCGTCGGGCGATTGGCTCGACCTCGTCAGGGACGTGGCCGCGCTCGCCAACTCCGGCGGCGGCGTGGTCGTGCTCGACGGGGTTACAGACGTGGACGAGGAGCGGCTCCACGAGCGGCTTGCAAGCTACGCCGAGCCCGAGTTCGAATCGTTCACCCTGGAGGAGCTAACCCGCGCGGGGCGACCGGCGACGGCGATCGTCGTGTCGCCCGCCACTAATACGCCACTCGTGTTCTCCAGGCAGGGCCGTTATCGGGGCGCAGACGGCACCGAGCACGTCGCCTTCGTTCGCGGAGGACTGTACTTCCGGCACGGCGCGAAGAGCGAGCCTGCGACGGGCGCGGACGTGCGGGACTTCATCAAGCGGCAGCTCGACGCGACACGCTCGCAATGGCTTGCGAACATCCGCCAGGTGATGCATGCGCCCGACGGTGCCGAGGTTGCCGTCATCGAAACTGCGGAGCGGGACGAGGAAGGACGCCCGACGCTGATCCGCCTGACGACGGACCCGCATGCACCGCTGTACGGCCAGGTGGATCCGGATCAGTCACATCCCTATCGTCAGAAGGAAGTGATCCGGGAGGTGAACGCGCGCCTGGATGGACAGAGCGTGAACGCGTTCGACGTCCTCAGCGTCCGGCGTGTGCATGCGATCCCCGAGGAGACGCGGCCGGAGTTCGTCCACGTCCCGAAGTTCGGGTCACCGCAGTACAGCGACGCGTTCGTCGACTGGCTGGTCGTGGAGCATGGACGGGATCCGCAATTCTTCGCCCGGGCCAAGGCGGGCTATCTCGCCACGCGACAGCGTCGCCGTCGGACCGACTCGTAGTTTGCAGCGGAACGGGTAACGTCGTCCCGTCCAGTCCAGTCCGGAAGGAGATCAGATATGCCAGGGCAGCCCGTTCATTTCGAGATCCCCGCGCAGGACACGAGCCGCGCGCAGGACTTCTACAAGAACATGTTCGGCTGGGACTTCCAGGACATGGAAGGTCCCACGGAATACCACATGACGCGCCTCTCCGAGAACTCGGGCGGTGCCGTTTTTCCCGGCGACCCGGGGGCGATTCGCGTCTACTTCGACGTCGACGACATCAAGGCCGCAGCCTCACGCGTGAACGAACTCGGCGGCAAGGCCGACGATCCGCAGCCGGTGCCGACCATGGGCTGGTTCGCGACGGGAACCGACACGGAAGGGAACGTAATCGGTCTCTGGCAGAACGACCCGAACGCCGCGTAGCGCCGGAGACTAGAGCGTCCAGGTATCGCCCGCCTGGAGGAGCGACTCGAGATCGCCCTCCCGCTGTGCGCGCGCGGTGTCCAGCTGCTCCGCCATCAGCTCGTCGTAGACGGGCCGCTGAACGTCCCTGAAGATTCCGATCGGAGTCGCGTTGGCCGTCGACTGCGTGAGTCGGCTCAGCGCAAACGCTGCGCTCGGCTCGGGGTGATGCGCGTCGTGTACGAGCAGTTCTGATTCGTCCCCGACGTCGACTATCTCCACGCTGCCGTCGGGCCGCTGGCGCACCCCTTTCTCCCCCTCTTCGCCGTAGCGGATCGGCTTGCCGTGCTCGAGGTAGATCCGGTTCGTCTTGTCTTCCCGGACGAAGTCGAACGCGCCGTCGTTGTAGATGTTGCAGTTCTGGAAGATCTCCACGAACGCGCTCCCGCGATGCGCCGCTGCGGCTCTCAGAACCTCTGTGAGCTGAGTGCGATCCGTGTCGATGGCGCGGGCCACGAACGAGGCCTCGGCGCCGATCGCCAGTGACAGCGGATTGAACGGCCAGTCCAGCGAGCCCATCGGCGTCGACTTCGTCTTCGTTCCGAGCGGGCTCGTCGGCGAGTACTGCCCCTTCGTCAGCCCGTAGATCTCGTTGTTGAACATCAGCAGCTTGATGTTCACGTTGCGCCGAAGCGCATGGATCAGGTGATTGCCGCCGATCGAGAGCGAGTCGCCGTCGCCGGTCACGACCCACACGGAGAGATCCGGCCTCGAGGTGGCAAGTCCGGTCGCGATCGCCGGCGCGCGGCCGTGGATCGAGTGCATCCCGTAGGTCTCCATGTAGTACGGGAAGCGGGCGGCACAGCCGATGCCGGAGATGAAGACGATCCTCTCCTTCGGCACGTCCAGCTCCGGCATGAACGACTGGAGTGCAGCGAGGATCGCGTAGTCCCCGCAGCCCGGGCACCAACGGACTTCCTGGTCGGTCTTGTAGTCCTTGGCGGTCAGCTTGCCGTTCGTCGCCATGCCTCGATGATAGACACCCGATGAGGCTGACCGGGAGCCCCATCTCCAGTAGGCTCGTACCGTGGCAGCGTTGCAAGGCAGCTGCCTCTGCGGAGGCGTGAGGTTCGAGGTGACCGAGGCACCCGACACGCTGCGGTACTGCCATTGCGAGAGCTGCAAGAAGCTCTCGGGCGGCGCCGCGACGGTGAACGCTCGAGTCCCGTCGACGGCGATCCGGATTCTCGAAGGCGAGGATCTCCTGCAGACCTTTCGGCCGCCGGGGGGAAGTGCCAAGACGTTCTGCCTCGCGTGCGGCTCGAACCTCTTCGGTGGCGGCTGGCCCGAATCGGAGACAGCGAGTGTCCGTGCGACCGCGATCGACGATCCCTTCGACGCGCGGCCGAGCGCGCACATCTTCGTCAGATCCGTCGCGGCCTGGGAGACGCTCCCTGACGACGGGCTCGACCGCTTCGAGACGACCTCGCGCTAACGAGCCGCGCCGCGGCTTTGGAGGCGCGCCGCGGCTTCGGCGTGCTCCCGGGCCTCGCCGCTCCGGCCGAGGGCGGCATAGGTCTCCGCGAGCTCCTCGTGGAAGTACGGGTCCGGCTCGCTGTTCGCGACGCAGTGCTCCAGGAGAGCCGCGGCTTCCCCCGGCCGACCTAGCGCCCGCAGCGTCTTGCCGACGGCGTAGCGCGCGATCTCCACCTCGTCCGGATTCTCAGGATCACGTTCACGCGCCTCGAGTGCTCGCTCGAACACCTCGAGCGCCGCGTCGTAGTCGCCGGTCTCGAAGTGATGCCAGCCGAGATTGTTCAGAAGCGGCCCGGCCCAGTACGCCGCCTCCGGCTCGGAGGCCGCGAGCTGGAGGCCGCGCTCCGTCCACTCGAGCAGCTTGTCCGGATCGGCGATCGCGACCATGTGGGCGGCGTCGCCGGCGAGGAACGGCTCGCCGCTCCGGTGTGCACGTTCGAACGCCGCCTCGAACAGCGGGACCGAAGCTTCCGCCTTGCCGCTCGAGCGGAGCTTGCGGCCGCGCTCGAGATCGACTCGCACCCTGGCTACGGGGTCGTCACCCGCAAGCCCTTCCGCTTGCCGGAGCAACTCCTCACAACCGTCGAAGTCACCGCGCAGCCCTTGGACGCGCGCGAGCTGCGTCAGCACCTCGGCCCGTCCCGGATCCGAATGCTCGTGCTCGAGCTGTGCGTCCAGCCGCCGCGCGCTGGCGCCGAGGTCGTCGAAGTTCCACAAGGAGCGCAGCCGGTCCCTCACGCGCCGGACTGTAGGCGAGTTGCTCCCTTGTTCCGCGGGGGCGTAGGGTCCCCGGCAGCAGGCGCGTATGTCAACAGCCCCGACGAACTGCCCGGCCAACGACAGCGATGCCTACGCACAGTTCAATGGCAAGGCGAAGTTCAGGGACGACATCGAGTCGTTCTCCACCGTGGAGCCGGCGGTCGACCTGACCGCGACCAGCCCGCTCGCCTTCGCCCGTCTCGCGGCGGGACTCAACTAGGAATCGAACGTTTAGGGGTCGACTGACTCGTCAATCACCTACTGGCAGGGGAGAGCACCCGAGCGCCCGTCCCCCACGGCCGGGCATCGGTTCGCAAATTCCTGCACTGGTGGGAGCCAGATAGCGGGATCTGCGGCCTCCGCCTATCTCGCGCCTCGGGGACGGCGCGAGGTAGCCCCTGGCTCCCACCCACCCTCGCTTTCATCCCAGGCACCGAGTCGCGGAATCCAGCGCGGCACATGAGCCCGATCAGCGTCGTAGTCCTCGCCGAACCGCCGCCGTAACCCCGCGCCGCCGGCCTTACGCGCCCACCATTGCGTCGATCGCCTCCGCGACTTCACCGGCGCGGAACGGGATCCCTCGCACCAGATTGAAGCCGGTCGCATCGACGAGGAACTCCGCGCGCACGAGCTTCTGCAACTGGCCGAGGTTGATCTCGGGGACGAGCAACTTGTCGTAACCGCGGAGAACTTCGCCCGTGTTTCGTGGGAACGGATTGAGATAGCGCAGGTGCGCGTGCGCGACCTTCTTGCCCGATGCCCGCACTCGGCGTACCGCCGCGGCGACGGAGCCGTACGTCCCGCCCCAGCTGAGCACCAGCGTGCTCGCGCCGTCCGGATCGTCGACCTGGAGCTCCGGGATGTCCTGAGCGATCCCCGCGACCTTCTGCGCGCGCAGGCGCACCATCAGGTCGTGGTTCTCCGGGTCGTAGCTGACGTTGCCGGTGACGTCCTGCTTCTCGAGACCCCCGATGCGGTGCTCGAGGCCCGGCGTACCGGGAATCGCCCAGGGCCGAGCGAGCGTTTCATCGTCGCGTCGGTACGGCTCGAAGTCGTCCCCGTTCGCCTGGGCGAACCTCGGCTCGATGGGCGCAATCGCGTCGACGTCCGGCAGGAGCCAGGGCTCTGAGCCGTTGGCGAGGTAGGCGTCGGAGAGCAGGAAGACCGGGGTGCGGTACTTGACAGCGATCCGTGCGGCCTCGAGTGCGGCATCGAAGCAGTCCGAAGGCGTCGCCGCGGCGATCACCGGCACGGGCGACTCGGAGTTGCGCCCGAACATGACGCCGAGCAGGTCGGCCTGCTCGGGCTTGGTCGGCATCCCGGTCGAGGGGCCGGCGCGCTGAATGTCGACGATCACGAGCGGCAGCTCGAGCGTGATCCCGAGCCCGATCGTCTCCTGTTTGAGGACGATGCCCGGGCCGCTCGACGTCGAGACGCCGAGGGCGCCGCCGAAGCTCGCGCCGAGCGCGGCTCCGACCGCGGCGATCTCGTCCTCGGCCTGGAACGTGCGCACACCGAAGTTCTTGTGGCGCGCCAGCTCCTCGAGCACCGAGGACGCGGGCGTGATCGGGTAAGCGCCGAGAAAGAGCGGGAGCCCCGACTTCACCGAAGCGGCGATCAGCCCGTACGCAAGCGCCTGGTTACCGGTGATGTTGCGATAGAGCCCGGGCTCGAGCGCTGCGGCCTTCACCTCGTACTGGACCGCGAACGACTCGGTCGTCTCGCCGAACGCGTAGCCGGTCTGGAACGCCTTCACGTTCCCTGCCGCGATCTCTGGCCGCTTCGCAAACTTCTTCTGCAGGAACTCGATCGTGCCCTCGGTCTGGCGGCCGTACAGCCAGGACATCAGCCCGAGCGCGAACATGTTCTTCGAGCGCTCCGCCTCGCGCTTCGTGATCCCCTCGATGTCCTTGAGCGCCTCGATCGTCATCGACGTGAGCGGGATCGCGTGGACGTTGTACTCGTCGAGCGAGCCATCCTCGAGCGGATTGCCGTCGTAACCCGCCTTCTTGAGGTTGCGATCCGTGAAGGCGTCCTTGTCCAGGACGAGGGTGCCGCTCGGCGGCAGGTCCTTGAGGTTCGTCTTCAGCGCAGCGGGATTCATGGCGACGAGCACGTTCGGCTGGTCGCCCGGCGTGAGGATGTCGTGATCCGCGAAGTGGAGCTGGAAGCCGGAGACCCCCGGCAACGACCCCGCCGGGGCGCGGATCTCGGCCGGAAAGTCCGGAAAGGTGGCCAGGTCGTTCCCGACCAGCGCGGTTTCGGAGGTGAAACGGCCCCCCGTCAGCTGCATCCCGTCGCCGGAGTCGCCGGCGAACCGGATCACGACCGATTCGAGCTGCTCGACCGGCTTCGAGGCCACGTCACAGTTGTAGCGCAGATGTACGGTGCCGGGATCCGAGGCCTGCCGGTCGCCCACTTCGGCTTTCCCGGGCCGCTGCGCGACCGGCTCGTGGCGGCCGTGCTCAGCGGCGAAAAGACCGCGACCTCATCGCTCCTGCTCGAGTACGAGCTCGACCCCGGCGAGAAGTTCCCGGAGGTCGGCAGCCGTAGCGTCGTCATCGACTCCGACAAGAACTCCGTCTGCGTCATCGAGACGACGGAGGTGCGCATCCTCCCGCTGCAGGAGGTCGACGAGCAATTCGCCCGCGACGAAGGTGAAGGCTTCCGGTCGGTAGCCGAGTGGCGCGCTGCGCACGAGGCCTTTCTGGCAGAGCACTGAGATGCACGCGGCGCTGGGCCGCCCCGAGTTCACCGTCGACGACGAGACCCTGATCGTTGCCGAGCGCTTTCGCGTGCTCGAGCGGCTCGCCTAGCGCCCGACGCTTAGTCCGCTTCGTCGAGGAGCGCGTGCAGGTCCAGCGGCTCGGAGATCATGGCCATGCTCCCGTCCGAGGCGCGGGGCCACTCCTCCTCGGGGCGGTCGCGATAGAGCTCGATCCCGTTGTCGTCCGGATCACGGAGATAGATCGCCTCGCTGACGCCGTGGTCGGTCGCTCCGCTCAGCGGGATGCCGGCATCGACGACCTGCTTCAGCGCCTGTGCGAGCGCCTTGCGGTCGGGGTAGCGGATAGCGACGTGGTACAAGCCCGTCGTCCCGCGCGGGGGCGGCGATCCGCCCTTCGACTCCCACGTGTTCAGGCCGATGTGGTGGTGATAGCCGCCGGCCGAGATGAAGGCGGCCTGATCGCCGTAGCGCTGCATCTCCTCGAAGCCGAGGACGTCACGGTAGAACGCGAGGGCGCGGTCGATGTCGGCCACCTTCAGGTGAACGTGGCCGATGTCCACGCGCGGATCGATCGCCATCTGCCGGCAACGCTACCGGTGCCAGTGCCGCTCCGGCCAACGACCACACGCAGTAGCCCATCCACGGATCACCGATCACATCCGTCTGCACCGCAAGCACGAGCGCCGCGCCGAATGCGGCCGCCATTCCGGAGGCGAACCACCATCCGCTCCTGCGCGCCGTGAGCAGGACGCTCACCAAGAGCGCGAGTCCCCACGCCGTCCAGAGAAGCGAGCCGACCAACCCGGTCTCCACGCCGATCTCCGTGTAGTTCGATTCCCCGGCCTTGATCGCGGTTCCCGTGCGCGACGCAGTCTGGCCCGCGTTCCCGAGCCCATAACCCTGCGGATGATGGATCACCGTTCGCACGCCTTCCCGCAGACTGATCCAGTGACTGTGTAGCGACGGCTCGTTGAGGCTGGCCGGATTGCCGCTCGCGCCGGGCCGTTGCCGCGCGTTCTGGCGCTGCTGGACGAGATCAGCCTGCGTCCACTTTCCCTGCGGGGCGACGTGCGGGAAGACGTGCACCCACGCGACACTCACACCCAGCGTGAGCACCGCCGCCGCCAATGGCCACCAGCCCCGGGTGATGAAGGCGAGCACGACGAGGCCCGCGGCAAGGGCGAGCAGTGACGACCGCGAGAACGTGAACAGCAACCCGGCCGCGATGACCAGGCTCAACGGAATCAGCACACGCAGTCGGCGCAGGAACGCGGCGCCGAGCAGCAACGCGACGACGAACATGTACGCGCTCGCCAGCGGGCCGAGGAACGTCGACACGAGTCGGCGCAGGAAGTGATCCTCCGAGCCGGTGTTGTAGATGAAGTTCTCCGGCAGGCGGCCGGTGCCGTGGTAGTCGTAACCGAGCTGTTTGTGGAAGTAGTCGACGACCGCCGAATCGCGCCACCAGGAGATCGGAATCAGGAAGTCGTCGAGCAGCCCGAGCGCCGCGACCGCCGCTGCCGCGCCGACGAGCGTCCACACGAGCGGCACCAGCTCGTCGCGGCTGAAGAGGACCGAACGTCCCAGAAAGTAGGCGCCCACGGGAATCAGGTCGTGCTTGAGCGCGAGCCCGATCGCCGAGCGGTCGGCCAGACCGCCGAGCGAGTGCTGCGGCAGAACCGCGTACACGCAAACGATGAGCGCGAAGCCGAGGGCGAGGACGTCCACAGCGTGAACGCGGAACGCCAACCGTCGGTTGCGCATGGCATCGAAAGCCACTCGCGCGAGCGCAACCGCGAGCAGGATCTCCTTCCACGCCTGGATGGCGGTGAGCGAGCTTCCGTGGACCCCGGCCCCATAGAGCGCGGCCATCACAGCGTTGTGCAGGGCGAGGCCGACGATCCAGGCATAGAGCGCCAGGATCGGCCGCCGCCAAACGATGCTCGTGACGGAAACGAGCAGGAGCCCGTAGACCGCGAGCGCGAGCCACGTTGCCATCGGGCGAGACTAATCATGGGCGGGGACGCAGAGCGTCCCCGCCCGTTAGCCAGGCTCAGCTACCCCACGGCAACATAAGATTTCGCCTCCTTCCCCCAAGGATCCGCAGATAGGGACTCATGTTGTCATGAGGAAGCGCCGATTGACTAGATGAAGGCCCCAGTAGGAATTTGACTTATGTCCGAAGAAGCTCTAATGATCCGGATCAGCGTGACCGAGGGCAGTGCGACCGAGGGCGTAGGCGCGCGCCTCAAGCGTCTCCGACTTCAACGTGGTCTTTCTCAGCGGGATCTCTCGTCCCCTGGGGTTTCGTACGCCTACATCTCGCGCATCGAGGCGGGCGCGCGCACACCCTCCGTCAAGGCCTTGCGAAAGCTGTCGCAGAAGCTCGGCGTGTCCGTCGAGTATCTGGAGACCGGCCGTGACATCCGGGACGTCGACGACCGGGAACTCCGTCTTGCGGACGCGGAGCTCGAGCTCAGGCTCACGGACGACGTCTCCGCGGCGGAGGAAAAGCTCGTACAGGTCCTGGACGAGTCGCTCGCTGCCGGAGACAGCATTTCGTCGATGCGGGCCCGCATTGCGCTCGGGCTTGTCTCGTCCCAGCGCGGACACCATCTCGAGGCTGTCGAGCGCCTCGAGGCGGCGCTCGCCGACGAAGCGGCACCGCCTCCGCACCTACGGCCCGATCTGTACACGACTCTGGGTCAGTCCTACGCGGCGCTCGGCGCGCCGGATCGCGCTGTTCGTGTCTTCGAGGACTGTCTCGAACGAGTTCGCGATGCGGTTCCCGACGACAAGACCGTCGAGATTCGCTATGCGACGTTCCTGAGCTACGCGCTCACCGACGCCGCCCAGTACGAACGGGCCGCGACCGTTGTTCGCGAGGCACTGGCGAGTGCCGACGACCAAACCGACCCGTACACGCGAGTGCGGCTCTACTGGTCGCTCGCCCGCCTGAACGTGGTCGAGGGCCGGTCCGGCGAGGCGCTCGAGTACATCCGCAGCGCCATCGCTCTCCTCAAGGCCACTGACGACACGCTGACCCTCGCGCGTGCGTATCTGCTTTCGGCAGGTGTCGAGCTGCGCCAGGCTTCAGCCGACTCCGCGCGACATCAACTCGAGTCCGCAGAGCGGCTACTCGGCGCGACCCCGGAGCCCGCCGACCTAGGCATGCTGCGCATCGGCCAGTCCCGTCTCGCAGCCCTCGAAGGCGACGCGAACATCGCCGTCGATCGTGCGAGGCAGGCACTCTCGACTCTCGGTGACTTTCACGGCGGCGAGCAAGGCACGGCTGTGCATGCGCTGGCGCGCGGTCTCGCATTGCAGGGCGAAGTCACGGGCGCGGACGATGCGTATCGTCGGGCGGTCGACTTGCTCACGGTGCACGGACGTCGTTCGGACGCCGGCGAGGCAGCGCTCGAATGGGCCAACTTCCTAAGTGAGCACGGACGCGAGGACGAGGCGGAGCCAATCCTCCGCCGCGCGTACGATCTCGGCGTGGACGCCGAGACCCAGGCAGCGCACAACCGTTGACCTTCGAGCGGGTCGTTCGTCCCGCCGGCCCGTTCACGCTCGCTGACTCCACCAGGCATGCGAGCGATGCTACGCGGCACGTTCGGGACGGCACGCTGACCACGACGCTGCGCGTCGGAGAGCGAGTCGAGGTCGGCTCGGCTCGGCAGACGCTCGACGGTCGAATCGTCCTGCGCGCCGAGACGGAGGAGGGGCTCGAGCGGCTGCGCTTCGCGATCGCGATGGACG
This sequence comes from Actinomycetota bacterium, assembly GCA_005885245.1. GTDB lineage: Bacteria > Actinomycetota > Thermoleophilia > Gaiellales > Gaiellaceae > 3-1-20CM-4-69-9. The sequence goes on along the minus strand of VAWR01000136.1, from coordinate 27,281 downwards.
CCGACCACAGCGAATTTCTGAAGCGCTTCGCGCGAGATCCGCTGATCGGAGAGACGACGCGGCGCTTCCAGGGCATGCGGCAACTCCGGCTGCCGACCGTCGCGCAGACGCTGCTGCGCGCGTTTTGCGGTCAGCTCATCGATTCGCGGCGTGCACGAGAGCTCGAGTGCCTGATCGTCCGCGCGCTGGAGCCGCGCGTTCCGCGGACGACCCTTCACGCGCCGCCGACCAGTGCCACCTTTGCCCGGCTGGCGCCGGCGCGGTTACGACAGCTCGGCTTGCACGCACGCCGGGCCGCGGCACTCGTGCGGATCTGCCGGGCCATCGACCTCGAACGCCTGCACCAGCTCCCCACCGAGAAGGCGGCCGCCTTCATCGAGCGTGAGCGTGGCCTGGGCCCGTGGTCTGCCGGGGTCGTGTGCCTCGAGGGCCTCGGCCGCACCGAGCGCGGGCTCGTCGGAGATCTCACGCTGATCAAGCTGATGTCCCGGCTGCAGGGGCGCTGGGTCGAAGGGCACGAGACCGGCGAGTTGCTCGCGCCGTACGGGGAATGGGCCGGCCTCGCGAGCCTCTACCTGGCGATGGGCTTCAAGCACGGGTTGATCCCGCTGCCCGAGGAGCAGCCGGTCCGCTTCCCACGTCCCGCCTACGCGTGATCGAGCTCAGCCGCGGGGATCTCACCGCGCAGGAGGTCGACGCGATCGTCAACGCGGCGAACCCCAGCCTCCTCGGCGGCGGTGGCGTCGACGGCGCGATCCACCGTGCGGGTGGGCCGTCGATCCTGGAGGAGTGCCGCCGCCTCGGTGGCTGCGAGCCCGGCGACGCGAAGGCAACGCGCGGCGGCGAGCTTCCCGCACGCTGGGTGATCCACGCGGTCGGCCCGATCTGGCGTGGTGGGCAGCAAGGAGAAGCTGACCTCCTCGCCTCGTGCCACCGGCGGGCGATCGCTCTGGCGGACGAGCTCGGCTGTGCGTCGATCGCGTTCCCGGCAATCTCCACCGGGGCGTACGGCTATCCGGTCGACCTGGCCGCGCCGGTTGCGATCGCTGCAACGCACGAAGCACTCGCCGCGCATCCGTCAGTCGAGCGAGCCCACTTCGTGTTCCGTGACGACCGGACGCTCGCCGCGTACCGGGCCGCCTTGAACAAGTAACACTCTGTTACTTGTTCGTTTGGTTCCCGGTCACGCGGCACGGTGCGGCACGCCGGTCCCGGCCAGGTGATCGAGGATCGCCGTGGGCGGCCGCACCCGGAAGGCGACGTCGACCAGGATGCTCGCGGTCGTCGGCCGGACGCGGCGCAAGCGCCGCGACTGATGGACGAGCTCGCGAACCCGCTGATAGCTCGGCCTCGGCAACCCGAGACGCTCGGCTTCCCTCCCCAGGCGCCGGTTGACCTCCGCGATCGGAACCCGCGTGTCGTCCAGGCGGACGAGCGCTTCGACGAGACGAGGCGAGATCCTGGGCGCGAAGGTCGTCACCTCCTCACTGTGGCGGGCCGCACCGCAAGCCGGCGTGACCAAAGGCTCGTAACACTGTGTTACTTGGCCTGCTTAGACTCTGTGGCGTGGCGGGAAATCGACGGATTGCCATCCTCGGCGCCGGCAAGATCGGCGAGTCGCTCCTCGCCGGGCTGCTCAGTTCCGGCTGGCGCAAGCCGGGGGACATCGTCGTCACCGGACGGCGCGAGGAACGGCTGCAGGAGGTGGCCGACCGGCACGGCGTCGAGGCGACGCTGTCCAATTCGGAAGCTGTCGCCGATGCCGCGCTCGTCGTGATCGCGGTCAAGCCGCAGGACTTCGACGTCCTGCTCGGCGAGGTCGGCGGGCTCCTGACACCGGAGCAGACGGTGCTCTCGGTCGCCGCCGCGATTCCCACCGCCCAGATCGAGGCGCGACTCGCGCCGGGCGTTCCCGTCGTGCGTGCGATGCCGAACGCGCCCGCGCTCGTGCACGAGGGTATCGCCGGCGTCTGTGCCGGCGCGCACGCCGGCGAAGAGCACCTCGATCTAGCGGAAGACGTGCTCTCGCATCTCGGCGCGGTGGCGCGCGTGCCCGAGCGCTACATGGACGCCGTCACGGCCGTCTCCGGATCGGGCCCGGCCTATTTCGCCCTGCTCGCGGAAGCGATGATCGAAGCCGGGATCCTGCTCGGGCTTGGACGGGAGACGTCCACGCAGCTCGTCGTCCAGACCATGCTCGGAACGGCCAAGCTCCTGCGTGACGAGAAGATGCACCCGGTCGAGCTGCGCGAAGCCGTGACCTCCCCTGGGGGCACGACCATCCGGGCGATTCGCGAGCTCGAACAGGCGGGCGTGCGCGCGGCGTTCCTGAACGCGATTGAGGCTGCAATGGAGAGGTCGCGCGAGCTCGCCGCAGGCGAGTCTTGACGCACGGCATCGAGCTCATCCTTTTCGAGAGCGCGGACGAGGTCGCCCTCGCAGTTGCAGAGCGCCTCGCCCGTGCGGCGCGCGCAGGCGCGCATATCGCGCTCACCGGCGGCAAGACGCCGGAGCAGGCCTACAAGGATGCAGCGCAACGCGAGCCCGACTGGAGCAAGGCGGAGCTCTGGTGGAGCGACGAGCGGTGCGTTCCACCCGACGACGAGCTCTCCAACTATCACCTCGCGAAGCGCACGCTGCTCGACGCTCTCGACGGCGCGCCGAAGACGGTCCACCGAATCAGAGGCGAGCTCGGCAAGGAAGCCGCGGCGGACGAGTACGAACGCGAACTGGGCGACACCGAGTTCGATCTGGAGTTGCTCGGCATCGGCCCGGACGGCCACGTGGCCTCGCTCTTCCCGAACGCCCCGACGTTGCAAGAGCAGAAGCGCGTCCTGCCGGCCGAGCCTGGCCTCGAACCCTTCGTCGATCGGGTCACGCTCAGCCTCCCGGCCCTCTGTAGCGCTCACGAGATCGTCTTCGCCCTCGCCGGAGCCGGAAAGGCGGAGGCGGCGCGCCGTGCATTCGCCGCGGAACCAGGCCCGCAGACGCCTGCCAGCCTCGTCCGGGCCCGCAGTGGGAGAACCGTTGCAATCCTCGATCGCGCTGCAGCAGCCAAGCTTCGGGCTTGACAGGGTCGCCGCTATATGTACAAGTGCGCCCCGGGCGACAGCAGAGGGGGCAGACCGTTTGCAGCGAGAGACGCTGGTACTCGACAAGCCTGAGCAACTGAAGGCACTGGGGCACCCGCTGAGGGTGCGCGTCCTCGAGATGCTCGGACAGGAGGGCGAGTGGCAGCTCACGAACCGCGAGCTCGCACAACGCCTGGGTGTCGATCCCGGTCATCTGCACTTCCACGTGCGCATGCTGCTGAGGGCCGGACTGATCGAACTCGCCGACACGGACAGGCGTGGACGCGAGAAGCCTTACCGTTCGGTTGCGAAAACCTTTCGCGTCGCGCCCGAGCTCCTCGCTGCAGGCGGAGCGAGCGACATCCAGGCCGCGATGCTCGACCAGGTACAGCGGGCGCACGCGCTCTACTCGCCGGGAGGCACGTTCCGCAGCGCGCAGGTCGAGGTGAAGCTCACGGTGGAGCATGCGCTCGACCTGATGTCAGAGTTCCTCGAGAAAGCGCGAACGCTCGAGGATCAGCAGGCGGACAAGCTCGTCCTGACGATGTTCGCCCACCCGCCGGCCCAGCGGGACTAGCCCGGCAGGAGCGGTGAGCTGAGCTCGGCAGCAATGTCGCGCTTCTCGGCGAGCGCCTGCAGCACGAGCACAGTGTCTGCGACAGGCAGGTCCTCGAGGTATTCGTCACGCGTCTCGAACGACTCCAGCACCGCTTCGACAGCCTCGACATAGCCGAGCGGATCCTGGGCTGCGACGAAGGCAAGGGCATCTCCAACCGGAGCTGGAAAGTCGTCACGCGTCCGCAGCACGTCGGCGAGAACACGCGCTTCCTCGTCGCGGCCGAGAACGAGCAGCGCCAGCGTTGCGGCGTAGCGGCCGATGGGCGAGTCGGAGTCCGCCGCGCCCTGGTCGAGCGTCCAGGCCGCGTCGACCTCCGCGCCCGCCCAGTCGACGGCGAGGATCCTGGACTTGAGCATCCCGATCGGCCTGCCCCAGCTTCCCGGCGGCGCAGGCGGAAAGCTCTCGCGATAGCGCTCGACGGCTCGCCCGAACCATTCGCGCGCGAGCTCCGTATTCCCCGCCATGAGGTGTGAGAGCCCGCAGCCGGCGGCCGCATTGCCCAGCCTCGTCAGCTGGCGCTGGCGCGCATCCGGGTCGGCCTCTCCCGGCAGTCGACCCTGGCCCTCTCGATAGCGTTCTTCTTCACGCCGTGCGTGCGCAGCCCAGTCCGGCACGACCGGAGCTTATGGAAACCTCCTTCTACGATCTCGACTTCCTGACGGCTCCGGGCCGGGTGTTCACCCCACGGCCCGCAACGGAACGGCTGGTCGATGCGGCACTCGAGCGGATCGACGGCAAGCCTGTGCGGGTCGCGGACGTCGGCACGGGGACGGGAGCCGTCGCCGTCGCGCTCGCCGTCAATCGGCCGGACATCGAGGTCTGGGCGACGGACACGAGCGAGGAGGCAGTCCAGTTGGCACGCGCGAACGCCGAGCGTCACGGTGTCGACGACCGTGTGCACGTTCTCCACGGGGACCTGCTCAGTCCGGTGCCGATGCCGATGGACGTCGTCGTGGCAAACCTTCCGTACCTCCCCGAACGCGAGCGTGACGAGCTCTACGACGACGAGCCCGCGGAGGCGGTGTACGCGCCCGGCGACGGACTCGCTCCGTATCGCCGGCTGCTCGACGTCTGCCGCGAGGGCAGGCTGGTCTCTCCCGGCGGCACCGTGTTGATCCAGTTCCGCCGCGAGCCGCTCTCCGCGGACTGCTGGCAGCTCGAGGACCTCCGCGAAGAGCTCGAAGCGAAAACCGCTGCTGCATAGACTCGAGCGCATGGAACGCCGAGAGGTCGTGTTCATCGACGGCGTGCGCACAGCGTTCGGTCGCGCCGGGCCGGAGGGGATTTTCTGGAAGACGCGCGCCGACGACATGGCCGTCAAGGTCGTGCGCGAACTCCTCCGCCGCAATCCCCAGCTTCCGCCCGGACGCATCGGTGACGTGATCTTCGCCGCGACGGCGCAGGTCGGCGACCAGGGCCTGACGCTCGGCCGTGACGTCGCCTTGCTCGCCGGCATCCCACAGTCCGTGCCCGGCTTCGCGCTCGACCGCATGTGTGCCGGTGCGCTGACCGCCGTGACGTCAGGGGCGGGCGAGATCGCGCTCGGCGCGTGCGACCTCGTCCTCGCGGGCGGCGTCGAGCACATGGGCCATCACCCCATGGGCGAAGAGGTGGATTTCAACCCGCGCTTCGTCTCGGAACGCCTCGTCGACACATCGGCCGTGACGATGGGCGCGACAGCGGAGAACCTGCACGACCGCTTCCCGCAGATCACGAGAGCGGATGCGGACGCGTACGCGGTGCGCTCGCAGCGACGCGCCGCGGCTGCGTGGGCGAACGGCGTCATGCGCGAGACCGTCGTGCCGATGTCGGTGTTCACCGAGGAAGGCTGGCGTGTCGCCGATCGCGACGAGTTCCTGCGGCCGGACACGTCTCTCGAGGGCCTCGCCGGACTGCGCACGCCATTCCGCGCCGGTGGTCGCGTTACGGCCGGCAACTCCGCAGGCCTGACGGACGGCGCAACGGCCTGCCTCCTGGCGGCGGAGGAGACCGCGGCGGAACTCGGACTCGAGCCGCGGATGCGCCTGATCGCTTTCGCGTTCGCGGGCGTGGAGCCCGAGCTGATGGGCATCGGCCCGATTCCCGCTACGAAGCGCGTCCTGGAGCAGGTGGGCCTCACGCTCGACGACATCGGGCTCTTCGAGCTGAACGAGCCGTTCGCCGTGCAGGTGCTCACCTGGTGCGACGCCCTCGGAGTGGAACCCCAGGATGTGCGGCTGAATCCATACGGCGGCGCGATCGCCTGCGGACATCCGCTCGCGGCGACCGGGGTCCGGCTCCTGGCGCAGCTTGCCTACGGCTTCCGCGAGCGGCCCGACGTGCGGTACGGCCTCACCGGGCTGTGCGTCGGCATGGGAATGGGCGCTGTTCTCCTGTGGGAGAACCTTGGCACCGGTCACTGACTTCAAGCTCGCCCGCGCGGGCGACGTCGCGCTGGTGACGATCGACAACGGCGAGGACTGGACGAAGCCGACGTTCTTCGGCGAGCGGGCGCTCGAATCGCTCGAACGGGTCCTGGACGAGCTCGAGCGTGGTGACTTCGCGGCGGCGGTCATCACCGGCAAGCCGTTCTTCTTCGCGGCCGGCGCCGACATCACCGAGTTTCCCGGGATCACCCGCGAGCGCGCTGTCGAAGGCGCACGCGTCGGGCACGGGCTGTTCGGCCGCCTGCGCATGTTGCCCTTTCCGACCGTCGCAGCGATCAACGGCGCCTGTCTGGGCGGCGGCGTGGAGCTCGCACTCCATTGCACGGGGCGCACGATCTCGAGCGCGGTCCGCCACTTCGCTTTCCCGGAGGTGTTCCTCGGGCTCTTCCCGGCGTGGGGCGGGACGCAATTGCTGCCGCGGCTTGCCGGTCCTGAGACCGCGATCAAAGTGATCGTGTCGAACCCCCTGCGCCAGAACCGGATGCTCCTGGGCAGAGAGGTAGCGCAGCTCGGCATCGCCGATCGACTGCTCGAGCCCGCGGAGTTCGTCGACGACTCGCTCGCGTTTGCAGGCGAGCTGGTCGAGCAGGGTCTGGAGCGGACTGAGCCCGACTGGTCCGATGCCGAGCTGATCTTCCGGCGCGCCCGGACGGCGGTCGACGACGCGGTTCACGGCGCCGCGCCGGCCCCTTATGTCGCGCTCGATCTGATCGAGGGCTCGCGAGAGTGGGCCATCGCCGAGGGCTACCGCCGGGAGGAAGAGGCAATCGGCGAGCTTCTCCCAGGGCCGCAGGCGCAAGCGTCGATCTATGCCTTCCACCTTGTCGACCAACGCGCCAAGAAGCATCCCGCACGTCCGACCGCCGCTCCCCGGAAGATCACCAAGGTCGGAATCGTCGGCGCAGGGTTGATGGCGCGGCAGATCGCACTCCTGTGTCTGCGCAGGCTCGAGCTCCCGATCGTCATCCGCGACGTGAAGCAGGAGATCGTCGACGACGCCCTCAGCGACCTTCGCGCCGAGCTCGAACGTCAGGTCGAGAAAGGACGGTACGACGAGGGCAAGGGACGCTTTCTCGCGGCACTTGCCTCGGGCAGCGTCGATGACCAGGGCTTCGACGATTGCGACCTCGTCCTCGAGGCCGTCTTCGAGGAGCTCGAGCTCAAGAAGCGGGTGTTCGCCGAGCTCGAGGAGATCGTCACCGAAGACTGCATCCTGGCCACGAACACGTCCGCGCTGTCGATCGCGGACATGGCTGCAGATCTACGTCATCCGGAGCGCGTCGTCGGCATGCACTTCTTCAACCCGGTCGCGCTCATGCCGCTGCTGGAAGTCGTGCGGGCCCCCGAGACAGGCGAAACCGCGCTGGCGACCGCCTGGGAGTTGGGCGAACGGCTGCGAAAACGACCGATCCTCGTGCAGGACGCACCGGGGTTCGTCGTCAATCGCGTGCTGACGAGGATGACCCGGGTGATCATGGACGCGATCGAGCACGGCACCCCGGTCGACGAGGTGGACGAGGCGGTCATGTCTCTCGGAATGCCGATGGCACCGTCCGTCCTGCTGCAGCTCGTAGGCCCACAGGTGGCCGACCACGTGCTCGAGCGCATGCACGACGCCTTTCCGGATCGATTCCCACTCTCGCCGGCGCTGTCCGCTCTCGCCGCCGGCGACGAACCGGTCGTCCTCGAAGACGCCCCACGGACGCGCGTACAGGTGGTCGAGGAAGTGCTAGAGGCGGTCGCAGACGAGATCCACCGTCTGCTCGAGGAAGGCGTGGTCGCCGAGGCCGCAGACGTCGACACGTGCCTCCTCCTCGGCGCGGGCTGGCCGTTCTTCCTCGGCGGCATCACGAAGCACCTCGACCAGATCGGCATGTCGGAGCGGCTCTTCGGCCACACCTTCGCCGACATGTCGGCGGCAGCGCCGGCCTGACCCGCCACGTACCGGTGCCAGGCACCGGTACGAACCTGTGACGAGAGCCGCCCAAAGTAGGCTCCCGCTGTGGCACAGGACGACTGGCGGATCAGGATCGAGTTGCCCGACGAGGAAGGCGCTCGCGGCCTGCTCGACCGGCTCGGCCTCCGCCAGACCGACGCCGAGGATCTCGCCGAGGAGCTCCGCGAACATCGGCTCGCCGTCTCGCAGGACGACGACACGGTTTTCGTCTATGCCGCGTCGGGGATGCAAGCCGAGCAGGCGAGCCGGATCGTGGAGCAGGAGCTGCAGGAGGCGAGCCTCACCCCGATCCGGTTGGTCACCGAGCGCTGGCTCCGCGAGGACGAACGCTGGGACGACGAGCCGGCACAGCCGGACGCCGAGGAGGAGCTGCTGGAGCGTGGCTACGCACCATGGGAGGTGCGAGTCGAGACCGAGACCCTCGCGGAGGCGCACGACCTCGCCGAGCAGCTACGGGCCGAGGGATACGACGTGTCCCGCACCTTCACCTACGTCATAGCCGGCACCACGACGCGGGCCGAGGCCGTCGACCTGGCCCAGCGGATCCACGGCCAGGTCGAGCCTGGCGGGGGCCTCGTCTACGAGGTCCAGCCCCGGAACCCGTTTGCCGTCTTCGGGGGTCTCGGCACCTAACCGCCGGGTCGATATAGTGTGGCGTACGGCACCCGTCTAAGGGGATTCGCACGGGGTCGTCCTTTTCTTACAAGTGCAGCGCTTTTATGCGCTGCGTCCATGCAGGAGATCAAAGAGCAGCCGACAACCACGTCGGAGGCGACGAACGGCTTGACGGCCGACGCCCTCCGAGTCGAAGCCTGGGCGGGCGAGCCCTTCCTCCGCGAAGGCGAGGATCCCGTCCGCGTGCTCGCGCCCGGCACCTCACGGCGCCGCGCGCTCGACGACGCCCTTGCCGAGATCGAGGCGGGCCAGCTCACGCCCTCGTCCGGCTGGAAGGTCGAATACGGCCTCATGCTCGGGCTGGAGCGTGTGCTCGCAGAGGAGCGACCGCATCTGGCCTCGGGCACCGAGCTGCGCCGCCACCAGGTCGACGCGCTCGCAGGGATGCTGACGGAGCTGATCGCAGCTCACGAACGCGAAGCCGACCCGAATGGAAACGGGAACGGAAACGGCACGAGCGCCGAACCCGTCGAGGAAGAGGAGGAGGTCGAGCCTACGGAGGATTCGACCGAGGACGTCCTCGACGAGGAACCGGAGGGCGACGGGTTTACCGGCCCCGACCCCGGTGCAATCAGGCGCTACCGGTTCCGCCATCCGACTGCCTCGGGCAAGACGATCGCCGCCGCAGGCTTCGTCGAGGCGGCGCGCACGCTCGGTGTACTGATCCTGACCCATCGCCGGCTGCTCGTCTCGCAGTTCCAGCGTGACCTGACCGACGAGGGCTACGGCGATCGCTTCTCTCCTGCAATCGAGCGCGGCCAGGAATCGCTGCGCGGCGGCAATCCGCTGACGATCCAGACGTACGCGTGGTTCGCGCGCCACCAGGCGTCGATCTCACGCGACGCGTACCAGCTCGTCATCTGCGACGAGGCGCACACGGCGCTCGGCGAGAAGACGAGTGCGGCGATTCGGTCATTCCCGGAACCCATCTACATCGGCATGACGGCGACGGAGCATCTGATCGCGAAGCAGGTCTCGGATGTCTTCCCGGCGTCGGTCGACGACCTGCCGCTGCAGGACGCCGCGCGCCGCGGGTTGATCGCGCCGCTCCGCGACCTGCGCGTACCGCCGGTCGCCGCAATCAACCAGGTGCCGATCGTCGGCGGTGACTTCGACCAGGAGATCCTCGCCAAGACGCTCGACCACCAAGCGTTGAACCAGGCCGCCGCGTCGCTCTACCGCGAACGCTTCGATAACACGCCGGGAATCGTCTACGCCGCCGGCGTCGAGCATGCCTACAACCTCGCCAAGGAGTTCCGCGCCGTCGGCCTGAAGGCCGAGGCGGTCTCGGGTCGCACGCCGCCGGTCCGTCTCGCGGAGACGCTCGCGGCCTACGAGCGCGGCGAGATCAACGTTCTCATCAACGCCATGCTCCTTGCGGAGGGCTGGAACTCGCCACGCGCAACCGTGTGCATGCACCTCGCGCCGACCGCCTCGCGGCGCGTGTACCAGCAGCGGATCGGCCGCATCATGCGCACGCATCCGCGCAAGGAGGCCGGGATCGTCGTCGACTTCGTTCCGAAGGCAGCGACGCACAACGAGCGGGTGGTCTCGCTGCACTCGCTCCTCGACGCTGACTTCTACCGCGAGGGCGCGCGCGTGACTCCGGCCCCGCGCCGTCGCGTGCAGCGGCGGGCAAGACGCAAGCTCACGCCGGCTCCGTGGCTCGTTCCGGTCACGCCGGACGTACGACGACGTCTCGCAGTGATCACACGAGAGTGGCAGCGCATCGATCCGAAGTATCTGGACGAGGACGAGCAGCGCTACTGGGCGACGATCGCGGGCCGGCAGATCCGCTTCGACGAGCGAGCTGCCTTCGTCGAGAAGCTGACGGCGCGGGGCGCATCGAAGGCGTGCCTGGAACAGTTCCTCGCTACGTGTGCGGCGGAGAACCCGAATCGCCGCCTGCGGATCATCGCGCTCTCCGACCGCGTCTCGATGACGGTCGAGCGCGCCGACTTCGACGACCTCGTCACGCTCGTGACGCAGGCGCCGACCTGGGAGAAGGACCGGATGGGCGGAGTGCGCATCCTCTTGCGCGCGATCGCCGAGGGGAAGGTGGATGCGCCGGACCAGATCCTCGCGCGCTGGACCTGGCGGCTGGCGCGGGCGTCCCGAAAGCTCCAGGACCGGCGGGCAAGCGCCGAGTTCCCGGAAGCAAAGCGGCTGCTCGGTGCGCTCGCGAACTCACGTGGACACCGGCACGAGGAAAACGCCGCCAAGCTCGTGAACACGGCGCTCGAGCTGCCCCTGCCAGTCGGAGCCGCGTTGCTCGCCTCCGCGGAGGGCTATACGCCTCGCACGACCCAGTTGCTCGAGGCGGCGCGGGAGCGGCTCGGCACGGTGCAGGAAGTCGCCGGCGCGCTCGCGGAGAACCTGCCCCAGCCGAAGCTGACCTCCGGCCGGTCCCGCCGCCGCAAGCGGCGCAAGCGCAAGAAGGGCCAGGCCCAGCAGACCGGCGCTCCGGAGCAGAAGCAGGAGCAGGAGCAGCCGAAGGACGGTCAGCAAGAGCCGGCCAAGGCGGCCAGGCGGAAAGCGCCTTCGAAACCGAAGGCCGAACCCGCTGAAACGCCTGCCTCGTAAGAACGACTAGAGACCAGTGCTCATCCTCGTCCCGATCGCGTTCGCGGCGGGCATCATCACCGCGTTCACGCCCTGCATCCTGCCGGTTCTGCCGATCGTGCTGGCCGGAGGCGGCACGGGTACGAAGCGCCGTCCCTACGCGATCGCGGCCGGACTGATCACGACCTTCACGGCGTTCCTGCTCGCCGGAGCCTGGCTGTGGGGACTGCTGGGAATCAGTGCGAAACATCAGATCCGCATCGGCGCGGCACTGCTGCTGGTTCTTGCGGTCATCCTGATCTTTCCCAGGGCGGCCGAGCTCGCCGAGCGGCCCTTCCTCTTTCTGACCCGCCGGCGCGCCGGCGATCTGGGCGGCGGCTACCTCTTGGGTGCGAGCCTGGGGCTTGTCTTCGTCCCGTGTGGGGGCCCCGTGCTCGCGACGCTCACGGCGAATGCTGCCACCAACCGCGTCGGTGGCTGGATCGTCGTGATCGCAATCGCGTACGCGGTCGGCGCCGCTCTACCGATGCTGGCAATCGCGCGAGGCAGTCACGGGCTCACGGCGCGTTTCCGCCGGCGCGCGCAGACGGTTCGAATCGCCGGCGGCATCCTGATGGCCGTGTCCGCCCTGGTGATCTACGAGGGGTGGGCCGAAAGCCTGCAGACGAAGGTGCCTGGCTACGCCGGCTGGGTCCAGAATGCAATCGAGGGGAGCTCTGCAGCCCAAAGCCACCTCGGCCGCCTCGCCGGAAACCGGAAGCCCGTCTTCGTTGCACACGGCACCCAGCTTGCTTCACGACTCGGGAAGGTGCCGCTGAAGGATTACGGCGCCGCGCCCGACGTCCACAACATCTCCGCGTGGATCAATTCGCGGCCGCTCAGCCTCCATGCGCTGCGCGGCAAGGTCGTGCTGGTCGACTTCTGGACGTACTCCTGCATCAACTGCCTCCGCACGCTCCCGTACCTGAAGTCGTGGGACGAGCGCTATCGATCGAAGGGGCTCGTCATCCTCGGCGTGCACACGCCCGAGTTCGCCTTCGAGCACGATCTCGGCAACGTGCGCGCCGCTGTCAAACGCCTCGGGGTGCGCTACCCGGTCGCCCTCGACAACGACTACGGCACGTGGAACGCATTCGGGAACAACTACTGGCCTGCGGATTACCTCGTCGACCAATCGGGGCACGTCCGGGACGTCCATATCGGCGAAGGGGGCTACTCACAGACCGACCGCGACATCCGCCTCCTCCTGGCGGCGGGGGCGAAGCGGCTGCCCGCGGACCTGCCCGAACCGGACCGCACGCCGATCGAGCTGCGCACCCCGGAGACCTACCTCGGTTACGACCGCATCGCGAACTATGCGGGCTCGCCGCTCCGAACCGACCGGGCAGCGAACTACACGTTCCCATCGGCGCTCGCACAGGACGCGTTCGCGTATGCCGGGACCTGGACGGTCGCGGGTGAACGGATCGTCGCCGGCCGAAACGCTCGACTGCGGCTGCACTTCCAGGCGAGGAGCGTGCACCTCGTTCTCGGCGGGCACGGCACCGTCGGCGTGACGGTCGACGGCCGCCGCACGGGAAAGATGCAGATCGACGCCGACCGGCTCTACACGCTCGTCTCGAGCGACCGAACACGCAAGGGACTCCTCGAGCTGCGGTTCACGCCGGGCCTCTCGGCGTACGCGTTTACATTCGGCTAGAGGCTTGGGCTAGGGCTGTTCGGAGGGGCCGCGGTCGGACTCGCCGTCGCCATGCTCACGCTCTCGCAGGAAACGAGTCAGTTCCGCCGCGAGTGACTCGCCCGAAGGAATCTCCTGGTCGTCGTCGAGCATCTCGGCCCGCTGCTCGAGCTCCTCGACGTAGGCGGCCGTCTCGTCATCGGATGCGACCGCTTCGCTGACCTGCTCGCTGTAGCGGTCGGAGGCCTCTTCGAGCTCGGCGACATCGATCTTCGTCCCGAGGATGTCGCCCAGACGCTGGCAGAGTGCGAGGGCGGCGCGCGGGCTCGGCGCGAGCGAGACATAGTGGGGGACCGCGGCCCACAGGCTCACGGACGGGATGCTCGCCTGATTGCACGCATCGTGCAGCACGCCGACGATGCCGGTCGGGCCCTCGTACCGCGAACGCTGCAACCCGAGGCGCTCGATCAGCTCGGGATCGGTCGCACCCCCGGTTACGGGCGAGGGCCGCGTGTGCGGCACGTCCGCGAGCAGCGAGCCGAGCGTGATCATCAGCTCGACGCCGAGGTCGCGCGCGAGGTCGACGACCATGCCGGTGAACGTCCGCCAGCGCAGGTTGGGCTCGATCCCGAGCAGCAGGACCGCGTCGCGTTCCAGACCCGGGATCGGGGCATGGTAGAAGGCGTTCTCGGGCCAGTCGATGTGACGCGTCTGGCCCTCGACGAGTGAGACGTGCGGCCTCGTGGCCTGAAAGTCGTAGAAGTTCTCCGGCTCGATCTCCGCGAAGCGTTCCGCCTCCCAGGTCTTGGCGAGATAGCCGCCGGCGAGCGAGGCGCCCTGCCCGCCGTCGTTCCATCCCCGAAATGCGGAGATCAGAACCGGCGCACGCAGGCTCGGTCGATCGGCGATGCGGAGTTCCTCAGCGATCGAGGAAGTCTACGTTCGGCCGGAAGAACAGCGTTGCCAGGGCGACCGTGCCGACCCACACGGTCGCTGCCAGAAACACGTGCGTGAGCACGAGTCCCCAGGGGAGGTGCGTGCGCCACTGGATCTCGCCGAGACCCATCTGGCCCAGCAGCAGGGCGAAGACCACGGCGCCGAGCACAAAGAGTCGAGGCGAGCGGTCGCGGCGCGCGGCCAGGTAGCCGAGGCTGAACAGGAACGTCAGGAGGAACAGCCCGACGAACGCGCCGTGCACGTAGACGATCGGCTCGAGCCGGCCGAGCCGATCGATCTTGTCGGCCGCACCGCCGCCGGAGTGTGGCCCGGCCGCTGTCGCAAGCGAGCCGCTGACGATGAGCACGAACGCCGCGACGACGAACGCCACTCCGAGCCGGCGCAGCTCGAGCGGCACCAGCGACTCGACCCGACCGACCTGCGCGGAGCGAACGTCGAGCGCCAGGATCGTCGCGCCGGCAAGGAGCGCGATCGACAGCAGCAGATGCACCATCACAATCGGCCAGCGCAGGCCGCTCGCGATTGCGAGCAGGCCGATCGGCGCCTGGGCGAGCGTCCCGAGGAACACGGCCAGCGCAAGCCGCGGCGCCCAGCGCGACAGTGCCGGCGCGCGCCGAACGGCGAGCCAGGTGAGCAAAGTGACGGCGATCGTGATCGCCCCGACGAGACGGTTGCCGAACTCGACGAACGCGTGCGCGTTCTTGGCGGGGAGCGGGTGCCCCGCCTCACAGCCGGGCCAGTCCCGGCAGCCGAGCCCGGAGTCGGTCAGCCGCACGGCTGCGCCGGTGCCGACGATCAGCCACAGCGCGCCGAGCTGGGCGAGCGCGAGCGGGAGCAGCTGGGCGGGCGTGAGAACGAGCGCCCGCAAACGGGCGAGCGCCGTGGGCTGGGCGTTCACGGCGTCGAGTCTAGAGAGGGTCGAGGAGCGCCGGATACCCGTCCGCACCATCGAAGGGAGTCGGGCGCGAGCCGAGGAACAGCGGGCGGTCGGCGGCGTTCAGCAGCACGGGCATCATGTCCGGACCGCGCAGGTGCCCGAAGATCCCTTCGGCGCAGGTCGACTCGCCGAACTCCGCGACTCGATCGGCGCGCACCCCCGGACCGGCGACGACGAACGGCACCGGATCGCCCGAGTGGATGACGTCGGGATAGGCGGGCGTGGCATGATCGCCGGTGAGGCAGACGACCGCACCGTCGGTCGGCAGATCGCCGAGCGCACCGTCGAGCGTCTCGATCATGGCCTGCTTCCGCCGCGGGTCCTTCGTGTGGCCGGCGGCGTCGGCGCTCTTCACGTGGCAGAACACGAAGGTGTCGCCGGCGGCGAGCCGCTCGCGCGCAAGCTCGATTCGCCCGAGCAGGTCGGCGGCTGCGTCGTCCGTCTCCGATTCCTCTCGCGCCTCGAGGCCGACGGCGCGGGCCAGACCGCGCAGGAACGCGGAGCTCGCGACGAACGTCCCACGCAAGCCATGCCGCTCTTCGAAGCTCGGCACGTCGTGCGGCCGCCCCCACCACTTGAGCGTGATCACGTTGAACCGTTCGCGTTCGAGCCGCCTCATCACCTCGCGGCTCCAGTGCTCCGCTGCACGTGCCGTGCGCTCGGCCTCGGGAACGACAGCCTGCGGCCGCAGCAGAGGATGGCGGTCGCGGAAGAAGGCATCGCTGTCCGTGACGCGTTCATCGGCCCCGCCCGACACCCGCAGAACGGCCTCGCCACGCCAGACGTGCGCGAGCGAGAACGTCAATCCGTCGACTGCGATGCCGTCGCACGTTTCGACGAGACGCTGGGCCTCCTCCGCGTCGCGCTCGGGATCAGGCCGTCCGGTCAACCACCAACCATCGTCGCGCCGTTCCGCCGGCCGCAGCGCGGCGTACGCGAACACGTGCTCCGAGCTCACCTCCTGACCGCGCCCGAGCGCTTCGAACACCGCCCGCCCGGGAAACTCGTTCGGCCGGTACCCGAGCATCGACCAGTGCGCGACCTCGCTCGAGGGCGCGCGCCCCGGCCCGATCGCATAGAGGACGCCGCACGACCCCGAGGCGCAAAGCCGATCGAGGTTCGGAGTAACAGCAGCCTCGAGCCCGCTTCGGCCCCCCAGCGAATCGTGCGCGCGGTCGGCGAGCCCGTCCAGCAGGAAGACGACGATCGGTTGCATGTCAGACCGCGATTCGCTGCAGCGACCGGATTACCCGCGCGACCCCGCGCGGGACGAGGGACTCCCAGTCCCCGCCGCTACGCAGTGCCTCGCGCACGTCAGCACCGGAGATCTCCTTGTCGGCGCCCTCGTCGAGGACGACGACGTCGTAGCCGGCCTCGCGCATCCGTTCCAGCTTCGTGTCACCCCACTCGGAGAAGAGCCGGAGGTACTGCGTCACGCCCGGAGGAACGTAGGCCGGCCACAGCTCTGGCTCGTTCACCGGGAACGGGATCACGTGCGCGCTAATACCCTCGTCACTGGCGACAGCGCTGACCATCAGCAGCCGCTCCACGTAGGTGAACGGATTCGACTCGGGCAAGTGGCGCAGCGGATCGCTCGGCTCTTCCCTGATGCGCTGCGGGTCGGGGTTCGTGATCCCGACGAACACGTCCTCGGACTGCGCCGCAGCGCCGCGGAGATACTCGAGGTGTCCGTTGTGGAAGGGCTGGAACCGCCCGTGAATCATTCCGGAGCTCACTCGATGTTGACGCCGACGCCCTCCTCCACGCGGCCGATCCTGCGGATGAAGAGCTTGCGTGCGGCGAACTCCGCCTCGAGCGCCGCGCCGCGCTCTGCGGGCAGGGAGATGAGCAGGCCGCCTGCGGTCTGCGGGTCGTAACCCAGCGCGTCGAGCGTGTCGGAAAGGCCGTTGGTCATGACATGCGCAGCGGCAAAGTCCCGATTGCGCGGATCGCCGCTCGTGCGCACGCCGCGACGTGCGACGTCGAGCGCGCCGTCGATCGCCGGGAACCGCTCGGACTCGAGCCGTAGCCCGACGCCGCTGCGGTCGGCTACCTCGTGCGCATGGCCGAAGAGACCGAAACCCGTCACGTCGGTCACGGCGTTCGGCTCGAAGCCGCGCACGACCTCCGCAGCGTCTTTGTTCAGCGTTCTCATCCAACGGATCGCCCGCTCGAGCTGCATGTCGCCGGCGTGACCCTTCTTGTAACCGGTCATGATCAGCCCCGTCCCGAGGGGCTTCGTGAGGAAGATCGCATCGCCGGGCCGTGCACCGTTCTTCGGCCAGATGCCGTCGGGCCGGACCGTGCCGACGACCGCGAGCCCGTACTTCGGCTCCGCGTCACGGATCGTGTGGCCGCCGGCAAGCAGGCCTCCAGCAGCACGCACCTGCGTGTCGGCCGCGGCGAAGATCTCCGCGAGCATCTCCACCGGCAGCTCTTCGGGGAAGGCGGCGATGGAGAGGGCCAGCAGAGGCACGCCGCCCATCGCGAAGACGTCGTTGAGCGCGTTGGTCGCCGCGATCGCGCCATAGTCGCCCGGGTCGTCCACGACCGGTGGGAAGAAGTCGAGCGTGAAGATGAGCGCGCGCTCGTCGTCGAGCCGGTACACGGCGGCGTCGTCGGCGGGGGCGAGGCCCACGAGCAGGTTCTCAGCCTCCGCGGGCACGAAGCCGGCGAGGAGCTGCTCGAGACGTGCAGCCGAGTACTTGGCGGCGCAGCCTCCGCAGGAGGCGAGATCTGTCAGCTTGACGCGCCCGGTTCCGATGTCCAAAGAAGGCCCTCCCGAGGGTTGAACCGCGAAATGTAGGGGTCGGTACGACTTTCGTCTACAGAGTGCCGTCGGTTCACTCTTGTTACGACCTCGCCGCCGCTTCTATTCCCGGAGGGCGCTAGAGGGACACACGGGGGAACCATGCGGTTCCCCCGTGCTTTCAGGGGAGAGGAGGAGCCTTTTCGGTTCCCCCGCGCCAAAGTTCTGCGCCGAGGGCGTCGGACCTTCCCGACTTGCAAGGATGCCTCATGGAGAAGGCCGCTCTCGTCACCGGCGGCTCGTCGGGGATCGGGCTCGCGATTGCGACCATGTTGCAGCGAGAGGGATTCGCTCTGACGCTCGCGTCGAGAACACGAGCGAAGGTGGAAGCTGCCGCTGAAGCGCTCGGTGCACATGCAGTGGCGGCGGACGTGGCGCACGAGGACGACTGCAGGCGCATCGTCGAGGAGCATCGCCGGCAGCACGGCAGGCTCGACGTCCTCGTCAACTCAGCCGGCGTCGGGTTCGCCGGCCTCGTCGACGAGCTCGACACGAAGCGCATCGACCTGCAACTGGACGTCAACCTGCGCGGCACCATCCTGGTCACCGCCGCGGCCCTCCCCTTCCTGCGGGAAGCGCGCGGGCTGATCGTGAACATCGCGTCGATCGCGGGAACGAGCCCGTCGGCCCGGCTTCCCGCCTACGGCGCTGCCAAGGCGGGGGTGATCAACTTCACGAGCTCGCTCAACCGTGGCGAGGAAGAGCACGGGGTGCGCGCGACCGTGCTGAGCCCCGGCTTCGTCGCCACGCCGATGACCGAGTGGGCGCCGGTCCCGAGAGAGCGCATGATCCGTCCGGAGGACTGCGCCGAGGTCGTGCGCGCGCTCCTACGACTGAGTCCCTACGCGCGCCTGCCGCACGTCGTGATCGAACGCGTCGACTCGGGGGCCCGAAACTAGCTTCCCTTCTCGATCGGAACGCCCACCAGATTCCCCCACTCCGTCCACGAGCCGTCGTAGTTGCGGACGTTCTCGTAGCCGAGCAGCTCGCGGAGCACGAACCAGGTATGTGCGCTGCGCTCGCCGATGCGGCAGTACGCCGTCACCGCTTTGTCGCCGGTCACGCCCTTCCCTCCGTAGAGATCGCGGAGCTCCTCAGCGCTCTTGAACGTGCCGTCGTCGCGCACGGCAGAGGCCCACGGAATCGAGGCCGCACTCGGAATATGGCCGGCCCGCTGCGCCCCTTCCTGCTCATAACCGGGCGGCGCGATCAGGTCACCGGAGAACTCCTGCGGGCTGCGTACGTCGACGAGCGCCTGGCCCTCGTCGTCGATGGTCTGGCGGACGGCGTCCCGGTACGCACGGATCGACTCGTCGCGCTCCCGTGCGCTGTACGACGCCGAGTCGACCTGCGGCACGTCAGTGGTCAACTCGCGCCCCTCGTCGATCCACTTCTGGCGCCCGCCGTCGAGGATCCGGACATCGTCGTGGCCGTAGATCTTGAGATACCAGTACGCATAGGCGGCGAACCAGTTGTTCTTGTCGCCGTAGACGACCAGCGTCGTCTCGTTGCCGATCCCGCGTCGGGCCATCAGGCGTTCGAACTCGTCCTTCTCGACCAGGTCCCGCTCCACCGGGTCCTGAAGATCTTCGCGCCAATGGAGCTTGACCGCTCCGGGTATGTGGCCCTCGTCGTACAGGTCGGGGTTCTCGTCGACCTCCGAAACGACGACGTTCGAGTCGTTCAGGTGCTCGGCGAGCCAATCGGTCGCCACCAGCACCGGCTTTGCGTAGCCGTTCTCAGCCATTGCCGCCTCCATTACTTCCCCTTTTGAAGTGTGGAGAGTATTTCACAGCCGCCGACAGCTCGACAACTACAGCTCACCCGGGGTGCGGACGATCTTCCAGAGCAGGTAGAGCCCGAGCACGAAGGCGAAGCAGAAGCCGGCGAACGCCAGCCAGCGCAGATCGTGCACGCGCGCGAGCAGCGCCGACGCGATGAGCAGCGCGGCGACGATCACCGCGCCGCCGATCCGGTTCGCAGTCGAACGGATCGCGTACTCGAAATCGGAGAGATCCGTCGGCGCGATGCCGACCTTGAGCGTGCCGGTTTCGAGCTTGTTCGCCAGCTGGCTGAGCCTGCGCGGCAGGCGGCCGAGCGGCTCCAGCTGCGTGTAGAGCCACGTGAGGAGCTGGTCCGGCTCGAGCTGCCGCTCGGCCTCCCGCAGCATCACCTCGAGCGAGTCCTCCTCGAGGAGCGCGACCGGATCCAGCTCGGGATCGAGCACGCGCGCGATCGAGTCCGCCTGGGCAAGCGTCTTGCCCACGAGCGCGAAGGTGGTGGGGAGGCTGATTCCGTACTCGAACGAAATGCGTTGGAGGTCGGCGAGCGCTTCGCCGGCGCGAATCTTGCTCAGCGGTCGGCCGTGGTAACGGGGCAGCTTTCGGCGGATCTCCTGGAGGAAGCCAGGCTCGTCAGAGCCCAGGCTCGTCCGCGACAGCGTGAGGATGAGCTGCGCCAGATCGTCGGCACGATTTTGCGAGACGGCCAGAAGCAGAAGCGCGAGGTTGCGACGGGTGTCGTCGTCGAGCCGGCCGAGCAACCCGAAGTCGACCAGCGCGAGGCGACCCTCGGTCGTAAGCAGGACGTTGCCCCGATGCGGATCGGCGTGGTAAGCGCCTTCGACAGTGACCTGCCGGACGTACGCGCGAAAGAACTGGCGCGCAAGCTCCTCCGCGCGCTCACGAGCGAGCCCGTGGTCGGCATCCACCTTCCTTCCCTCGATCCGCTCGAGCACGAGCACTCGCTCGGTCACATACGGTCGGATCACCTGGGGGACGACGAGGTCCTCGTAGTCGGACAGGAAGGCGGCGATCACTTCTGTGTTGTTTGCTTCCTCGACAAAGTCGAGCTCTGCACGGAGGTGCTCCTCGAGCTCGTCCGCGAGCGCTCGGGCCTGAAGCAGCTGAGCGCGCTCGGATCGCCGCTCGAGCAACTCCGCCGTCCTCCGCATGACCGCCAGGTCGAGCTCGATCTGGTCTTCGATCGCGGGGCGACGAACCTTGACGATCACCTCTCGGCCGCTCTGGAGGAGTGCCGTGTGCACCTGAGCGATCGAGGCGGTGGCAAGCGGCTCCGCGTCGATCCGGACGAAGACGTCGGCGGGAAGATCGTCCGTGATCATGCGCTGGATCTCGGCGAACGGCACCGGTGGGACCTGGTCGACGAGCTTGCCGAGCTCCTCGATGTAGACGTCGGGCAGGAGATCCGGCCTGGAGGAGAGCAGCTGTCCGAGCTTGATGTACGTGGTCCCGAGCTCCTCGAGGGCGTGTCGAAACTCCTGCGCGCCTTCAGCCGTCGCCGGCCTGTTCCCCCAGACCCCGAGCTCACCCAGAACGCGCAGCAGGCCGCTTCGGTGCGCGACCCGTCCGACGTACAAGGCGCGCTTGAAACGTTGAGCCCGAACGCCCATCAGGGCGAGTCTGTCCGCGGCTTCAGGCTTGGAAACGCGTGGGTTTCACGCGCTGACGCGCGAGGAAACCGTCGACCGCCTCGCGATGAACGCGAAGCACGCGCCCGACACGCACGGCGTCAAGCCGCCCGTCGTGAATCAAGCGCCGGATCGTCTCCGGATGGACCCCGAGCTGGTCCGCGACCTCACGCACGCTGACGAGACCCGGATCTCCGCCTGCTGAGGACACGTGCTGCAAGCCTAGTGCAGGTCGGCGAGGACCGCTTGCTCGAGCTCGCGGATCGAGATCGAGCCGTCGAGCTTCGCCTTGATCCGCCCGTCGCGGCCGACCAGGAAAGTCCAGGGCTCCGAGGGCAGATGCCACTCACGCACCCAGCGGTTCCGCCCGTTGCGCGGATCGTTGTGCGCGTAGATCTCGACATGAATGAAACGGATGCTCTTCCTCATGAACCGGCGTCTCACCTGGTCGACCACGTCGACCACCGGTCCGCATGTACGGCTCGAGCAGTAGCGAGGCGTGGCGAACGTCACCACGAACGGCACGTGTGTGCGGAGCGATCCGGCGATCGAGTACTGCAGCAAGCCCCGGTCGGGCGGAGTGCGCGTCGTGAGCTCCGCCAGGTCGCCGCCGGTGCTCGAGAGCGTTGGCGTCCGAGACGGATACGCCCGAGCGCCGACGGCCGGCGTCGCCGAGCGCGCCCGCACCACGAGCTGTCGGATCCCGCCGATGCGAACGCGTCCCCTCGGTCGGGCGAGGATGTAGTACGTGCCGGGCGTCGGGATCCGCACGTGTACGACGTAGATCGCCTTGACCTCGCTATCCGTCGAGACTCCGGGCACGCCGACGTGCTCGAGCCTCGCGGTCGTCCGGCCGAAAGGCCGCGACGTCAGCGAGCGCGCGATCCAAACCTGTGCTGTGCGCGGGGCGATCACTCGGCCGTGGTTGTCTACGACGAGGAAAGAGATGCGCACGTCGCCGGGCGAGTAGTCCGACGTGCCTGGAATCAGGGCGACCGCCTCTCCGGACTGTCGCCACAGCGCCTCGAGCGATCCCGGCTCGGGCGCGCTTCGCTCCGAACGGCTCCGCGAGGAGCCGCAACCTGCCGTCAGCGCAGCAAGCGCGAGGACGGCGAGCAAAGCGCGCACATGGACACTCTAAAAGCCAGAGCCGTCGTGCATGCCGTACTGCGTCAGGGCGGCAGGCAGCAGCGCCAGCAGAGCTGTCGCGACGAGAATCGCGAAGATCGCGAGATAGGTCAGGCGAGCTTTGGACACTTGGTCACCCCCTTTCGAAGGGCTTAGAAGCGGACGTCTTGCAGAGCGTCGGCAGCCTGGCGGTACAACCGGGCAGCTGTCCGGTCATCGCCCCGTCGCGCAGCCAGGTCGCCCTGGGCGACCCAGGCCGAGGCGCGATGGCTGCCTGAGGAGAACTGGTCGTAGGCGCGCTCGCCGGCCTCGAGCGCTTCGTCGGCCTCGTCAAGCCGGTCCTGTTCCATGAGCGCGCGGCCCAGGACGACCTGGGCGTTGCCGATCTCGCCGAGCTCGTCGACGCGGTTGCCAAGGAGCTCGAGCGCGTGCCTGGCGTGTTCCTCCGCCCGCGCCGCGTCGCCGGTGCGTAGGTGCACCTGGGCGATCCCGTTGACCGCGTACGCGGCCTCGACGTCGTCCCCGACCTCGAGAGCGATCCGAACCGCGTCCTTCAAAAGCTCCACTGCCTCCTCTGGGTGACCCAGGAGGAAGTTGAGCCCGCCGAGGTTGTTCAGCAGCCGGCCGAGATTGCTCCGATCAGAAAGCTCTTCGTAGGCGGCCTTCGCACGCTCCGCATAGGAGCGGGCGAGAACCCAGTGCCCTTCGCGATCGGCGATGATCGACGCCTGGAAGTAGACGTCGGCCGCGGTGCGCTTGTCGTTCAGGCTCTCGGCGAGCTCGAGTGCACGCTCGACGTCCTCACGAGCCGCCTCGAGGTCGCGCCGGCGCCGGTAGCAGCGGGAGCGCCAGGCGAGGATGTTCGAACGCAGCTGATCGGAGCGGATCTCGGAGCGCTCGGCCAGCTTCAGCGCTTCGTCGAACAGGCCGATCGCGGTCTGGATGCTGTTCAGCTTGTAGCGCCCGACGCCGAGTCGAAAGATCACGTCGGCGCGCTCGACATCGGAGAAACCGGAGCCCTCGGTGAGAGCCCTGGCGCGCTCGAGGAGCGCGATCGCCTCCCGCACCTCTCCCCTGCGGATGCGGATCGTGGCCTCGCTCGACAGCGCGCGCGTCTCGAGCTCGGACAGCCCGGTCGCGAGCACCGCCGCACGGATCCGCTCGAGCTCCTCGAGCGCTTCGTCGTTGCGCCGCGCCTCGAGGAGAGCATCTGCGCGCGCGAGTGCGGCATCGACACGTCCGCGCTCGTCGGCCGAAACACCGTTCGCCAGGTAGCCCGCGTCGACACCCAGTCGGTCGGCGAGCCACTGGATCGTCTCGGCCGTGGGCTTCGTCTTGCCGCGCTCGATCTGGCTGACGTACTCCTTCGAGAATCGCTCGCCCGCCAGGTCCGTCTGGGTCATCCCCCCTGCGACGCGCAGCTGGCGCAGACGCTCGCCGAGGCGTAGTCCGGCCTCGGCGGCTGACACTCGCTGCTGTTTCTGACGGATGGCGGTCGAGTCAGACATGTGCGGCGTAGTAGACGACATGCTTCACCAAACTTCAACCCGTCTTTTGGGGCATCCCCCAAAAAGGTCATGTTCTGGCTGGAAACGGGTCAAGCAAGCCTATCCAAAATCACTTGACTGAGCTACTTGACAGGTTCCGGGAACCCCCCTAGAGTGAGGCCATCTTGCAACCGAGCCAGACGCCAGGGTCGGCTGCAGGAGGCACTTCACCAGGTGGGAACCAGACGGGGCGTGGCTGGGCCGCAGAGCCAAGTCCTGGGGAGACCGCCAGCAAAGGCGGAGTCGCCTAGCAGGAATCGACCCCCGGAGCCGCAGCCGGGGGTCTTCCTCTTTGAGGGGCCGGATCAGGCGCCGACAGCCGGTTCGGCCGCGCCGCGGCCCTCGGGGTGCAGCTTGCGGACGGTGGCAACGGAGATGAGCGCACCGAGCAGGACGAACGCCGCGCCGACGTGGACCGCGCGGTGATAGCCGGCGACGAACTCCGTCGGGAAACGACGGTCGACCGGGGCAACCTTGACCTCCGTCGCGACGAGGGCACCCATGATCGCGACTCCGAGTGAGCCGCCGACCTGGCGCATGCTGTTGATGACGGCCGAGCCGACTCCGGCCTTGTCCACCGGAACCGAACCCATCGCGGCGGCGGTCGTCGGCGCCATCGTGATCGCCAGCCCCACGCCGCCGACGAGTAGACCGGGAAGGATCGCCCAGAACGACGAGCTCGCATCGAGGGTGCCGAAGAGAACGAGAGAAACCGCGAGCAGGGTCATGCCCGCACCCATCAGCCAGCGTGCGCCCACTCGATCGGAGAACCTTCCGGCGATCGGCGCGACGAGGATGATCATCACGGTCATGGGAAGGAACGTCGCGCCTGTCTTGATCGCGCCGTAGCCGAGGATGTTCTGCAGGAAGAGCGAGTTGTAGAAGAAGATCCCGAACATCGCGAGGCCGACGAGCAGCATGGCGGCATTGGCGCCCGCGAACGTCGGGTTCCGGAACAGCGAGAGGTCCAGCATCGGCAGGCGTTGGTGCAGCTCGAGCAGCACGAATGCCCCGAGCGCGACCGCTGCGATCGCGAACAGCGTCAGGACGCGAGTCGATGTCCAGGCATGGTCGTTCGTCTCGATCAGCCCGTAGGTGAGTGCAAAGAGACCGACACCCGAGGTGATCAGACCCGGTAAGTCGAGGCGCTGCTCGTGCGAGGTGTCCTTCGTCTCGTCGATGAAGATGCCGGCCGCGATCACTCCGAGCACTCCGACCGGGATGTTGATGAAGAAGATCCAGCTCCAGTTGATCTTCTCCGTCAGGACGCCGCCGACGATCGGTCCGATCGCCAGGGCAAGCGCGGAGACGCCGGCCCAGATGCCGATCGCCGTGCCACGCTGACGCGGCGGGAAGGTCGCCGTGATGATCGAGAGCGTGGCCGGATTCATGAGCGCGGCGCCGACGCCTTGCACACTCCGCGCCGCGATCAACGAGCTCGCACCGGCGGCGAGGCCGCACCAGAGCGACGCGCCGGTGAAGATCACGAGCCCGGCGACGAACATCCTGCGTCGCCCGAGCATGTCCGCCAGCTTGCCGCCGGTCAGGAGCAACACGCCGAAGGTGAGCGCATAGGCGTTGACCACCCACTCGAGCTCCGAGATGCTGATCCCGAGATCCTTGCGGATCGACGGCAGCGCGACGTTGACCACCGTGTTGTCGAGCATGATCATGAAGAGCCCGATCGCGACCGCGACGAGCGTCCACCACTTCCGGTTCTCCGGTGCAAACAGACCGGCGCGCATCTCTTAGAGGTTAGAGAACTCCTCCGACCCTCTGCGTTCGGTTACCCGTACGCTTCGCGCGTGCCCGACTTCGTCTGGAAACCGAGCGCCGAAGACGTGGAGAGCGCGAACCTGACGCGACTCGCGCGCCGACTGGGGGTCGAGGGCTACCACGAGCTCCACCGCATCTCGATCGAGGAGCCGGAGCGGTTCTGGCCCGCGGTGGTCGAGGATCTGGGGATCGAGTTCTCCGAGCCGTGGCAGGACGTGGTCGACACCTCCCGGGGTGCCGAGTGGGCGACCTGGTTCACGGGGGGCAAGCTGAACCTGGCCTGGAACTGCGTTCACCGCTGGGCGGCGGGCGAGCTCGCCGAGGAAGAGGCCGCCGTCTGGCAGAGCGAGGACGGTACGAGGCACTCGCTGACCTGGCGCGAGCTTTCCGCCCACGTGTTCGCACTCGCCGAGGGCCTCGCGTCGATCGGCATCGGCGAGGGCGACGCGGTCGGCATCTTCCTACCGATGTCGCCCCAGGTCGCGATCGCCTCGCACGCTTGCGCGCATCTCGGCGCCGTCCAGGTGCCGATCTTCTCCGGCTTCGCGCCACCTGCGATCGCGGCGCGGCTCGCCGACGCGAAGGCGAAAGCTGTGATCACCGCGGACGGCTCGCTTCGCCGGGGCCAGGTCGTGCCGATGAAACAGATCGTGGACGAAGCGCTGGAGAGCGCGGCAACCGTCACGCACACGGTCGTGTGGCGACGGCTCGGGCTGGACGACGTGCCGATGACACTCGGCCGCGACCGGTTCTGGGACGAGCTCGTCGGGGGCACGTCAGGAGATCTCACTCCGCAACAGGTCGATTCGGAGCACCCGTACCTGCTCGCGTACACATCCGGCACGACTGGGAAGCCGAAAGGGGCTCTCCACGTCCAGGCCGGGTTCCTCGTCTCGATCGCGCGTGAGGTCGCTTATCAGACGAACGTCAAGCCGAGCGCCCGGATCCATTTCGCCACTGACATGGGCTGGATCATGGGACCGTGGACCGTGGTCGGAGGCGGTGCGTGCGGCGCGACCGTCGTGTACGCGGAAGGCGCGCCGGACTTTCCCGCGGACCGGATCTGGAGGCTGGTGGAGTCGGAGCGCGTGACCATGCTGGGCGTCTCCCCGACGCTCGTACGCGCGCTGATTCCAAAGGGTGATCCCGAGACGGACATGTCGTCGCTCAACGCCATCTGCACGACGGGGGAACCGTGGAACCGCGAACCGTACCGCTGGCTCCATGACAGGGTCGGGGCGGGCCGCACGCCGATCGTCAACTGCTCGGGCGGGACGGAGGTCGGCGCCTGTTTCCTCGCGACGTGCGTGACTGAGCCCGTCAAGGCGGTGGCGCTCGGCTTCCCCGCGCTCGGCCAGGACATGGACGTGTACGCGCCCGATGGCCGGCCGGTGCGGGGCGAGGTCGGCGAGCTCGTGTGCAAGCGGCCGTGGCCCGGGATGACGCGCGGCATCTGGGGCGACGACGAGCGCTATCTCGAGACGTACTGGCGTCGCTTCCCGGGCGTCTGGACGCACGGCGACTGGGCCTCGGTCGACGAAGACGGTTACTGGTTCCTGCACGGCCGTTCCGACGACACGCTCAACATCGCGGGCAAACGCATCGGTCCGGCGGAGCTGGAGTCCGCCGCCGTCGCCTGCGACGCGGTGGCGGAGGCCGCGGCGATCGGCGTGCCGCACGAAGTGAAAGGGGAAGTCGCGTGGCTCTTC
>VAWR01000135.1 GCA_005885245.1 Actinomycetota bacterium | reverse complement strand
TTTACATGGCAACCGGAACCGTCAAGTGGTTCAACGATGCCAAGGGATACGGATTCATCGCGCCGGAGGACGGCGGGAAGGATCTCTTCGTGCATCACTCCAACATCGGAGGCGACGGCTTCAAGTCGCTGGCCGAGGGAGCGAAAGTCGAGTTCGAGTCGCGCGAGGGTCAGAAGGGCCCTGAGGCGATCAACGTCGTCCCTTCCCAGTAAGGGGCCGGCAGTCGCCGAGAAGGAACAGAAGATCGAGCTCGATGGCGAGGTCATCGAGGCGCTCCGGAACGGTTATTTCCGGATCGCTCTCGACGGCGGCCACGAGACACTCGGTTACACCGCGGGGAAGATGCGGCGCTATCGCATCCGCATCTTCCCAGGCGACCGCATCAAGATCGAACTGTCGCCGTACGACCTCAATCGCGGCAGGATCGTCTACCGCTACAAGTAACGCGTCTAGGGCGAGATCGCGATGCGGTCGGGCCAGTTGTAGTGGCCGTAGTAGTTGAGCCAGTCGCCGCTGCTGTCCTTCGAAGCGAAACTCACGTCTGTGACCCGGACGATCTTTCCGTGCAGTAGCCGCTCGAGTAATCCGCGGCTGGTCGTGATCCACTCTCCGTTTACCTTCCGCGCGGTCTGACGCGTACGAACGAAGAGAACCGAGCCGTCGTTCAGGAGATGTGGGCTCTCGTCCGTCCAACCGGGCGGTGGTCGCGTGAGCTGCCGACGCGTGGGGAGGAGCTGCCAGATCGCCCGGTGCTCTGCACCGAACCTCGTCTCTTGCCAGTTTCGTCCGGCCGCCGCGACGAGTCTGCCGTTCGCAGTGCACGACGGCGACACCCAGGATCGCGTCGCGTCGTCCGAGCTGTCCCTTCCGTCGAAAAGGATCCGCTTCCCGTGTGTCGTGTAGCGGTCGCCACCGGCGACGACAGCCAGATGCCGACCGCAGCGAACGACGAAATCGGCGTCCGGGAGCGTCTTGACGATCCTGCTTCGGTTCGCGTAGAGCGGTAGACCGTCGGCCGCGATCGATGCGGAACCCTGCTCGTCCGGCCACCAGAGTACGCGGCCGTCAGGAGCAAAGCCGGCGACGATCGGCCTGGCCACGCCGCGGAGCGGTCCTGCAACGCGTCGCAGAGAGCCGTTCCGCCAGATCCACACTTCCTGGTGGCGCGGCACGCCGCACGGCACCTGGCAAATCGATCTGCCGAGTGCCAGGTGGCCGCTGGGTCCCCAGGCGATCGAGGTCGCACCCCACGCGGCGGGGACGACGCTGCGTGATCCTCTCGGCGTCCATTGCATGACGGCTCCGTCTCTCCTCGCGTACGCCGCGATTTCCCCCGTCGGCGCCCAAAAGAGCTGCGTAGCCGGTAGGTGCGCGCGGCCGACGACCCATCCGCCGATCGAGAGCAACCTTCCATCGCCACTCCAGCGCGGAACCCCCGTTCTCGACAGCACGATCGGCTGCCGGATCGGACTGCCGAGGTAGACGATCGTGGCCCTTTTGCCGAGGACGTATGCGATCTTCGCGTCACCGCCCGCGCCGGCAGCGGGAAGGGCAAGCGCGACGGTCGCCACCGCAACGGCGAGCGCACGCACGAGCCGAGCATACTCTTCGGTGATGGCGACGACCGACCGTCGAGAGACCGACTCCGAGATCGAGGTCAAGCCGGTCTACACAGCCGAGGACGCGCCCGCGGAGCTCGAGCTTCCGGGCGAGTTCCCGTTCACGCGCGGTCCCTACGGCGACATGTACCGCGGAAGGCCGTGGACGATCCGCCAGTACGCGGGCTTCGCCTCCGCCGAGGAGACGAACCAGCGCTTCCGCTACCTCCTCGAGCGCGGCCAGACCGGACTGTCGGTGGCGTTTGATCTGCCCACGCAGCTCGGCTACGACTCGGACGACCCGCGCGCCGCGGGTGAAGTGGGTCGTACCGGCGTCGCGATCGACTCGATCGCGGACATGGAGCTCCTCTTCCACGAGATTCCGCTCGGCGAGGTGTCGACGTCGATGACCATCAACGCGCCCGCGGCCCTGCTGCTCCTGCTGTACGAGCTCGTCGCGGAAGACCAGGGAGTTCGCGGCGAGCAGCTACGCGGCACCGTGCAGAACGACATCCTCAAGGAGTACATCGCCCGCGGGAACTACATCTACCCGCCTCGTCCTTCCATCCGCATCACGACGGATCTGTTCGTGTACGCCGCGGAGCGACTCCCCAGGTGGAACCCGATCTCCATCTCCGGCTACCACATCCGCGAGGCGGGCTCGACTGCAGTTCAGGAGCTCGCGTTCACGCTTGCGAACGGCATCGCCTATGCGCAGGCGGCAGTCGACGCGGGCTCGTCGCCGGACCAGCTCGGCGAGCGCTTGTCCTTCTTCTTCAACGCGCACAATCACTTCTTCCAGGAGGTGGCGAAGTTCCGCGCGGCGCGGCGGATGTGGGCCCGCATCATGAAGGAGCGCTTCGGAGTCACCAACACGAAGGCGCAGGCGCTCCGGTTCCACGCGCAGACCGGCGGCTCGACTCTCACGGCGCAGCAGCCGGAGAACAACATCGTGCGCGTTGCGATCCAGGCGCTTTCAGCCGTGGCCGGCGGCGCGCAGTCGATTCACACGAACGGCTACGACGAGGCGCTCGCCCTGCCGTCGGAGCGAAGCGCGCGCATCGCCTTGCGCACGCAGCAGCTCCTCGCTCACGAGGCGGGCGGCACGGACACCGCCGATCCGCTGGGCGGGTCGTACTTCATCGAGGCGCTCACCGACGAGCTCGAGGCGAAGGCGTGGGACCTGATCGGGCGGATCGACGAGCTCGGGGGCGCCGTCGCCGCGGTCGAGCAGGGCTTCGTGCAGGACGAGATCGAGCAGGCGGCCTTTCGCTGGCAGCAAGAGGTCGAGAGCGGCGAGCGCGTGATCGTGGGCGTCAACCGGTTCACCGAGGGTGAAGAGGAACCGATCGAGCTCCATCGCATCGATCCCAACGCGGAAAAGCGGCAGCTCGAACGAACGGCGCGCGTCCGGGCGGAGCGCAATGCCGACGACGCGCAGCGTGCGGTCGAGGCAGTGCGCGAGACGGCGCGCGGCGAGGGCAATCTCCTCGTCCCGATGCGCGATGCACTTCGTGCCCGCGCAACCGTCGGCGAGATCAGCAACGCGCTGCGGGAGGAGTTCGGCACGTACGACGCACGGCGCGCCTGATGGCACGCCGTGCGTCGTACTTCGTGAACGGCGCCGCCGACGCGGTCGACGGCGCCTCGTATGAGGCATCGCAAGCGATGCCTCAGGACCCGCAGCAGCGAGCTTGAGGATCCTCCTCGTCTCGCAGATGTATCCGGGTCCTGCCGATCCCGACCTCGGGGTGTTCGTGCGCGGGCTCGAGGAGCAGCTCGTCGTGCGCGGCCACGACGTGGAGCGCGCCGTCCTCGACCGCCGGCGCCGGGGCAAGGGGAAGTACGTCGAGCTCGCTCGCTCGACGCACGAGACCGCGCGGCGTTTCCGCCCGGACGTGGTGTACGCGCACTTCCTCGTCCCGACAGGTCTGATCGCAGCGCTGGCCGGGCGTGCGCCCCTGGTGGTGACTGCACACGGGCGGGACGTGCGGAACATCGGCTGGCTGCCGGGAATCCGGGCGGCGACTCGCTTCGTCGTTCGGCGCGCCGCGACGGTGATCGCCGTTTCGGACTACCTGCGTCGCGAGCTCGAAGCAAAGGTGCCCGAGGCACGCGGCAAGACCGAAGTCGTCGACTCAGGCGTCGACCTCCAGCGGTTCACCGTCGCGCCCGCGCCTGACGGCCCGCCGCGCTTCCTCTGCGTCGGCTCGTTGATCCCACGCAAGAACGTCCTTCGCCTGGCGAACGCGTACGAGCGGTTGGGCGAAGGGACGCTGACGTTCGTCGGCGACGGGCCTCTGCGCAGAGAGCTCGAGGGTCGTCACGGGATCGAGCTCACCGGCGCGCTTCCGTACGACGAGCTGCCGGTTCGGATCGCTGCAGCCCATGTCGTCTGCCAGCCGAGCCTGATCGAGCCCTTTGGTCAGGCGACGCTCGAGGCGATGGCGTGCGGCCGGTCGGTCGTGGCCACGCGGATCGGCGGGCCGCCTGAATTCGTGCCGCCGGACGCCGGCGTGCTCGTCGACCCCATGGACGACGGTGCGCTGCTCGCCGGCCTGCGCGCCGCCGCGTCGCTACCTCGACCGAACTCGGCCGCGCGTTCGGCGGCCGAGGCGCACGACGTCAGGCGTCAGGCGGAGCGAGTGGAGACGATCCTCCGGCGAGCCGCTCGAGATCGGCAAGCCTGATCTCGACCAGCGGGCGGATCGAATCCTCCAGCCCGGCCTCGCGGGCAGCTTCCAGCGCCTGTTCGTAGCTCTGCCTCGCCTTCGCCGGATCGACGCCCTGCTTCAGACGGTTGTCCCCCGTCACCAACAACTTTTGGATGCGTGCGTGTGCGTCATCCCCCTTCACAAATCGACCCTAACAAGTCACATTTCAACTGAACCGGGGTCATGGAGGCCGTCGTCGACATCCCGCACAAGATCCGCGTGCTGATCGCGGACGACCATCGGTTGTTCGGGCAGGCGCTCGAAGCGATCCTCGCCACAGACGATCGGCTCGAGGTCGCAGGCCATGCCGCGGACGGCGGCGAAGCCGTGCAGCTCGCCCTGCAGCTCGATCCGGACGTGATCCTGATGGACATCGCGATGCCGATCATGGATGGATTCCAGGCGACGAAGCAGATCCGGAAGCAGCACCCGCACGCGTGCGTCCTCATGCTGACCGGGTCGAACGCACGCACCGACGTGGATCGAGCTCGCGGGGCCGGGGCGGCCGGCTACGTCACCAAGGACCGGATCGCCGCGGAGCTGATCGACGCGATCCTCGAGGTCGTCGCACGGTAGAGGGTTCGGGCCTCCAGTAGTCACGCTGCTACCCTGGCCCCGCGATGGTTCAGGCGCTTGCCGTCATCCAGGTACTGCTCTCGATGGCTCTCGTCGGCCTGATCCTGATGCACTCAGGACGGGACACAGGGCTCGGAGGGATGGGTTTCACGCCCGCTTCGCAGGGCGGTACGCACATCGTCGAGCGCAACCTGACACGGCTCACCGTCCTCGTCGGCGTCCTCTTCGTCGCGAACTGCATCGCGCTCTTCCACGCGCTGAAGTAGCGGCGCTCTGCGTCGCCGCCGCGCTCGTCATGGGGGGCTGCGGCTCGAAGCACGCCGCACCCGCCGTCGAGCCGATTGCCTCCGGCCCGCCGAACGTCGTGCGCGTGGCCCTGACGAGCTTTCGCTGGCCGCTCGATCCTGCGCTGGCCGACGGCCGCGACGAGACCACGATCGCGCGTGCATTGTACGCGACGCCCCTCCGCACCGACCCTGCGACCGGAGCGGTCGCGCCTGGACTGTGCAGCGCCTGGAAGGCGTCCCCCGATTTTCGCGACTGGACCTTCACGTGCAGCGCCGCGCCTTCCATCGCAGCCGCGTTGCGGCGGGTCGCGCGGCTGAAGGACGCCCCGTCCCGCTGGCTCTTTGCGGACGCGACCAGAATCTCGGCGGACACGGCGACGCGCCTGCGCATCCACCTGCGCTTCGCGTGGCGGCGGTTTCCCTACGCGCTGACGGTCGTCGCTGCTGCGCCTCGCTTCGTCGCGGGTCCGTTTCGTCTCGTCAGCGGTTCCGCCAGGCGCGTCGTCGTCCGCAGCCCTGAGCTGACCGTGGTCTTCCAACGACTAGGCGCGTATGCCGCGATGCGCGCGTTCCGCCGCGGGCAGCTCGACGAGACGCCGGTTCCGCTCGGGGACGTCGCAGCCGACGAGGACAATCCGGCCTTACGGGACCAGGTCCGCACTCGCAGGCTCCTCGGGCTCGATCTGGTCGTGTTCCACAGCGTCGATCCCGAGCTCCGCCGAGCGTACTGGCAGACCGCCGACCGGACGGACTACGAACAGCTCGTTCCTGAACAGGACGGCGCGAGCGCGTTCGGCCTCGTCGGTGCGGGGCCCGGCGCGGATCCCGGCCGCTTCCGGCAGGCGACGCATGGGATTCCTTCCTTGCCGCGCGTGCTCGTGCGGATTGCGGTTCCTCCCGACCCGGTCCTGCGCTTCGGGGCGAGGCTGTTGTATGCGGGCTGGCGCGACCTCGGCCTTGGCCCGCGGCTCACCGGCGAGTCTTCACGGGCCGACGCGTCGTTTCGCCGGCTGCTTGCCGTCTATCCGCAAGCGGAAGCGATCCTGGCCGAGCTTGCCCTGCGGGACGGGGTCGGCTCGCGGTCCGGGCTCGTGCATGCCCTTGCGGTGACCGACCAGAAGGAAGACCTGAAACGACTCGACGACCGACTCCGGCAGACCGCGGCCGTGGTCCCGATCTCCTGGGTCGTCGATGCACGCCTCGTCTCGCCGCGGCTCGAGGGCTGGCGCGAGGATGTCCTCGGGAACGTCGATTACACGGCGATCAGATCCCGGGCTTCGAGCCGAGGCCCGTGATCGCGAACCTTGCCGACGCGACCGCGGGAACCATCACGCCGTACGGATAGCGCTCGCCGTAGAAGTTCTGCGAGTTCACGAGCGCAGATTGACTCGTGAGCCCGTAGACCTCCTGCAGGAACTCCGGGACCGCCACGGTGAAGCGGAGGTTCACGAGCGGCTCGGCGATCTTGCCGTCCCGGATGCGAAACGTGCCGTCACGCGTCATGCCCGTCACCACGCCTTCACGTGGGTGCACGACCCCGAGATAGTGCAGGCGCGTGATGTAGAGACCGTCCCCGACGAGCTGAGCCAGGTCCTCGACGCTCGGCGCGTCTCCCGGGGCGACGGAGAGCGCGTACGGAAGAGGGCCCCAGTCGCGCGATTCCGCGGGCGGCGCATGGCCGGTCGACCGCGCGCTGTTCTTTGCCTGGGCGGCGGTCGTGCGATCCCACACGACTGCGCGCGCCACGCCCTGCTCGACGAGCTCCACGCGTTGCTTCGGCGTCCCTTCGAAGTCGAACGCCTTCGGCAACCCGTGCGGATCGAGGGCGTCGTCCGCGATCGAGATCTTCTCGTCGAAAACCTTTTGGCCGAGCCTGCCCGTGAAGTAGCTGCGTTCCTCGAGCAGGCCCAGGGCGCCGAGCGAGTCATAGGAGAAGTACTGCAGGAGTTCGGCGAACGCATAGGGCTCTAGTACGGCGCGGTACACCCCCGGTTCGATCTCGCGCGCGTCCTTCGTTCGCTCTGCCTTCTCCGTCGCCTCCCGCGTCACGGCCGCGGGATCGATCGCCCCGGCGCGCCAGGCCGTCTGTTCCGCGTATCCCGATCCGGCGTCGTCGGCCGCGACCACGAGAGCGCTGGCGTCGGTCATCCGCTGGTCGACCGAGAGCCCGGTAGAAGAGGCAATCGCCAGATCCGAGACCGCACTCGTGAAGAACCCGTAGACGGGAAAGTCGCCGCTCGCTTCGATCGCGGCGGCGGCACGGCGGGCCTGCTCGTCCGGCCCCAGGCCGGCGGTCTCTTCGTCGTAGCCGTCCACCTCGGCCGGATCGCCCGGAGGCGCGAGACCGGGAAACGTATCGTCGGGCGGCGCGCTCTCTGCCGCCTCGGCAGCGCGACGCGCAAGCTCGGCCAGGCCGTCCGCGTCGAGCCTGTTCGTCGTGGCGACTCCTGTGCGACCGTCGTTGACGACCCGGAGCGTGACGACGGCGTTCTCGATCAACGTGGGCTGGTGAACCTCGGAGCCGGCGAAGCGTGCGAGCCCGGAGCTCTCGACCTGCGCGACCGCCTCCGCTTCACCGTCCGCGGCTTCGAGCGCCGCGCGGGCGACCTCACGTGCGTTCACCTGCGAACTCCGACCTGGACGTTCAGGAATCGCGCAGGCGCTGCGCCGTGCGACACGTGCGCGCTTTGGCCCGGTTGGCCCTTGCCGCAATTCGTCAAGCCGTACAGTCGCCAGGAGTCGGCGCCCGCGACGGCGTCGAGTCCACCCCAGAACTCGGGCGTGATTCCCGTGTACGTCGCGTCGCGCAGCATGCGGCCAAGTCGTCCTCCCTTGATCTCCCAGGCGATCTGCGTGCCGAACTGGAAGTTGAGGCGTTTGTCGTCGATCGACCAGCTGCGGTTCGTCTCCATGTAGACGCCTTCGTCCACATCGGCGAGCAAGTCGTCCAGGTCGCCCTCGCCCGGCTCCAGGTGGAGGTTGCTCATCCGGACGAGCGGCATGCGATTCCAGCCGTCTGCCCGCATCGACCCGCCCGTGCCCGCGCCAATCCGTGCGGCCGTTTCGCGCGAGGTCAGAAAGCCGGTCAGCAACCCTGCCTCCACGACTGGAACAGGAGCAGCGGGAACGCCCTCGTCGTCGAATCCGAAGCTGCCGAGCCCGCCGCGCGTGGTCGGATCGGCCGTGATGTTCATCAGTTCGGAGCCATAGCGCAGCGACCCGAGATCGTCCGGCTTCAAGAAGCTCGTGCCGGCGTACGACGCCTCGGTTCCGTAGACGCGATCGAGCTCGATCGGATGGCCGACGGACTCGTGCACCTGGAGCGCGACCTGGTCGCCGTCGAGGACGACGGTCGTGAGCGCGGTCGGGCACTCGTCGGCTCGCACGAGCGCAGCCGCCTGTTCCGCGACGCGGGGTCCCTCGCTGACGAGATCGAGCCCTTCGACGTATTCCCAGCCCGACTGGCAGCTCGACCCGACATGGGCGCTCGGATAGCTGCGGGTCTGGAACACGCCGTCACGAGCGGCGGCGCAATCGATCCCTCCGCCGGACTCGATGAGCTCCTGCTCGACCTCCGTTCCCTCCGAGGTGAGGAGCAGCTTGTGCTCCCGCTGCGCCCGCACCATCGTCTGGCGGACGAGGACGTCGGCTCCCGCCAACGCCTCGTCCGCGCGCAGGCACAGATCGATCTTGTCGGAGATCGGCACGTCGAAGGGATCGCGCTCGATCGGCGTGCGATGCGTTCCGGTCCGCGGCTCCAGCGGGGCGAGCCGGCGCGAGTGCCGGCCGGCCGCAGCGCGCGCGAACGTGCACGCGCGGAGCGCAGCCTCACGCGCTCCCTCGAGACTCAGTCGCCGATCGCAGGCAAATCCCCAGGCGCCCCCGACGAGCACGCGGACCCCGATCCCTTCGCTCTCGGAATCCGAGATGCGCTCGACGCGTCCGTTCTTCGTCGCCACGAGCTGGTCGCGCTTGAGGACGACCCGCGCATCCGCGTACTCCGCTCCAGCCGCGGTTGCCGCATCGAGCGCGGCTGCACAGAGTTCACGCATTCAGCGGCGTGAAGTCCGCTCGCTGCGCTCGCATGATGACTTCGCGCCGACTGCTTGGAATCTGGCCGGAGTGAGCAGGGCCGGGCAAAGCCCGGCCCTGCGGCGAAAAGTCTCAGGCACGAACGGAAGCCTAGACGGCAGCGGCCTGGGCCTCGACCACTCGTTAGCGTCATCGCGTGGCGCTCGTGGTCGGCGCGGTAATCGTTAACGGCGAGGGTCGTGCATTCGTCCACCGACGACTCGGAGAAATCGAGTGGAGGGGCAGCGATGGCATCTTGCGGCGGGAGATCGATTACCTGGTCGAGTCGACGGGGACCTCGACGCGCCGCGTCTCGAGGGTCCTAAGCACTTGGAGTATGCGTCGCTCAGCCTTCACGAACTGGGTCGGCTGATGGAGAACCGAACGCCGGATCAGGCACTCCTTCGAGACGTCGTGGAGCGTGGGTCGCGCGAAGTGTCCCGACTTCAGACGCGTCAGCACTGAGGATCGAAGATCGCGCTCACGCGAGGCTCGCCGCGCGAATAGCTGTGCGCGCTGCCGCTACACTGGCGTTCCCTCAGGCGCTGGTGGCGGAATTGGTAGACGCGCTAGGTTGAGGGCCTAGTGGCCTTCAAAGGCCGTGGAGGTTCAAGTCCTCTCCAGCGCACTCACCACCGAAGTCCGACCCCGCTTCGCGGGGTCATGATGACTTCGGTGGTATCGGGTTTCGATTCGCTGCCGTAGCGGCGGACGCCGGCGAAGCCGGCATCCGCGGCGGATGTTCAGGTCTGACGGGTTTGACAACGTCCGGGAGGATCTCTAGCCTGGGTGGCGAACACACGTTCGATACCCAACCCCTGGAGGCGAGATGCTGACGGGACGACAGCAGGAGATCTGGGACTTCCTCGTCGACTACGTCGACACCCACGGCTACCCGCCGACCGTGCGGGAGATCGGTGAGGCGGTGGGGCTGGCTTCGCCCTCGACCGTACACGCGCACCTGGCGAACCTGGAACGATCTGGATTGCTCAAGCGTGATCCGACCAAGCCGCGCGCGCTCGAGCTCGTCGGCCGAGAGCGCCGCGAGGCCCCGTCCGGAGCACTCGACAAGCTGCCCCTCGTCGGGCAGATCGCCGCAGGTGGGCCGCTGCTCGCCGAGCACAACGTCGAGGACCATCTGGCGGTGCCGGAAACCCTCCGCGGAGACTTCCTCCTGCGGGTGAAGGGCGAGTCGATGGTGAACGCCGGCATCCTCGACGGCGACATCGTGGTGGTGCAGAGGACGCAGGACGCTCGCAACGGCGAGATCGTGGTTGCGCTCGCCGGCGACGACGAATCTGCCGACGAGGCGACGGTCAAGCGGTTCTTCCGCGAGTCGGATCGCATCCGGCTTCAGCCCGAAAACGACGCCCTCGAGCCCATCTATCCGGAGCACGTCCAGATCCTGGGACGTGTCACGGGGGTATTCCGGCAGCTGTGACATCCGTGGCGCCCCTCCACCGGACGCTCGAGCAGGAGCTCCAGGCGCTGCTCCGAGGCGCGAGCCTCGAGTGCCTCGTCTGCGGCGAGTTCGTCCTGCACGCCGGCGGGCTGATCACGTGTCCGGAGTGCAACGCGACGCTCCGCGCGGAGTCCGGTTCGGAACAGGCGCAGCTACAATTCGACTCGCAGGCCGGGTGACCGCGGGTCGGAAGGCTCAGGCTCGAGGAAAGTCCGGACACCGCAGGGCAGGACGCTGGGGCGACCCAGGCGGCGAAAGCCGACGGAAAGTGGCACAGAAAGGAGACCGCCGGCAGCGATTCTCCGGAGACGCTGAAGGTAAGGGTGAAAAGGTGGGGTAAGAGCCCACCAGCGTCGTGGCGACACGGCGGCTAGCCAAACCCCGTCCGGTGCAAGGCAAACAGGTCCCGCCAGCAGGCGGCCCGCCGAGGGACCGGGTTGCTGCACAGATGGATGGTCACCACAAACAGAATCCGGCTTACAGGCCTGCTAAGGAAACCCCTGCAAATGCAGGGGTTTCTATTTGGGCGTGCACCCCCCGTGCATCGCGAGGGCGGCACGGCTGCGTCGGCGCGAGCCATTTTTCGAGGGCTTCGTGCTGTGCAAAATGCCTCAGTTGAGCGGCGACGAACGTGTCGCGGTCCGCGGCGACCGCCGGCTTCGACAGACGTTTTGTTGCTGAGGGGACGTGAGCGCGGCTGATCACGACGATGAACCCGTGTCGGCGCCGCCGAGCGCCTGGTTACCTCGATGCGGTTGTGACACTGCGCGTTTGCTGCGGGCGATTGTGCGCGAGCGGTATCGAGAGCCAGATGTCTGCGCCGCCTTCCGGCCGGTTGGCGGCCGCGGCTGTGCCGCCGTGGGCGGCTGCGATCTCGGCGACGATCGCGAGGCCGAGGCCTGCGCCGCTTCCGCCTCGGGCGTTGTCTGCGCGGCTAAAGCGGTCGAATGCGTGGTGGAGGAAGCCTGGGGGGAATCCCGGACCGTGGTCGGCGACGTGCAGCTCGATCGCGTTGCCCACTTCGACGGCGTAGAGACGGATGTCGCCGTTGCCGTGGCGGAGCGCGTTCTCGATCAGGTTCGCGAGCGCTTGCTCGAGCCGCACCCGATCGACGGCGAGGAGGTGGGTGCCGGAGTCGGCGTGGATGTGCCGTCCTGCCGCACGCGCGCGCTGGTCGAAGCGGGCGGCGAGGCTTTCGAACACGTCGGTCAGCTCCGCGGAGGCGGTGCGGATCCTGAGCGCTCCGCGGTCGAGTCGCGCGAGTAGCAGTAGGTGCTCGGCGAGCTGCGAGAGCCTGTCGACCTCGTCGGCGGCCGAGCGCAGCGCGCCTTCGAGTTCGTTCTTTTCGCGTGGCTGGTCGAGCGCGAGCTCGATCTCGGCGCGCAGCAGCGCGAGCGGCGTGCGCAGCTCGTGGCTGGCGTCCGCAACGAAGCTCCGTTCGCGCTCGAGCGCGGTCCGGAGTCTCGCGAGCAGGTCGTTGAGCGTGTTGCCGAGGCGGGCGAGCTCGTCGCGCGCCGCGGGGACTGGCAGCCGCTCGTCGAGGTGCGCTTCGGAGAGCGCCGCGGCTTGTGCGCGCATACGCTCGACCGGGCGGAGGGCGCCGGCGGCGAGCGCGTAGCCGATCAAAGAAACGAGCAGGAGCGCGATCGGGCCGCCGACGACCAGCTCGCGTCGCAGGCTGGCAAGTGCAGTGTCGCGTGACCGGAGCGAGGTGCCGACCACGACGAGCAGGCGCTTGTCCTGTGCGTGGACAGGGAGCACGAGGAGCCTGACCGGCACGTTGCGGCGATACGCGCGCTTGATCGGCAGCGGTCGTGCGTGGACGTTTGCGATTTGGTCCCGGGCTAGCAGTGGCGTCCGACCGAGGCCCGGTGTCTCGTCGATGATATGCCCGTGCGCGTCGAGCACCTGCGCGAAGTCGTTTCCGGCGGAGACGAAGGCGTTCGGGGGTGCCTCACGCAGGCCCGTATCCGCCTGCGCAACGAGCGCGGCGACGTCTGCGGCGCGAGCGCGCAAGGCCTGGTCGATCGCGTAATCGAGTGAGCGGCCGAGGTGCTGGTAGAGCAGCAGCCCGGCGCTCGCGAGCAGAAGCGCAAGAGCCGCCGCAAACGCGAGCGTCAGCCGTACGCGGATGGGCAGCCCGCTCACTCGCCCCCGTTTCGGCGCAGTC
Source organism: Actinomycetota bacterium (assembly GCA_005885245.1). Lineage (GTDB taxonomy): Bacteria > Actinomycetota > Thermoleophilia > Gaiellales > Gaiellaceae > 3-1-20CM-4-69-9. The sequence continues at coordinate 24,431 of VAWR01000135.1, read as the reverse complement.
GATAGCCGGCCCCCTGCACGGTCTCGAGCGAATCGCGACCGAAGGGGCGGTCGATCTTTCTGCGCAGCAGGCGGATGTAGACCGTGATCACGTTGGAGCGGTTCTCGTAGCCCATGTCCCAGGCGTGCTCGAGCAGCTCGAGCCGGGAAAGCACCTGACCGGGCCGGCGCATGAACACCTCGAGCAGCGAGAACTCCTTGGCAGAGAGCGCCAATTCGGTTGTACCGCGCCAGGCGAGCCGCGTCGCCGGGTCGAGGCGAAGGTCGCCGACCTCGAGCACGGCCGGCCGCGCGCTCGGGCCGCGCCGCACGAGCGCACGCAGCCGCGCCAACAGTTCGGCGAGCGAGAACGGCTTGACCAGGTAGTCGTCGGCGCCGGCGTCCAGGCCGCAGACGCGGTCCTCGATCGCGTCGCGGGCGGTCAGCATCAGGACCGGCGCCCACACGTCCGCCTCGCGGAGCGCCGCGCAGGTGGCGAAGCCATCGATGCCGGGCAGCATCACGTCGAGCACGATTGCGTCGTATGGGTGGGCGCGCGCCATCCAGAGCGCCTCCTCGCCCTCTCGCGCGACGTCGGCCGCGTTGCCGTGCTCGCGCAGGCTGCGGCGCAAGAGGCCGGCGAGCTTCGGATCATCCTCGACCACGAGGACACGCATGCGCTCGTAACCGTGCCAGCCGGAATGTGAAAGCGACGTGAACGCGCGGCAACCGAGGCTTTCACCGCCAGTTCACCGCCGCCTCCTACGCTCGCAGCGCATGTCCTGTCAGCAACCGAAGGAGGAAGGAATGCGCACGAGATTGGCGCGCTTCGCGGGAGTCGTGGCTGCGCTCGCCGTGCTCGCGATCGTCGGCTCCGCGTTCGCCTTGGCGAGCGGTGGCTCGCACGCCAAGGGTTCGACGGCGGCCCGGCAGCAGGTGGCTCGCTCGCACGTGGCTGCGCGGCAGCACGCCCGGGCGGCCGTGTCGCGCAAGAGTTCGGAGGATCCGAGCGCGAGCGAGCAGCAGGGCGAGAACGAGTCGTCGTCCGCGTCCGACAACGACGCAGCCGCGCAGGCCGCGGCCTGCCAGAAGGCCGGAATCGACCCCAACGCGGACAACGTCCAGTACGACGACCAGACCGGCACCTGCAGCCTCGACGTGGGCGCCAACAACGGTCCGTAGGCAGACCGGCTAGCGATGACGTGACGGGCGTCCGATGCGGGCGCCCGTTCGCCCTCGCTAAGGAAGAGGCGGGAACCCGAGCGCTGCGAGCTTTCGGGTTCGCAGGACTCGTCTCTCTTTGCGGAGCAATGAGGGTGACCCTCCCCTCCTAGCACGGAGGGGGCGGTGCGGAGCCAAGCGGGGACTGTAAGCGACGCGTTGGCCAGCACCGTTGACGTTGCTGGCAACGGCAACAGCGGCTGTGCATCACCGGTGCATCACCGGGACGGCATCTGGCGGCCTTCCGCGGCATCGTGGACCCAGCCGGAACCGCATGGTTAAGCCAAATCGTGGAGATCGGTCGAGCCCCGGGACGAAGAATCCGGCTTACAGGCCTGCTACGGAAGAGCCCCGGCAACGGGGGCTCTTCTATGGACCCGCGCGCCTTCCGGAATTGGCGCGGTTGTGTCGTGGTCGTCCGCGGAACAAGTGAACCGAAGCACCATGACGCGTCTTCGGCTTTCTGCAATCACCGCTGCGCTGCTCTTCGTGCCGACCGCCGCAGGCGCGCCCGCGCCGAGCGAGCCCATACCCCGCGAGCCGGCCGTGCTTGCCCGCACGCTCGCAGCAACGACGGACGAACTCCGAGCGGCGATCGCTCGCTGGCGTCCGAAGTCGGCAACGGCTCCTGACGACGTCGTCCTCCTCGCGCTCTACCAGCAGCGGATCTACCGGCTGCTCGGACGAGACGCACTTCTGTCGCGAGGCACGCTCCGGTTGCTTCCGATGAGACTCGCCCGCGCCTCGGCCGATCTCCTGGCCGCGCAGCGGGAGCTCCACAGGCTGACGCCGCCCATCGCGGCTCGCACGATCAAGGTCGGACCTGCGAGCCCGGCCGGCGCGTTGCTCTCCTACTACCGCGAGGCAGAGCGGCGCTTCAATGTGTCATGGGCCGTACTTGCGGCCGTGAACTTCGTCGAGACGAAGTTCGGAAAGCTCCGTAGCGCGAGCGCTGCGGGCGCTCAGGGGCCGATGCAGTTCATGCCGGCGACGTGGCGTCGCTACGGGCTCGGAGGCGACATCCACGACGCGCACGACGCCATCCTCGGCGCCGCCAACTACCTGCACACCTCCGGCGCGCCGACGCATCTGCGACGTGCGCTGCACGCGTACAACCCATCGAGTTCCTACGTCGACGCGGTGCTGAGGTACGCAAGACGGATCGCCTCCGATCGCACGACGTTCTTCGCCTTCTATTCATGGCAGGTCTTCGTCAAGACTCCGACCGGCGATCGGCGCGTAACGGGACCAGGGTTGCCATGAAGGTCAGCTCCAGATGGTCAGCTCGCCCACGCGCGAGAAGCCGAGGTTCGCGTACAGCGGCGCGCCCTCGGAGCTCGGAGAGAGTACGCAGGGCAACCCGCTCTCGGGCAGCATCGCCGCGCACGTCAGCGCGGTGCCGTAGCCGCGACGTCGCGCAGAGGCGACGACCGTGACGCCGAACACGCCCACGGCGTCCTCCGTCCGGTAGCCCATCGCCGCTCCGATCGGCTGTCCGTCGACGCGTCCAAGGAAGATCGCCATGTCCGGGTCGTCGAGGATCGCAGGCGGATGAATCGCACCGGGAGCGATCAGGGCGTCCTCGTTCTCGAAGCCGCGCACGCTGACCGCTTCGAACTCCTCGACCTCGGCGGCAGTCGAAACGCGAATCACGTCCAACTCCCGCGGAGGGCCTGCGGAGACGGGTCCGGCAGGGCGGTGGAACCACGGCTCCGTTCGCCAGACCCTGAACCCGAAGTGATCGAGGGACAACACTTGCCAGTTGTCGCAGACGCTGCCGGGGACGGTTGCAACTGCTTCGGCAGGAGCTTCCGGGTGCAGGGTGATCGCTGCGAAGTACATGGCCGGCGGTCGCTCCAGCGCCCGCCAGGCGTGCGGGTCTCGCGAGTAGCGAAGGCCAAGTGCTTTCAGCCAGGCCGAATGCCAGCCGGCGACGGCGTCCGCACAGAGTGCGACCGGATCCTTCACCACTGAAGCGTACGGTGGGGGCTAGGTGCGCAGCACGACTTCGAGCGCGGTCCCCCGTCCCGGCCCGGAGGTGAGCGTGAAGCCGCCTTCGATGCTCTTCGTGCGCGCGCGGATGTTCTTCAGGCCCTGACCGGCGGCGGTGAACTCACCGTCGAAGCCCTCTCCGTCGTCACGCACGGAGACGAAGCGCTCGCCCTCACGCACCCCGATCACTACCTCGGCACTGGTGGCGTTCGCGTGCTTGCGTACGTTCGCCAGCCCTTCTTGCACGATCCGGAAGACCTCGATCTGCTCATCGGGAGCCAAGCGGACCGCGGGATCGATCTCGAGGTCGACCTCGAGCCGGCCGTCTGCGGTCAGGAACTCGATGTAGCGGTGCAGTGCGGCGTCGAAAGGTGCATTCCCGGCAGCGGTTGACAGCGCGAGGATGGCAAAACGCGCTTCCTGTTGCGCTGCGTCGGCGGCCTCCTTCAGCTTGGTGAGCGTTTCCTCCTTCGGGGCACCGTGCTGCAGCATCGCGGCGTGCGTGGAAACTGCGAACAGGTACTGCGCCAGCCCATCGTGAATCTCACGCGCGACACGCGCACGCTCGTCTGCGACAGCGCGGCCGAACTCCGCGTTGCTGATCGCACGCCAGACGCCGACGAGGAGAAGCCCGTACGCGAGCACCCGAAGAAAGTCGCCGCGCGAAACCGATGCCGGCGCCAGGACCGGCGTGAACATGTAGTGCAGCGATGCAAAGAGCATGAGCGTCGACCCGAGCGCGAGCCAGCGGTCGAGATCCTCGCGTCGCTCGTGGAAGCGTTTCCCGAAGCCGACGAGTGCGAGTAGGTTCAAGAGCGCGAGCGCCGAGAGGGCGCCCACCAACAGCCAGGGGGTGTCGGAGGTCGGGTCCAACGCGGGGAGGCCCGAGGCCCACGAGCGCAGCGCCAACCAGGCAAGTAGGAGCAGCACGCACGAGGCGACTGCCGTGTTCGCGAGGGCTTTCGGTCCCGAGCGGCCGCGCACGAACGGGGCAGCCGCGATCAGAGCCCAGCCGAGCAGCCGGCCGACGACGGCCGCCCACGCCTCCGGGCTGTGGACGGGATCGTCGTTCACGACCGGGCCGATCGAGAAGGCAACGATGGAGACGGAGCTGACGAGGAACCCGACGCAGAGGAAGAGATCGACCCGCCGTCCTTCCACCGCGTACCGAATGCCTGCGAGGAGGGCGATGATCGCCCCCGCGAAGGCGATCACGGTGTGCAGGACGAGCCCAAGCTCGGGAAGCGAGATCCTTGTCTGCAAGTCGTGGCGCGTGACGAAGAGCGCGAGAGAGGACCCGAGCAGGCCGATCAGGAGGATCTCTCCCCAGAGCCACGCCTGGAAATCGTCTCTGCCGTCTTCCCGCATCGTCAGTCTTGTCGGCAGATCTCAGCCCGCCGATAAGGGCTGGGAGGCCCATGGCTGAGCGAATCCTTCTGGTAGACGACCATCCGCTGACCCGTTCGGCACTGGCGGGGCTGCTGGCGCAGCACGGGTTCGACGTCGTCGGCGAGGCGTCGGATGGGGAGGAGGCGATCGAGCGAGCCGAGCGGCTCCGGCCGGACCTCATCCTGCTCGACCTCTCCATGCCGGGTGTCGACGGGCTGACCGCGCTCCCCCGACTGCGGGAGGCTGCGCCGGACTGCGAGGTCGTCGTGCTCACCGCGTCGGGCACGGAGGAGAATTTGCTCGGTGCGATCCGCGGTGGTGCTGCCGGCTACTTGCTGAAGAGCGAGCCGCCTGAGCGGATCGTCGACTTCCTGCGCGGAGTCGCACGGGGCGAAGCGGCCTTGTCTGGGACGGTGGCGCGCCGGTTGCTCGAGCAGGTGCGGGCCGGCGGGGGACGCGGGTCCGGCGTCCCCGATGCCATTGCCGCCGCGCTCTCTGCTCGGGAGCTCGAGGTGCTCCTATTGCTCGACGAGCATCTGGCGACCGACGAGATCGCAAAGCGCCTCTTCATCTCCGAGCACACCGTTCGCTCGCACGTGAAGAGCCTCCTGCGCAAGCTCGGCGTCTCCTCGCGCCGGGAGGCTCTGGAGGCTCTCGCGACCGCACGCCGCTGACGGCCGGCTCAGCCGGCTGTCGCGCTTTCCTGGCCGAAACCTTCGAGCGCTGCGCTCACGAGCCGCGACAGCGTCCCGAGGTTGTAGCCGCCTTCGAGCACGACCCCGATGCGGGGCGCAAGTCCCGCGCAGCGTTTCGCGAGCTCGCGGAACCCCGCATCGGTTACCCGTATGTCCACGAGGTAGAGGTCCTCGTCCTCGTGGGCGTCGAACCCCGCGGAGACGAGCACGAGCTCCGGCTCGAAACGCACGACCGCCGGCTCCACGTGCCGTGCGAAGGCGTCGATCCACTCCTCGTCGCCCGATCCGGCCTGGAGCGGGACGTTTACCGTCGTCGAGCCTCCCTCTCCAACCCTGCCGGTGCCCGGATAGATGCCGGACTGATGCAGCGAGGCGTACAGAACGGAGTCGTCACCGAGAAACGCATCCTGCGTGCCGTTGCCGTGATGGACGTCGAAGTCGACGATCGCGATCCGTTCGACCCCCTGCTCGCTCTGCATGTGGCGCGCCGCCACCGCGACGTTGTTGACGAGGCAGAAACCCATCCCGCGCCGTGGCGTCGCGTGGTGGCCCGGCGGTCGTACGAGTGCAAAGGCGCCGGTCTCCGCGGCTTCGATCGCACAGCCGGCGGCGAGTAGCGCCGCCTCCCAGCTCGTCTCCGACGCGATCGTGTCCCCATCGATCCACGCCGGCTCGCTCAGATTCGCAAGTGCGTCGAGGTACTCGGGCGCGTGTACCCGTTCGAGCGCCGAGCGACCTGCCGCTCGGCCCTCACGTGCCTCGGGGAACGCGGCGAGCAGTACTTCGATGCGCTCGGGTGACTCGGGATGGGCGAAGGTCGGGTGCAGGCGCGCGAGCGCGGGATGACTCAGGACGTCGATCGGACTGCTTTTGCCAGCTCGTCGAGCGTGTGGGTTCCCTGTGCCCGGCCGACCAGGTAGCACAGGAGCGGTGCGTTCGTCCGCCGGCCGCCAACATGCGCCGCGATGCGGGCGAGGTCGAGGAGCGTGTCCGCGTCGGCGTCCGAGAGCTCGAGCTCCGCACGATCGACTCCTGTCTCCGCGGCGAGCGCGTCACGTGCCTGCGCGAGCCAGGTGTCCATGCCTCGATCCTACGCGCCCAGGGCGGCGACCCTGTCCGCGAGAGCGTTCAGGCCGAGTTCCCGAATGAAGGACGACGCCTCCGCCCAGTTCGGTGTCTGATCGGTGAGGGGAGGGAGGGGGGCAGAGGCGTCGAGAGTCGCCATTCGTCGGTACATGCGCAATTCCTCTGCCTGAGCCTCGAATCGTCCGTCCTCGAGCATGGCCTCCAGAGTCCCGTACTGGGCGAGCAGGTTCGCCGCCGTCTTCGGACCTACTCCCTTCGCGCCGGGCAGGCGGTCCGAAGGGTCGCCTCGGAGCGCGATGAAGTCGGGCACCTGTTCAGGCTCGACGCCGTAGCGCTCGCGCACCTCAGCCGGGCCGATCCGCGCGAGCTCGCTGACTCCCCGGATCGGCTGGAGGATGGTCGTGCGGTCACTGGCCAGCTGAAACGAATCGCGGTCCGAGGTGGCGACCACGGCCGTGCCACGACGCTCCTCCTCCTGGGCGACCGCCGCGGCGAGGAAGTCGTCAGCCTCGTAGCCGGCGCCCTTCGCCGCAACGAAGCCGAACGCGCGAACGATCTCGGGCAGCAGGTCGAGCTGCTCGAGCAGGTCGTCGTCGAACTCGCGCCCAGCCTGGTACCCCGCGAACAGCTCGTGGCGGTAGGTCGGGTGCTCGAGGGAATCCCAGCCGACGAGCACTGCACGCGGCTGCTCGCTGTCCCACAGGCGCAGGAGGAAGTTGGAGAAGCCGAGCAGTGCGTTACCCGGCCTGCGCTCGGCGCGCCGGAAGGTCTTCGGAAGCGCGTGGTAGGCACGATGGGCGAGCGAGTCGCCGTCGATCACGAGCAGCGGCTTGCTCAAAGGCCCTCCTCGAGCTGCGCGATCTCGGCCATCAGCCGGTCAGTTGCCTCGCGCGCGGCAAGCGATGGGTCCTCCTGGCGCAGATCGCCCAGCTCGAGCGGGCGGCCGTAGCGCACGCGCAGCGGCCCTAGCTTGGAGAGCCGATCGGTACCCGCGATCGCCGCGGGCACCAGGGGGACATCGGCCTCCAGGGCGATGCGTGCGGCGCCGGTATGAGCCTTGGGCTGATGCCGCTTGATGAGACCCTTCCGCTGCCGGGTTCCGTGGGGGAACATCGCGACGACGTGACCCGCGCGCGCGAGGTCGACCGCCCGGTTGATCGCCTCGACATCCCGCTCGCCGCGCCGGACGGGGAAGCCTCCCCCGGCGTTGATCACGTGGTTCAGCGGCCACCAGTACAGCTCCGACTTCGCCATGAAGCGGAGGAAGCGTCTTGGCCACAGCGGCAGGCCGAGCGGCCACGGATCGAGGTTCGAGATGTGGTTCGCGGCCAGGACGTAGCCGCCCTCGCGAGGGAGATTCTCCTTCCCCTCGGCACGGAGCCTGAACAGCGATCGCAGCACGGGCCACGAAACCGCACCGATGAAGAGATAGAAGGGGCTCGGCCGCACACGGCCAAGTATCTCCGGCCGGGCGCGCCTCCCGAGGGCCGCTATGGTGTTTCGCATGGCCAAGACGCTCGTCATTGCCGAAAAACCTTCCGTCGGCCGCGACCTCGCGGGCGCGCTGGACGGACCCTTTCAACGGCGCAAGCTGGAAGACATCAAGCCCAAGCGGACCAAGAAGAAGGCCGAGGAACCGACGAACGAAGAGGTCGTCGACGCTGCGAAGTCGAAGACGAAGTCGCGGACGACCCGCGACGAGGCCGTCTTCCTCGAGTCGGACGACTACGTCATCACCTGGGCCGTCGGACACCTCGTCCAGCTCGCCGAGCCCGAGGAGTACGACGAGAAATGGAAGAAATGGAAGATGGCCGACCTTCCAATCGTGCCTCCGAACGGCTTCAAGCTCGTCCCCCGTGACGCGAAGTCGAAGAAGCAGCTGAAGCTGATCGAGACGCTGCTGAAGCGCGAGGACGTCGACAAGATCATCAATGCCTGCGATGCCGGCCGCGAAGGCGAGCTGATCTTCGCGTACGTGTACGAATCGGTCTTCGGCAAGTCCGCGACCAGCGGCCAGGCTCCGAAGCCCGTCGAGCGCCTCTGGATCTCCTCGATGACGAAGCAGGCCATCCGGGAGGGCTTCGAGAAGCTGCGGCCCGGGACGCAGATGCAGTCGCTCGAGGAAGCGGCACGATCCCGCTCGGAAGCGGACTGGCTCGTGGGCATGAACGCGACGCGCGCGGCGACGATCCGCGGCCGCGCCTGGGTCGGCGGAGTTGTCTCACTCGGCCGCGTGCAAACGCCGACACTCGGGCTGATCGTCAAGCGGGAGCGACAGATCCAGGCGTTCGTTCCGGAGCCCTACCGTCTGATTCACGCCACATTCCAGCCTCCCTACCAGGGACTCTGGTTCGAAGGCGACGAGACGCGCATCTTCGGCGATCTGGCGCGAGCCGACCAGATCGTCACGAAGGTGTCCGGACAGGACGGCACGATCGAGAAGGTCGAGCGCAAGGAACAGTCCGAACGCGCGCCTCTCCTCTACGACCTCACGTCGCTACAGCGTGACGCGAACCGCCGTTACGGTTTCTCCGCGCGCCGCACACTGCAGGCCGCCCAGTCGCTGTACGAGGGGAAGAAGGCGATCACGTATCCGCGCACGTCGTCGCGCTTCCTCTCCGGGGACATGGTCGCGCAGCTGAAGCCCACTGCCGCCACCTTGCAGCCGGTCGAGGAATACCGTGCCGCCGCCGACTACGTTCTCGGCCTCGACCAGCTGCCGCTGCAACGCGTCGTGAACGACGCGAAGGTCGACGACCACCACGCGATCATCCCGACGGACATCGACAAGGACATGGAAGCCCTGTCGCCCGACGAGCGGCGGATCTTCGACCTCGTCGCGAAGCGCTTCCTCGCCGTCTTCCATCCGCCGGCGCGTTACGCGCGCACGACCGTGATCACGGTCGTCGAGGAGGAGCGTTTCCGGACGCGCGGCAAGATCACGCTCGAGGCGGGGTGGCGCGCGGTGTACGGCCTCGAGCCCGACCAGGAGCGCCAGTCGGAGGATGAATCCGAGGGGGGCGAGATTCCTTCGCTGCAGGAAGGCCAGACCGTCCGCTGTATCGCGGCCGAGATCGAGGACAAGATGACGAAGCCGCCGCCCCGCTACACCGAGGCGACGCTCCTCTCCGCGATGGAGACCGCCGGCAAGCTCATCGACGACGAGGAGCTCCGCGACGCGATGAAGGAATCGGGCCTCGGCACTCCGGCCACGCGGGCTGAGACGATCGAGACCCTCATCCGGCGCGAGTACATCGAGCGCGTTGGCAAGGACCTCCAGGCGACGCCCAAGGGTATTCAGGTCATCACGATGCTCGAGGAGCACAAGCTGACCTCGCCGGAGCTGACAGGTGACTGGGAGCACAAGCTCTCGGACATCGAGCACGGGCGGGGCGACCGGAAGGCGTTCATGAAGGGCATAGCCGAGTTCACGAAGGAGACCGTCGAGCAGATCGCCGCGCTCGACAAGGAGAAGCTCCGCCCGGAGCGGGTCGAGCTCGGCCCCTGTCCCCGCTGTGGAGCCGTGACCGGGGAGATCATCCGGGAGAACTCCAAGGCCTACGGCTGCACGAGCTGGAAGAGCCGCGAGGAGGTCGGCTGCGGCTTCGTGATCTGGAAGAGGGTCGCAAGTCGTACGCTCACACCGGAAATTGCGCGACAGTTGATCGAGGAACGTCGGACCCGGGAAGTACTCTCTGGCTTCCGCTCGCGAAACGGCAAACCTTTTCGTGCGCGGCTCGTCTTGAACGACGAGGACAAGATCGAGTTCGAGTTCCCCGTGCGCGCGCAAACCAAAGAGCCGGCGGCCACGGAATAACAAAGGACACGGTCTCGTTGCACGGTCGGAGCCCCGTTTCGGGCGGTTCTCCCTGGAAGGAAAAGGGAATTCGACCTACAGTGCGAAGGTTGGCCGCGTATCACAAAGTAGGACTCGAAAGGGACACTTGACACAAAATCAGCTGCACGAACTGCTTGATTCCGACCAGGCCAAGGCGCTCGTCGAGGGTGCCGAGGAGCGTGGGCACCTCGAGGCTGCCGAGCTCGAGGCGTTCGCCCTCGAGCACGATCTGAACGAGGCCGAGGTCGAGGAGCTGACCCGGGAGCTCGAACGGATCGGGCTCGAGGTCCGCCAGCCCGAAGCCGAAGGCAAGGAGAAGGAGGCCGAGCGGGAGGAAAAGCCCGCCGAGCCGGCCCAGACCCACGTCCTTTCCGGCTCGGCAGACAGCCTTCAGCTCTTCCTGGCCGACGTCGGCCGCCACAAGCTGCTGACCGCCGCCGAGGAAGTGACCCTCGCCAAGGCGATCGAGCGGGGCGACCCCGTCGCCAAGCGCCGCATGATCGAGTCGAACCTTCGTCTGGTCGTCTCGATCGCCAAGGGCTACCGCGGGCTCGGCGTCCCCTTCCTGGACCTGATTCAGGAGGGCACGCTCGGGCTCAACCGTGCCGTCGAGAAGTTCGACTGGCGGCGCGGCTACAAGTTCTCGACGTACGCGACCTGGTGGATCCGCCAGTCGGTGCAGCGCGCCGTGGCCAATCACGCCCGCACGATCCGCGTCCCGGTCCACGTCGTCGAGCGCCAGCAGAAGCTGTCGCGCGCGGCCCGTCGGCTCGAGGTCGAGCTGGGTCGCGAGGCGACGAAGGAGGAGCTTGCCGAGGCTACCGGCCTCCCGATCCAGCACGTCGACGAGGCCCTCGGCGCCGCCCAGGCGTCGGTCTCGCTGAACCAGACGGTCGGCGCGGACGACGAAGGCGAACTCGGCGACCTGTTCGCGGACCGCGAGGCCGCCGACCCGTTCGACGAGGCGGAAGAGTCGCTCCGGCGCCAGGGCGTCCGGCGGGCTCTCGACGCACTCCCTGAGCGGGAGCGCCGCATCCTCGAGCTCCGGTTCGGATTCGAGGGCGAGCCCTGGACGCTCGAGGCGATCGGCCACGAGCTGGACCTGACGCGCGAGCGCGTCCGGCAGCTCGAAGGCCAGGCTCTCGCACGCCTCTCGGCTCTACGAGATCTGATCTCTCTCGCCGCCTAGCGCCGGAAAATCCGGCCGCCTTCGGCGGCCAGGATGATTTTCCGGCGGTGCCGCTGACGGCGGGCGGTTGTGGTGGAGGCGGGCAAAGCCCGCCTCCACGGCGAGATGATCGAAGTGCGCGGCAAACCCTGAGGGTTTGCAGCCGTCTTAACTTGAGGAAGGCTTTACCTTCTGGTCATACTTGTGCGTCCGCCTAGGGAGGCGGGACGACGAAAGGAGTTTGTGTGAGGGGGAATTTGAGAAAGCTTGCCCTGCCTCTCGCTGCGCTGTGTGTGCTGGTCGTTGCGAGCACGGCGGGCGGAGCCTCGCGGGCGACAACCTTGGTGTTTGCGGGGGCGGCCGATCCCACGTACCTGGATCCGGCCCTCGTCTCGGACGGTGAGTCGTTCCGTGTCACCGAGCAGATCTTCGAGAGCCTGGTCAAGCTGAAGCCCGGCACGACGCTGATCCAGCCGGCGCTGGCCAAGAGCTGGGTCTCGAAGAACGCGAAGGACTGGACGTTCTCGCTGCGCCACAACGTGAAGTTCCACGACGGTACGCCCTTCAACGCGGCGGCCGTTTGTTACAACTACAACCGCCAGTACAACTTCAAGGGACCGTTCCAGGACGCGTCGGCGACCTATTACTGGCAGACGGTGTTCGGTGGCTTCAAGCACAACGAGAGCGCCGACCTGTCGCCGAGCCTCTACATCGGCTGCACGGCGCACGGGAAGTACTCCGTCACCATCCATCTGCGCACGCCGTCAGGTCCCTTCCTGCCGGCGCAGGTGATCTCGTCGTTCGGAATCCAGAGCCCGACCGCGCTGAAGAAGTACGGCGCCGACAGTGGCGAGCTCCGCAACGGCACCTTCTACCCGACCGGGTCGTATGCATTCAGCCATCCGACCGGCACCGGCCCGTTCAAGTTCGTGTCCTGGACGGTTGGTGAGAAGACCGTCCTCGCCGCAAACCCGAACTACTGGGGCCCGAAACCGAAGATCAAGACGCTGATCATCCGGCCGATTGCCAACAACTCGGCGCGGCTGCAGGCTCTGCAGACAGGCGAGGCCCAGGGCATCGACCTCGTCGCGCCGGAGCACGTCGGCATCATCCAGTCGAACTCGAAGCTCAAGGTCCTGAACAGGCCGTCGTTCAACGTCGCGTACGTGACGATCCACCAGGGCACGGGCTCGCCGATGAACGACATCAAGGTCCGGCAGGCGGTTGCCTACGGCCTCGACCGAGCATCGGTTGTGAGGTCGTTCTACTCGGGCCGAGGTCAGGTGGCTCAGGAGTTCGAGCCGCCGCAGCTGTTCGGTTGGACGAACAAGGTCACGAAGTACACGTACAACCCGACGAAGGCGAAGCAGCTCCTCAACTCGTCGAGCTGTCACGTTCCCTGCAAGGTCGACTTCTGGTATCCGACCGGTGTGTCGCGGCCGTACATGCCCGACCCGAAGCGGAACTTCGAAGCCTTCTCGGCCAGCCTCGAGGAGGCTGGGTTCAGCGTTACGGCGCACAGCGCTCCGTGGCGGCCGGACTACGTCAAGCACGTCAACGACGGCACCGCCGGCGACCTGAACCTGATCGGTTGGACAGGCGACTTCGGTGACCCGGATAACTTCCTGGGCACGTTCTTCCAGACGTACAGCCCGCAGTTCGGGTTCAAGAACGCGGCGATCTTCAACATCCTCTCGAAGGCCGAGAAGCAGAAGAGCCTGAAGAAGCGGATCGCCCTCTACAAGCAGGCGAACATCATGATCATGAAGTACCTGCCTGCCGTGCCGTACGCGCACTCGCGCCCGGCACTCGGATTCGAGAAGACTGTCAAGGGTTACGTCCCGAGCCCAGTCGGGACTGATCCGTTCGAAGGGGTTTCCATCGGAGGACAGTAGGAACTGAGCAGAACGCCGGCGGACGATTGAGTTGCTTCGATATATCGTCCGCCGGCTGCTGCTCCTGATCCCGATCCTGATCGGGGTCTCGCTCCTCATCTTCTTCTGGATCCGGGCGCTGCCCGGCTCTCCCGCCGAGGCGCTCCTCGGCGAGCGCGCGACGCCGGCGCTCGTGCAGGCCTATCGGCAGAAGTACGGCCTCAACAAGCCGATCGTGCAGCAGTACTTCACGTACCTGAAAACGACGGCCGTCGACCGCGACCTCGGCGTCAGCGTCGCCTCCCACCGGCAGGTGTGGTCGGAGATCCGGCTGAAGTTCCCCGCGACGATCGAGCTCGCGGTGGCGGCGATGATCTTCGCCGTTGTCCTCGGCATCCCACTCGGCTTTTTCGCCGCGAAACACCATGGCCGGTTGTTCGACCAGTTAACCCTGGTCGGCTCGCTGCTCGGGATCTCGATCCCGATCTTCTTCCTGGCGATCATCCTCAAGTACCTCTTCGCCGTGAGGTGGCACCTCTTACCCAGCGTCGGGCGGATCGACGTGACCGCCAACGTCAAGCACCCGACGAACTTCTACGTCCTCGACGCGATCATCACGGGCGACTGGTCCACGCTCTGGGACGTGCTCAAGCACCTCGTGCTGCCGGCCATCGCCCTCGGCTCGATTCCTCTGGCGGTGATCACACGGATCACGCGGGCCGCCGTCCTCGACGTGCAGAACGAGGACTACGTCCGCACCGCCCGTGCGAAGGGTCTTCCGCCTCTGACGGTGGACCGACGACACATCTTGCGCAACGCCCTGCTGCCGGTGTCGACGATCATCGGGCTCCAGACCGGCTTGCTCCTCTCGGGCGCCGTGCTGACGGAGACGGTGTTCGCATTCCCGGGGATGGGCTCCTGGCTACGCGACGCGATCTTCAACCGCGACTATCCAGTCCTGCAGGGCGGGATCCTGTTCCTCGCGCTCGTGTTCGTCTTCGTCAACCTGATCGTGGACATCTCGTACGCGATCATCAATCCGAGGATCCGATACTCGTGAGCGTCGCTCGCCTTCGGCTCGCTCCCGTGAGGGAGACGATGTTTCCCTCACCAGCTCCCTTCTTCAGGGATCGCGCCAGGCGGAGGTTCGGCCAATGAGCGTCGCCGAGCTCGAAGCTGCGGAGATCGCGCTCGAGGCTCCCGCGGGAGGGCTCTGGAAGGAGGCCTCGTATCGGTTGATCCGCAACCCGGCCGCGATTGCGGGTGGAGTCCTCGTCCTGATCTTCGTGATCGCCGCGATCTTTGCGCCGCTGATCGCCCCGTACAAGCCGCTCGAGCAGAACCTCTCTCTGCTGAAGTCAGGCGGCATCCCGCCGGGACCCTCGCTGCATCACTTGCTCGGCGTCGATTTGCTCGGCCGAGACGTCTTCACGCGGATCCTGTACGGTGCCCGCTTCTCGCTCCTGATCGGTGTCGTCTCGGTCGCGATCGGACTCACCGTCGGGCTCATCCTCGGATCGATTGCCGGCTACATCGGAGGCATCGTCGAGAGCGTGATCATGCGCTGCATGGACGTCATGCTCGCCATCCCCGGCCTGCTGTTCGCGATCGGAATCGTTGCCATGCTTGGACCGGGCCTGTACCAGATCATGATTGCGGTCGGCGTCGTCAACATTCCGATCTTCGCCCGGCTGCTCCGCGGCTCCGTGCTGGCGCAGCGGGAGAACGACTTCGTGCTCGCCGCGCGCTCCGTGGGCGTTCGGCGCCGCGTGATCCTCTTCTCGCACATCCTCCCGAACGCGATCTCTCCGGTGATCGTGCAGGGGACGCTGGCAATGGCAACCGCGATCATCGACGTTGCCGGGCTCGGCTTCCTCGGCCTCGGTCCCCAGGACCCATCCACTCCGGAATGGGGGACGATGCTTACCGACGTGAACGACTATCTGCAGGCGGCGCCGTTCCTGGCGATCATCCCGGGCATCGCGATCGTGCTCTCCGTGCTCGGTTTCAACCTGATCGGAGACGGCCTGCGCGAAGCGCTCGATCCGAAGCTGCGTGGCCGCTAACGCGCCGCTTCTCCAGGTCGACGATCTGCGCGTCGAGTTCACCACGCGGCGCGGAGTCGTCTTCGCCGTCAACGGGATCTCTTTCGCGATCGCTCCCGGCGAGACGCTCGGCATCGTCGGCGAATCCGGTTGCGGAAAGTCCGTCACGTCGCTCGCCGTGCTCGGGCTGCTCGCCCGTAACGGGCGGGTTGCCTCGGGTCGCGCTCTCTTCGAGGGACGAGATCTGATCGAGCTGAGCGATCGAGCGCTCCGCGGCGTCCGGGGTCGGGAGATCGCGATGATCTTCCAGGATCCGATGACCTCGCTGAACCCGGTGCTCACGATCGGTCGTCAGATCCGAGAGCCCCTGGAGACGCATTTCGGCATGAACCGAAAGGACGCGGAGGCCCGCGCGGCCGAGCTCATCGATCGCGTCGGGATTCCGAGCGCCACCGCCCGGCTCCGTGACTATCCCCATCAGTTCTCGGGCGGTATGCGTCAGCGCGCCATGATCGCGATTGCGCTCGCCTGCAAACCCAAGCTCTTGATCGCCGACGAGCCTACGACGGCGCTCGACGTCACGATCCAGGCACAGATCCTCGATCTGCTCCGAGAGCTCGTCGCCGAAGAGAACGCGGCCCTGATCCTGATCACGCACGACCTGGGCGTCGTCGCCGGCATGTGCGAGCGCGTCAACGTGATGTACGCGGGCATGTTCATGGAGACGGGCTCAGCAGATCAGCTCTTCGCCTCGCCACGCCACCCCTACACGCTCGGCCTGCTCCAGAGCGTGCCACGGCTCAACGCCGGACGCCGCGCCCGTCTCCAGCCGATCGAAGGCGCGCCGCCGAACATGTTGCACCCGCCTTCCGCGTGTCCGTTTCAGCCGCGCTGTCGCTTCGAGGTCGATCTGTCGCGTCAACAGGTGCCGCAGCTGGTCGAGATCGAGCCGGGGCACGAGGTGGCGTGCTTCAACCCGGTGCCGGTCGAGGAGTGGTCGCGGACGCGCGAGGCCGCCACCGCATGACTGCTGAGGAGAAAGAGTGGGGCAACCTCCCGGTTTCCCCTTACGCCCCTTCCACCGCTCAGCGGCCAAAGGGCGGCCGATGACCACCGGAAACGGCGCGGGCCCGCTCGTCGAGCTCGAGAACCTCAAGGTCTACTTCCCGATCAAGAGTGGGCTCGTTCTCGACCGCCATGTGGGCGACATCCGCGCCGTCGACGACGTGTCCTTGACGATTCGCCGCGGCGAGACCGTTGGTCTCGTCGGCGAGTCTGGCTGTGGGAAATCGACCGTCGGCCGCACGATCCTGCGTCTCTACAAACCGACGGGAGGGCGAATCCGCTTCGACGGGCAGGACATCACCCAGCTCGGAGAGGGCGAGCTCCGGCCGTTGCGCCGCCGCATGCAAATGGTGTTCCAGGATCCGTATGCATCGCTCAACCCGCGGCACAGCGTCGGCCGCATCGTCGGCGAGCCCCTGCGAAGCCATGGGCTCGCGACGCGCCGCGAGGCGAACGCACGAGTCGGCGACCTGCTGCGAACCGTCGGTCTGCCCGCCGACGCCGCCGGGCGCTATCCGCACGAGTTCTCGGGCGGCCAGCGGCAGCGCATCGGGCTCGCCCGCGCCATTGCGCTCAACCCGGACTTCGTTGTCGCCGACGAGCCCGTGTCCGCGCTCGACGTCTCGATTCAGGCGCAGATCATCAATCTGCTGGAACAGCTCCAGGAAGAGTTCGATCTGACCTATCTCTTCATCGCGCACGACCTCGCGGTCGTGCGGCACATCTCGGATCGCATCGCCGTCATGTACCTCGGCTGGATCGTGGAGGTCTCCACAGCGGACGAGCTCTACGAGAACCCGCTGCACCCGTACACGATCTCGCTGCTGTCTGCCGTGCCGATCCCGGACCCCGTGGTGGAGCGGGAGCGCGAGGCAATCCTCCTTGCAGGCGACCTTCCCAGCCCGGCGAATCCGCCGCCGGCCTGCCGGTTCCACACCCGCTGCCCGTTCATTCAGCCGACTCGTTGCCGTGACGAGATTCCACAGCTGCGCAAGCTCTCGAGCGGCCACGAGGTCGCGTGTCACTGGGCGGAGGAGATCAAGGAAGGCCGGATCAAGCCGCGCGAGCGCGATGCCGTGCTCGAGGCGCCGCAGCAACAACAGCTGGAAGGTCCGCCGCCAGTCTGAGGATCGATTCCGCCTCCAGAGGTGCAACACGCAGCTCGGGCGGGGGCCGGCGTAAGAACCTCCCGACAAGGAGAAGCGCATCGAGCTCCTCCGCGGGCAAGTGGCTCTGAGCCACTAAGTCGGTCGCGGCGAGACCCGCTTCGACTTCCAGGCGCGCGCCGCCGCCGGGCGGGAGGTTCCGCTGATCGGCGATGCGCCCGCCCGCGACGAAAATCGCCCTGGCAAACCCAGGCTCTGCCGCGGGAACGATCAGACAGCACCTCGTCGTGCGCAGGCGCTCGAGGCGCGTCAGCTGGCGGACGAGCTGCTCCAGTGCAGCGATACGGTCCCGCAGACGCGCTGCATCTTCGTAGCGGCGGCACTCAGCAAGGTGGTGGAGGCGCTGATTCAGCCGAGGCAGAGCGAGCTCAGGACGTTCGAGCTCTTCACGAGACGCGCCGTCCAGCGCCCGACACGCGAGCCGGGCGCGCGACCGGCTTCGCAGCGGACCGAGCTCGGCGGGCGTCTGAGAGCAGACGAGCTTGTCTCCGCGTCGACGGAGGTACACATACCGATCGGCGCGTGTGTTGCGAGCATTTGCGGGTGGCCGGAGCTCGCGCAACAATCGCAGCTCTTCCAGTGAGGCCTCGAGCTCCGAGCCCATGACTCGCCACTCGATGCGGTCGAGAGCCGACAGCGCAGCCTCGACTGCGGGACGTTGGCGTTCCGACCTGAAGTAGGAGCGAAGGCGCGCACGGAGATCACGGGCACGGCCGACGTACAACACCTGGTCGTGACGGTCGCGGAAGAGGTAGACGCCGGGTGAAGGGGGTGCGCCAAAGGCCAGTGTCCGTTTCGCGTACACCTTGCGGACCCGCGGCGCGGCAAGCTCGACGAGGTCGGCCACGGTGCGCGCACCGCGTTCCTGCGCCAGTCCGATGAGCTGGACGAGGATCTCCGCCGTCGCCTGAGCGTCGGGGAGCGCGCGATGGCATGGTCGAGCCGCCGTCCCGAAGAACTGCGAGAGCGAGGCGAGGCCGGCGCGGGGCGTCCGGCCCGCGAGCAGCCGTCGCGCGAGCCCGACCGTGTCGACGACGGGCCCGGCCAGCCGCGCCCCGGTGAGACGCTCCGTCTCGCGGTCGAGAAAGGCGAGATCGAAGCGGGCGTTGTGCGCGACGAGGACGCCATCACCGGCGAACTCGAGAAAGCGACGGACGCCGATGGTCGGATGAGCCTGCCCGCGCAGCTCGGCGTCGCGGAGACCTGTCAGAGCACTGATCGCCGGCCCGAGCGGTACCCCCGGATCCACGAGCAGCTCGAACTCCTCCTCGAGCTCGAACTCCCGTACGCGCACGGCGCCGATCTCGCAGATGTGCGAGCTCCCCGGCCGCAGCCCCGTGGTCTCCAGGTCGACCACGACGAAGGCGGCATCCTCGAGGAGCAGATCGGCGCCCGGAGGCTCCGCCAGCCCGACGGCGTCACCGCACCAGGCGAGGCGCGCATCCTCGCCGATCACCTCGTCCAGGAGACTCCGCGCGAGACCCAGGGGCGCGTGGCGGAGGGCGAAAAGCCGCCGTGCCGCCTCCTCGGCGTAGACAGGGCCCCGCCGCTCCTCGACGAGCTCGACGAGCCGGTCAGCCGAGTCGAGCCGGAGTTGCATGGCTGCCAGCCTAAGCGAACATATGTTCGATGGCAAGGGGTGGCTACGCCATGACGTCTGCACACAGAGACGTCCGTAATGGTGGGCGGCGACCCCGGCCCGGCTAATCCGGCGCTGAAGCCGTTTCGTACTAACGGCTAAGGCGGAAAGACGTCTGTAAGAATCAGCGATCCGCGTGCGGACGAGGGAGGTCCGGCCGCCGTGGCAGACCCAACGGGAGGAGTTCGATAGTGAAACGTAGATTGAAATTGCTCCGGCCGGTCGGCGCGGTGGCGCTCCTGGCCGCTCTTGCCCTGCTCGCCGCCGGCTGCGGCGGAGGAGGCAAGAAATCCTCGAGCGGGGGCAGCAACGCGGGTAGCAGCGGCAAGACGTATCCGCTTTTGCGCGTCGTCTGGGATGCGCCGGACTACATGGATCCGGCCCTCTACTACACGGTTGCCGCGTACCAGTTGACGAACTACGTCTGGACGGGCCTGATGGGCTACAAGCACGAATCGGGTCCGGCAGGCGCGCAACTCGTGCCGTACCTTGCAGCCAGCGAGCCGACGATCTCGGCGGACGGCAAGGACTACAAGTTCACCTTGCGCAAGGGTCTCAAGTACTCCGACGGGACAGCGGTCAAGGCGAGCGACTTCAGGTACGCGATCGAACGCGACTTCAAGATGGATTCGCCGGGCGTGGGCTTCTACTCCGACATCCAGGGCGTGAGCGGCGCAAGCGGGTTCGCGACCACGAAGAAGGGCCACATCTCCGGAATCATTCCCGATGACTCCGCGGGCACGATCGAGATCAAGCTCGACAATCCACGAGGCGACTTCCTCTACATCCTCGCGCTCGAGTTTTCGGACTTCGTGCCGAGCGGGACGCCGGCGAGTGACCAGTCGACGAAGCCGATTCCGGCGACCGGCCCGTACATGGTCCAGAGCTACACCCCGAGCCGAAGCTTCACGATCGTCCGGAACCCGCACTACAACAACCAGATTCCGACGATGCCGTCCGGGAATCCGGACAAGGTCGTCGGCAAGATCATCACCGACCCGGTGGCGGCGTACCAGCAGGTCGTCAGCGGCCAGTCCGACTACGACTTCCAGCCGGTCCCGAACGACCGCCTCCCGGAGGCGCAGTCGAAGTACAAGGATCAGCTGAGGATCTACACGAACGCCAACACGTACTATTTCGCGCTGAACAACGCCATCCCGCCATTCGACAACATCAAGGCGCGGAAGGCGGTCCAGTACGCGCTCGATCCGAACGCGATCATCTCGGGTATCTACGGTGGTCTCGGGAGGCCGACGCAGAACTTCCTCCCGCCGGGCTATCCGCAATACAAGAAGATCAACGCCTGGTCGTTCGACCTGGCGAAGGCGAAGCAGCTCGTCCAGCAGTCCGGAACGAACGGGCAGTCCGTCGACGTCTACGGGCCGAACGAGGATCCGTCGAAGTCGACGACCGAGTACCTGGCGAACCAGCTGACGAAGATCGGCTACAAGCCGAAGCTGCATCTTCTGAGCCACCAGGTCTACTTCCAGACGATCGGAAACCAGGCCACCAAGGCCCAGGCCATGTTCACCAACTGGTTCCAGGACTATCCGCACCCGCTCGACTGGTTCGACGTTCTGCTCAGCGGTGAGCGGATCACCAAGACCCACAACAACAACGTCGGCAATGTGAACGTACCGTCGGTCGACAAGGAGATCGACGCGTTGAAGAAGGAGGCCCAGAACACCCCGGCGGTCAACGACAGGTGGGCGAAGGTAGACCGCGACCTGATGGTTACGTACGCCACGACGGTTCCGTACATGAACAAGTCCTCGACGGACTTCTTCGGACCCAAGATCGACATGAGCTGCTACACGTTCGGTGTCGTGACGTACTGGGATTACGGTCTGAGCTGTATGAAGTAGGCAGGGCCTCAGGAGAGAGGGCCCTGGCGCAGGGCCCTCTCTCCGAGTAATCGTTCGGGCAGAGGGAAGAAGGAAGCAGGTGGCGACCGAGTCCACGACCGATTTTTCGCTCGACTCGGCTGCGGCGCTCGCCGCGGACGAGGGAGGGGCGATCGAGGGGAAGAGTCCCTGGCTCCTCGCGTGGCGCCGCCTGAGGAGGAACTACGTCGCGCTCGGCTTCCTCGCCCTGTTCGTCGTGATTGTGGTCATGTGCTTGCTCGCAGGTCCCTACGCGCATCACGTCGCAGGGACGGGGCCCAACGACAACCACCTCGGTGAGACCTTTACGAGGGGCGGCAAGCAGGTGGAAGTCGTCTCGAAGGGCGGGTTCACCGGCGGCACCTTCAAGGCCGGCGGCATTCCCGTCGGGCCCCAGCTCTGGCACGCGGGCGGCAAGTACGTCTTCGGCGCGGACACCCAGGGGCGCGATGTCGCCGTGCGCCTTCTCTACGGCGGCCTGAACTCGCTGAAGGTCGGAATCGGCTCGGCGCTCATCTGCACGTTGTTCGCGCTCGTGCTGGCCCTGATCGCCGGCTACTACGGCGGCTGGGTCGACTGGGTGATCGCGCGCTTCTTCGACTTGATCTGGGCCTTCCCGGTCCTGCTGCTCGCGATTGCACTGGGCACGGCGCTCTCGATCAACGGGTTCCACCACTTCGGCATCTCCATCCAGAGCGGCAGCCTTTGGATTCCGACCCTCGTGATCTCGTACGTCTTGATCCCGTACATCGGGAGGCCGCTACGCGGTCAGATCCTTTCGCTACGTGAGAAGGAGTTCATCGAGGCGGCGACCGCGCAGGGCGCCGGTGGCGTGCGCGTCATGTTCAGCGAGCTCCTGCCGAACATTGCGTCCTCTGTGCTCGTGTTCTTCGCGCTGATCATCGCGAACAACATCCTCACCGAGGCAGGTCTCTCGTTCCTCGGCGCCGGTGTGCAACCGCCGAACCCGTCCTGGGGAACGCTGATCGCGGACGGTCAGAGCCGGATCCAGACCGCGCCCTGGCTCGCGATCATCCCCGGGATCGCGATCGTACTGACCGTGCTCGCCCTGAACATCTTCGGAGACGGGCTGCGCGACGCTCTCGATCCGCGTGCAAAGGTGAGGATCGAGCACTGATGCTGGCCTTCCTCGTCAGACGGCTGGTCGGCGCGTTCCTCGTGCTCGTCGCGGTCAGCTTCATCACGTATCTGATCTTCGTGAAGATCCCGGGCGGCGATCCTGCACCTCGGATCGCCGGTCGACTGGCGACGGATCAGAACATCGCCGACATCCGCCAGAAGCTGCATCTGAACGACCCCTTCTATTCCCAGTACTGGGCGATGATGCAGTCGCTCTTCACCGGGAGCCTGAAGTCGTACTCGAGCCAGCTCAACGTCGTGCAGGAGATCAAGAGGGGTATCCCCGCCACGTTGTCGCTGACGATCGGTGCAGGCATCATCTGGCTCGGCTTCGGCATCCTCGTCGGAGTGATCTCTGCCGTCACGGCCGGTCGCTTATCCGACAGGGTGATCACCGTGCTCGCGCTCATCGGCATCTCCATGCCGGTCTTCTGGCTCGGGCTGATCTCCCGCTACCTCTTCGCCGAAGGACACCCGTTAAGTTTCTTACCAGACGGGGAGTACGTCGGCCTGACCGTGAACCCATGGCAGTGGTTCGTCCACCTCCTGATGCCGTGGACCGTGCTCGCCGTCCTCTTCATCGGCT
The DNA here is from genome assembly GCA_005885245.1 of Actinomycetota bacterium. Lineage (GTDB taxonomy): Bacteria > Actinomycetota > Thermoleophilia > Gaiellales > Gaiellaceae > 3-1-20CM-4-69-9. The sequence continues at coordinate 1,666 of VAWR01000135.1, read as the reverse complement.
TCTACGGCCGCGTGCTGCGGTCGAACGTTCTCGACACGATCAACGAGGACTACGTCCGGACGGCCAAGGCGAAAGGCCTGCCCCCGAGACGGGTCCTCGTGAAGCACGTCCTCCGCAATTCGCTGATCCCGATCGTCACGCTCTTCGGGCTGGATTTCGCGGCCGTGATCGGCGGCAGCGCCATCCTGACCGAGACGGTGTTCAATCTCAGGGGCGTCGGCCAGTACGCGGCGGACTCCGTGCAGAGCCTGGATCTACCACCGATCATGGGAGTCACCATCTATGCGACGTTCTTCATCGTCCTCTTCAGCGTCGTCGTGGATCTGCTGTACGCCTGGCTCGATCCCCGCATCCGGCCGACCTAGTCGCTGATGCCTGAGCGCCTGATCGAGGTCAAGGACCTGAAGGTCCAGTTCGCGACCGAGGACGGGATCGTCCGCGCCGTGGACGGAGTGAGCTTCGAGCTCGCCCGCGGCGAGGTGCTCGGGATCGTCGGCGAGTCCGGCTCCGGCAAGAGCGTCACGGCCATGACGCTCCTCGGCCTGACGAAGGAGAAGAACACCCGCTTCGAGGGCGAGGTTCTCTACAAGGGTCGCAACGTGCTCGCTATGAACGAGGACGAGCTGCAGGAAGTTCGGGGCAACGAGATGTCGATGATCTTCCAGGACCCGATGACCTCGCTCAACCCGGTCTACACGGTCGGCGCGCAGATCTGCGAGGCCATTCAGATCCACGAGAAGACCGACAAGCGCGCCGCTCGACTGCGAGCCATCGAGCTACTGAAGCAAGTCGGGATCCCGAACGCCGAATCCCGCGTTGACAACTTTCCGCACGAGTTCTCGGGTGGCATGCGGCAGCGCGCCATGATCGCGATGGCGCTCGCGTGCAACCCGGACGTCCTGATCGCCGACGAGCCGACGACCGCGCTCGACGTGACCATCCAGGCCCAGATCATCGAGCTGGTCGACCGGTTGAAGGACGAGTTCAACTCCGCGGTGATTCTGATCACGCACGATCTCGGCGTCGTCGCCGACGTGGCGGACGAAATCGTCGTCATGTACGCCGGGCGGGTGGTGGAGCGTGCGCCGACGAGGAAGCTCTTCTACGACCCGCAGATGCCTTACACCTGGGGCCTCCTCGGGTCGATCCCTCGACTCGACCGGCCGCGGCAGGAGCGGCTCCACTCGATCAAGGGCACGCCGCCGTCGCTGATCCGGTCGCCGACCGGCTGCAAGTTCCGACCGCGTTGCCCGCACGCCTTCGACAAGTGCATGGAGGAGCCGCGTCTCGAGAACCGGGTCGAGGAGCCGGGCCATCTCGATCGGTGCTGGCTCTCGGTGGACGAGAAGCGCCGGCTTCGCGAGGCGACGATCGCCGGCGAAGAGGAAGCCGCGTGAGCCTCCCTCGCCTTCGGCTCGCTCGCATGAGGGAAACCATGTTTCCCTCACGAGCTCCCTCCTTTAGGGATCGCCTCGACCCCCGCGCCGCTGAGATCGCCGCGTGGGCCGAGGAGAAAGAAAGGGGAAACCTCCCGGTTTCCCCTTACGCCCCTTCCACCGCTCATAGGCCACAGGTCGGCCTATGAGCGAGCGCAACGGCGGTGACCCGCTCGTCGAGGTCCGCAGCCTCAAGAAGTACTTCCCGATCCGTAAAGGCTTGCTCCAGC
>VAWR01000076.1:18487-18964 GCA_005885245.1 Actinomycetota bacterium | reverse complement strand
GCGTCTATCGTGCATCAATACCGCCGACGACCAGACGCCTGTAATTGAGATCCAGAGCAGAACCCATAGAACACAGAGTCTACCCAGGGCCTGCCACCAGTCGCCAGCGACAGCGAGCCCAAGCGTGACCGCAGCGCCAATCACTCTCCACGCCGGCCTCTGCACAAACGGCCTGGGATTCGTCATCGAGCCACCGCATCAATGTAGCTCGCTACTCCATCATTTGTTTGACTCGGCGGAGGCGCAGACAGGGAGTTCAAGACATATTGAACCGCCGCTCCAGCCGTCGTACCCAGTTCCTGCAACCATTCCGACGGCCGCCGATAGGAAGTTGCTAAGCCGCGGGTCAAGGAGAAGGTATTCGTGCGTAGGCCGAGTTGCCAGTACGAAGGATCGCCACCCGGAGATTCGCCGAGGGTCAAGGCCGCGTCGGTCCATCGAGTCTCTTGGGTGAGCTTGAGCATAGCAGCCAGTGGC
>VAWR01000076.1:12342-18474 GCA_005885245.1 Actinomycetota bacterium | reverse complement strand
TAAGTACCTTTGAATAGCAGGAACCCAGTAGCGGCCATTTTGGCAGGAAGCGTGAATGCATAGCCCGGGCTGACAGGTGCTCACGAACGGGTGCGCACAACACGATGATCACCCGTGGGAGATCGGACGCCCGAAACTGCCGTCCATGTTCCGTCGCAGAAGTCGTCCGAACGTCCTGAACATGCGAACGACTCCCGAAGCGGGAGGCGGAAACGGGCCGGCCGATCCCGTCTGTGCATCGAGCACGGAGAGCTCGAGGTCCCGGTGCTCCGCCAGCGCATCGCGCAGGTCGAATCCGAATCGGCCTTCCCTGCAAACGACGGCCAGCCGTCGAATGCCCTGCTCGCGCAGCCGCTGCGCGCTCGGCAAGTCGCTCTTGAACACGAACCATCGGTTGTCGAAGGTCGCGTCCGTCAAAGGCGCGTCCTGTCCGGTGCGCTTGATGTCCAGGAGGAATGCCGGCGGGCCCACATTCGATTGTGGAAGTAGCGGCGCAGCTCCCAGCAACGCCGCCATGATGTCCCAGGTCTTCACCACCTCTGCAGTCGTTCCCGGGCTGGTGTTGAAGGCCGGAACGGGACAGTAGCCTCGAGATGCAAGTGAGCAGCCGAACGCGATCGACTCCACCCCCGGCAGGTCCACCACCAGGGCTGTATCCGCTGCTGCGGGCGCCCAGCTCACATCGCGCGGTGCGGGCGTGATTGGCTCGACGCCCGCCGGAGCCTGGGCAAAAAGGGACGCTTTGATCCATTGCGCCCACGGCCCCGCGGCCGCACTCCATGTGGCAAAGATCGCCTCGTTGCTCACCGGTTCTCCATCAGCACGACCGCTTCTTGCGCCGTGTCATCGATGATCGGCCGTTGGCTCACTCTCGCATACGCTCCCGCGGCGCTTCCGTCCACCACGTGAACACCGAGACACGTATACCTCAGACCGTCCGGAGTATCGATCGGAAGGAACTCGAACCTGCGCTGCGCGACCCATTCCTCCGGGCTTCTCCGCACCTCTTTCAGCACGCGAGCCATCGATTCAGGCGGTGTCACGCCCTCGATCGAGACGCCCAATCCCTCGTGGCCGAGCGCCGGCTTGTATACCCAGCCGGGGCCAGGCGGATTTCCCGTCGGCTCACGGGCTTCCGGCAGATAGGCCTTCCAGAAATCGCAAGAGCTCCGCAATTGAGGCCAAACGAGAGGAAAGCGCTTCGATTGTGTCAGTATCGTCGTGACCGGGTTGCAGACGGCTGCCGAGGCGAACAGCTCGGGCCAGCCAGTGCCATCGTCGAGGCGCTCCAGCCAATCGGCGGGAAAGAAACGGAACAGAACGTCGAGCTCTACTTCCCTTCCCTCGACGCGTGCGCGCAGCGACGGGCGAAGCTGGCTGCCGTCGACGAGGACGGCATTCAACCCCTCCTCCTCCATGCGCCGGGCGAGACAGGTCACAACCTCGCGGTCCTCAGCGTACATCGAGAGATGAAGGAGGCCCACCAGGGCTCGCTTCCCGAAGTGGCGCGAGAGGGCGCGCGCAAGTTCGCGCGACGGGTCCCCCGGGGGCGACAGGCCAAGATGCGCCGCGAGCCAGCGGGTCAATTCCGACGACTCGTGCACGCCGCCAGACACGTCGCAGTTCCCCTCGGAGATTCGCAATCCCTCGGGCGTGGGATGGAAATCGAAGCGGACGTACCGCGGCCCCGGCGAGAATCGCGCCTTGGCGAGAGCGACCCGCGTCTTACGAGGAAGTCCGAGGGATTCGTGAAGATCAGGCCGGCCAATCAGCTCGCGTTCGGCATCGTCGGCCTCAGCTGCGAGGCTCTCCGCGACCGACGCAATCCGCGCCCAGGCGCTCCTCCGGATCAGAATTGGATAACGGCAAAGGGTCGGAGTGTCCCCCGAGGAGAAGCTCCACTTGCAGCAATCGAACACGGCGCGATGGATCCATTCGCGGTACGCTTCCGCCCCGATCGACAGACCCGCGCAGAATTCAGGCGTCGTCACGCATCTGCTCGAGCACGCTCCGACTGGAACTTTCGATGCAGCGTCGAAGGTAGTCGGTGAACGGCGGCGGAGGCGGCATGCCCTCCGCCACCAGGCGCTCGTTCGCGAACCACTCGATGGGCAATCCCGAGAAGCGGGCGCATGCTTCGACCCCTGCGCGAAAGTTGCGGTCGGATGCGGCGATGGCCTCCAGGGCTGGATGCGTCGCAAGGGTCGACGGGTCCACGGATTGACGCCGCGTGCTTGCTAGCCCGCAACTCGCGAACCCGGCCTCGATGTCACCCCAGCGAACCGACGAGCGCGCGCCGGCCGATACGTGATAGCAGCGATGGCGTGGCGACGGAGAGAACGTCAGGAATACCAGCGCGTCGGCGACATGGTCCACCGGAACGATATCCCGCCGCTTGTCCGGCGCGAAGGGGCTGACTCCGGCTTCTGCAAGAGCGCGGTAATACCAGAACATGCTAGCCGATGGCTTCACCCCCAGGCGCGAGTGGCCGACGACGACGGACGGGCGCGCGATCAGGAGGGGGAAGCTCCTCCGGCTCAGGAGATCCTCTTCCGCCCGAGACTTGCTTCGCGTGTACTCGGCGACGTGTTCCGGTGCCGCCGGAGTGTCTTCGTTCACCACCCGCGCATCCGTGATCCCGCACCGGTACGCCGTGCTCACGAAGAGGAACCGGCGAAGGCGTGGAGCTTCTTCCAGTTGGTCGGCGATCGCAGCCGTCCCCGCGACATTCGACTCGCGGACCCTCTTCACCGACCGGAGGGAGGTACACGCCGCCGCGTGGATCACGTGGGTGACGGCGTCAACGACGGCGCGATCGAGCGCGACCGTCGTTAGATCGCCGGTGATGACCTCGACCCGCCGCCACCGCTCGGGAACCGGTCCAAATCGCGAGATGGACTGGAGCAACCGATCGCGACCCTTCAGGTTGTCGCTCGATCTCGCCAGCAGCACGAGCCGATCCACACGGTCGTCCTCGAGGAGCCGACGGGCTGTCGCCCCGCCGACGAATCCCGTCGCTCCACTGAGAAGGATGCAGGTCATGGGAAGGCTATGGCCCGTACTTCTTGTTCACCCAGAGCGCTGCGGAACCCGTATTGATGACGATACCGGCGAGCCCGCCGACTCCCACTGCTCCCGTCCGCACGTCGAAGACCGCGGAGAACGCGGCCTGGAGACCGATGATCTCGTTGATCATCTGTCCTTTCGATTCCGAATACGACGCCAGTTGGCGGCTCCCTCCGAGAACGCCGAACATCGACGTCGAAGTGTCGGAGGTCACCCCGACCAGCGCTGCCCAGGCGGGGTCGTTCAGAGCGTGCTCGTAGCCGATGAATGCGCCTGCCATGGCCTGTCCGGCGAGCAAGAACGGGTCGGGGTGCGCGTCCTCGGCGTTCCAGTACCAAGCCTGGAAAGCGCCGACCTCGCAATGGACGGGACCACAACCTCCATGCACCGCCTGTGCGAGCTCTCCAACGGAGAACGACGGCTCCGCCCCGCCGAACCCGTAGCTCACGGCGAGGTGCAGCTTGGGATAATAGACCTGCTCGAAGCCGAGCAGCGGCGCAACGCCCAGCCCCGATGATCCGGAGCCCCCGGCCGCGAAGAACGCGCCGAACCCGATTGCGTCGGGGAGTTTCCCTGCCGCGAGCCGTCCGGCAGCGAGGGTCAGGCTGGAAGCAGAGCTGATCGCCAGCGATGCCAGGGTCGACGCGATTCCCAGTGAGCTCACCATGTCGACCAACGTTTCGTGGCCCTGGGGATCGAAGCCTGCGACGGGGTTGACATCGGCATACGCGTAGAGGTTGAGCGAGCCCGGGCGGGAGGCGCGGCCCTCGTATCCGTCTCTCGTCCAGAATCTTCCCTTTCCTGGATCCATCCACCGCGAGCGTAGGTACTGGAGCCCGAGGCTCGTGTCGATCTGCTCGCCGCGATATGTGAAGGCGTTCTCCGTGGACCCCGTGCGACCGATTACGTTCCCGAATGCGTCATAGTCCCAGGTGTCGGTGACTGAGCCGTCGCCGTTCGCCACCAGCCGGACACCGGAGTGCGCGTCGTAGCCATAGTAGTGAAGGCCGCCGCTCTGCCGGATCGAGATGCGCTGCAGGCCGTAGACGTGGCTCTTCAGGGCAGCGCCGGAGACGCGCTCCTCGGCGATCTGGGTGTAGCCGGTGGGGTTCTCCGAGTCGATGAGGTATGTGGTAGTGACGCCGCTTGCGGTCCTCGAGACGAGCTGCCCGTCCCCATCGTAGAGGTACTGCGCCTGTGAAGAGTTCAGGCTGCGCAGGCGATCCTCACTGTCGTAGCTGTACTGGCTGCCGTTGGTGGAGAGCGTGTTGCCGTTCGGGTCCCAGCCGTCCGCGAGCAGCCGGTCGTTGTTGTCGTAGGTCTGGGTCTGGTTCGCGATCCCACTGACGGAACTGCTGCGCGACAGCCGGTTGCCGACGTTGTCGTAGACGTAGGAGATGGAGCCATTCGCGGAAGAGCCAGCGATGGTCTCATTGGTCAGCCGCCAGAGCTTGTCGTAGCTCCAGGTGACACGTCGGCCGTTCAGCTCCGCCACGGTGTGCCGGTTCCCCGTGGCGTAGAACGTGTACCCATACGACGCGACCAGGTTCTCGCTTGCGGTGCCGAGCGCACTGCCGATCTTCATCGACTGCACCCGGTTGAGCGCGTCGTAGGTGAACCCGCTACTCACGCCGTTCGGGTAATCGTAGGAGCTGAGCCGCCCGCCGTCGTCGTAATGGTACGTGGTCGTGCCGCCGCCGCCGGTCTGGTCGCTGACCGAGCTGAGTCGGTTGAGCGCGTCATAGTCGTACCTGACTCCGTAGGCGCCGCTGTCGCTCTGGACGGTCTTGCGGTTGCCAGCCACGTCATAAGTGTACGTCAGACTGCCTTCGGGGCTGGATTTCGTGAGCAGGCGATCACGCTGATCGTAGCCGTAGCTGGTCACCCCAGTCGAATCCGTCATGGTCTTGCGCCGGCCGCTCGGCCAGTAGGTAAAGCTGACCGGCACTTCCGAGGCGAAAGAGTCGTCCGGGATGCGCGTGCTCAGCCGGCCCGCGTCGTCATAGGCGTAACTCGTGGTGTGGCCGTTGAAGTCCGTGCGCGTATGCAGCTGCCCGTCGGCGAAGTACGTGAACGCCTCTATCTGTCCGAGCGGCAAGGTCCGCGACTTTCGGCGGCCCAGACCGTCGTAGGCAAACCTCGTGGTGTGCCCGTTGGCGTCCGTCTGCGAGATCCGGTTGCCCAATTCGTCGTACCCGTAGCGGGTGACCAGGTCTATGCCGTTGATGTTCTTGTTGGTCACCGAGGTGAGGTGACCCAGGACGTCGTAGCCGTACTCGGTGCGTATGTTCGCCTGATCGATGCGGGCCTCGCGGTTGCCCTGGACGTCGTACTCGGTGGTCTCCTGCGTGAGGTCTGGATACGTCACCGCGATCTGGCGATTCAGCTCGTCGTATCCGTAGAGAATGGTGTGCTGGTTCGCGTCGGCGACCGATCTCTGGTTGCCGGCCTCGTCGTACGCGAAGGCCGTCACCTTGCCCAGCGCGTCGGTGGCAACCTTGCCCAGCGCGTCGGTGACACTGGTGCGCCGGCCCGCGTCATCGTAGCCGACGATGGTGGGATGCCCGAGCTCGTCCAGGCTCCGGCGCACCCGCCCGACCTCGTCGTATTCGGTGGTCCGGGAGGTCAAGTCCGCGTAGGTGGTGGTCTTGAGCCGGCCCACCTCGTCGTATTCGAACGAAGTCGTCCTTCCTGCGCGATCGGTCGTGGTCTTCTGCCGGCCGTTCTCGTCGTAGGTGGTGTTCGAGGTCGTCTGATCCGGATAGGTCGTAACGGTCAGCCGGCCCTGGTCATCGTAGGCATACTTCGTCTCGCGTCCGAGCTGATCGAAGGTCGACTTCGGTTTGCCGATCTCGTTGTAGTCCGTGCGGGTGAGCGTCGCGTCTGGATACGTCACCTTCGTACGCTGCCCATTGGCATTGTACTCGGACGAGGTGACCAGCGTCTCTACGACGCCAGCGACGGTGCGCGTCCGGGTCTTCGTCTTCTGGTTTCCGTTTGCGTCGTAGATGTAGGAGGTGACGTTCCCGAGCGCGTCCGTCACCGACTGAGGCAGCCCTCCGGAGT
>VAWR01000076.1:0-12328 GCA_005885245.1 Actinomycetota bacterium | reverse complement strand
CTGCGTGGCTACAGTTCCATCACAGTTGTAGGTGTAAGTCGTCTTCTCGCCCTTCGCGTTGGTAACTGAGAGCAGGTTTCCACTCGGAGTGGATTGCCCGCAGACCGCGATGGTGGCGCGCTCGTTGGTCGTGATGTGGTGAAGCGGGTCCTCCATCGTGACGAGGTTGACGAAGTCGTCGTACGTCCACTTCGTGATGTGTCCGAGCGGATTCTTCTCCGAAGTCTTGTTGTTGTGCGCGTCGTAGGTCCAACTCGTCGTGTGCCCAAGCGCGTCCGTCTCGCTCAGCTTGTTGTCGTTCTCGTCGTAGGTCGAGAACGTCTCGTGCCCGAGCGCGTCCACGACGTGCACCACGTTCCCGTCCCGATCGTACTCGTAAGTGGTGGTCTTCCCCGAGCGATCGGTCACCGTCTCCCGATGGTGCTCGAGGTCGTGTCCGAAGACGATTGACTTCCCTGCCGCGTCGTCCGTCGACGCGAGTCGGCCGGAGTCGTCGTAGTGATTGCCGAGCACCTGCTTGCCCCTTGGATCGGTGATCGTCAGCAGCTGGTGCGCAGGGCTGTAGGCGAACTTCGTGGTGTTGCCGGCGCGGTCGGTGAACGAGACCATGTCGCCGCGCTCGTCGTAGCCATAGAGCAGGGAGTTGCCGTTGGGATCGGTGATCTCCGTGATGTGCCCGGCGGCGTCGCGCAGGAACGTGACGCTCTTGCCCGCCGATGAAGCGATTCCCGCGGGCGAGAAGGTCAGCCGGTTGCCGTTCCGGTCTTGTACCCAGGTCAGCCCGCGGCCCTGGTGGATGGCGTACTGCGTGCCGTCCTCGGTGGTGAGCACGAAGTCGCGCGGGTTGTACACGCTCCCGTCGGAATCGAGGAGCTGCACCGACGCGCCCAGGCCGTAGGGTCGACTGACGGCGACGACCGGCAACCGATCCAGCACGCGCAGCGACCCCACCGTGCCCTTCTGCGGCGTGAACTGCAGCTCCGCGGTGTCGATCGGCGCCAGCGGCTGGCAGGTGATCGACAGGGTCGCGTCGAATCGATAGACCTTGCCGGTGGGGAACGTCACCGTCACCACTTCCGGCCGCGTGGTCTCCAGGCAGTACGAGGGGAACGCGTACGATCCTTGGATCCGCTCAGCCCAGAACTTCCCCAGAACGGCGCTCTTCTCCAGGCGGACGTCCGAGAGCGAGAGCGACCAGCCCTGCCCGAAGTCGCCGTCGCGGCTGTCTCGCGAGTCGTAGCTGCGGATCACCTGCACCGGCAGCCCAGGTACCGGCACGGTCAGGTCGGTGACGGCAAACGCGAAGGTGCCGATCTTGAGATTCTTGTCGACGAAGACGCTGCGCCGATCCTCCGCTTCTCCGCCCTCCGTGAACGCGCGCAGCCGCAGCGAATAGGTGCCGTTCAGGAGTTGCGTCGGATCGAGAGTCGCCAACACTCCGGAGATGGCGCCCGTACCTCCCGCGATCCTGCGATACGTCTGCGGAAGCGTGTCATCCGCCCCCAGCGCCAGCTCGAGCTGCCACTCGCCGCCGCTGACCGAGCCCACCACGTCCACCGCAGAAGTGACCGCCTGCCCCTCATCGGGCGAGGTGAGAGCGACAGCCGGCGCGCTCCCTGCTGCCGCGCCGACCGTGACGACCACCTCATCGAACGACGACAGCTCCCCGTCGGTGACGTGGAGATGCAGGACGTACTGACCGGGCCACGAGAAGTGCACCACGGTGTTAAGGTCGTGCACATCGTCGAACCTCGCCGTACCTGCGCCCGCCCGCAGCGACCAGGTCGCGACGAGGTGCGCAGGCGCGGGGTTCCCGTCATCGACGGCCGTCCCGGCCAGATGCAGATCGCGCTGCGTATAGGCAAGCGGGGCGTAACTGCCCGCACCAACGATGGGCGGCTGGTTGTTCTCGCCCAGCACGACGACGGTGAGCGTCGCCGATGCCGTCAGCTCGGTGTCGGTGGCGGACAGCCGCAGCGTGTAGGTTCCCGGCGCCGTCAACGTCGCCGTTGTCTGCGGCGAGGTGGCGTCCGCGAACTGCACCGCGGCGGGGCCCTTGGCGAGCGACCACAGCGAGTGCGTCACGTTCGAGGGCCGGCCGTCATCGACCACGGTGCCGGCGAGCTGGACCCGCACCGTCGCACCCGTCAGCGTGACGTAGACCGGGTCGAGCCCAACGTCGACGAAGGGCGCCTGATTGCGGCCAAACGAGTCCTGGACGTGGATCACCACCTCGCTCTGCGCGTAGAGGTCGGTGTCGCTGGCCCACAGGCGCAGCACGTATGTTCCCGGCTCCGCGAACGTCGCCACCGTCGTGAGCAACGAAGGATCCGCGAATTTCACGTTGCCGGGACCACTCTCCTCCTGCCAGCCCCAGGTGAGCGCGGCGCCCACGGGATGCCCGTCGTCGCTCACAGAACCCTCCAGGCGCGTCGACGAGGAGGCGATGTCCTGGTCCGGGCCGGCGCTGACGATGGGCGCCTCGTTCGCGTCGAGGACATCGATGAGCACGTCGGCCGAGCTCGACAACAACGAGTCGCTAGCGCTGAGCCGCAGGATGTAGCGGCCGACTTGCGAGAACGTCGCCGTGGTCGACGCGCTCGCCGCGTTTGCGAACGTGGTCGTGCCTGGGCCACTCACCTGCGTCCAACTCACGGTCAACGCAACACCGGCCGGCACGCCGTCATCGGTGACCGTGCCGGCAAGCTGGGCGACCTGGTTGAGGTGGACGAAGCCCGCTGCCGGCACTGACACCGTGGGCGCTTCATTGGTGATGGCGCTCCCGGTCGCCAGCGAGTGATCGCGCACGGCCAGCGTCAGGATTCGGCCGGCCGAATCGCGGTCGATCACCTCCATGTTGCCGCTCGAGGTGAACACCTCCCAGGTCGGATCGCCGTTCACGTCGGCGTCGGTCAGGCCGAGCCGAGCCCCCGCCGCCGCAACCGTGTTGCCGATTCCGGAGCCCTGCATCGCCGCCGCTGTTACCGGGAGAGACAGGAAGCCGAACAAGTTCGTCCGGACCGGGTTCACGACGTCGGGACCGAGGCCCGACTCCGCCATCGCGATCACGCTGCCGCCGGCGTTGACGAAGCGCCGCAAGTCTTCCTTCCGCGCGCTTAGCCCATCGACCTCGCTCTGGCTCAAGGGCCCGCGACCGTCGGACACGACCAGCACGACGTCGTAGCGGTTGAAGTCCACGGTAGCCAGGTTCACCATCGAGGCGTCGGGGTGCGCGCTGGCCTCGTCGTAGAGGAGGCGCGGAAGGCCGATGGCCGCCAGTCCCGCTTCGGGCCAGGTCGGGGCGAAGTAGTTGACTCGTTCGCGCGTGACCACCAGCAGCCTGGGCGTCACCGTGTCGCTGGCCAGATAGGCGAGGGCGAGTTGAAGCTGGCGCTGGGCCCCGAGCGGATTCTGGCCCATCGATGCAGCCGCCTCCGCGTCGTGTGCCGTCACCCAGACACCGCCTGGTCCGGCATGACCCGCGCCGGCGAAGGTCAGGACGACGTCGCTGCTTGCCGTCAACGCGCCGTCGGAGGCGACGAGCCTCAATACGTACCGGCCCGGCTCATCCACGGTGACAGTCGTGGTCGCGCTGTTCGGCACCTGGACATGCGCTGTCGCGGGACCGCTCACCTGGACCCAGGAAGTCGTGAGCTGCCGCGAGGGCAATCCATCGTCCGACGCCTTGCCCTGCAACGAGGCCGTGGCGATCGGCCAGGTGACCTGCTGGTCCGGGCCGGCGTTCGCGGTCGGCGGCGAATTCGGCACGTCCGCCGCCAGGACCCTGACCGTCGTCGTATCGCTCGCCGTGATCGACTGCGCCGGTACCGTGGCGGAGAGCTGGAGCACGTAGAGTCCCGCTCTCGTGAACCGGGCGGTGGTGAGGTACGCAGCCGGATCATCGAATGTGACCTGCCCGGGACCGGAGAGGACGCTCCAAGCGATCTCGAGGACCTGGCCGGGCGCTCCGCTCACCGATCCACGCAGGCCGGCGACCCCGGCGTAGACCTCCTGCGGAGGTCCGGCGAACACCAACGGCTTCGCGTCGCTGGCCAGGACGGTGATCGTCAGCTCGCTGAGGCCTTCGAGCTCCCCGTCCGTCGCTGTCAGCCGGAGCAGGTAGTTGCCAGGCGAAGAGAAGCTCGCTGTGGTCGACAGCGCGTGCTCATCGGTGAAGGAGATGCTACCGGGGCCGGACACCGCGCTCCACGCCGTGGTCAGCGCGCTTCCGGCGGGGAGACCGTCGTCCTTCGCGGTGCCGGAGAGCTGCGCGGTCGCCGGGAAGTAAATGACCTGATCTCCGCCGGCATCGACGACGGGCCGTTGATCAGGCGGGTTCCAGACCACCGTGACGTCCGAGCTCGCGCTGAGCTCCGAATCCGACGCCGTGAGCCGGAACACGTACGTTCCCGGGCGTTCCACATGGACCGTCGTCGCCGCCGCACCCGGATTATCGAAGATCACCGCCCCTGGCCCGCTCACCCGCGTCCACGCCGTCGTCAGTTGGGCCGGCGGGTTCGGCAAGCCGTCGTCGTTCACCGCCCCGCGCAGCTCGGCGCTCAGCCACCGGCTTGCGATGGGCCCGATTCCGGCGGGCGAGAACCCGACACCCTCCCAGAAGTGCGTGGGCGTCTCGCCCATCAAGTTCTTGACGAACTGAGTGCCATCCCAGCGGACGCGCCAGAGCCGCCCCGTGAACTCCTCGGTGATCAGGATCTGTCCGACGTAAGGCGCGAGCGCATCCGCGGAAGCGCCGTAGACGGAGTGGCCCTGATCGACACCGAAGAAGTTCTCGCCCGGAGGCACGAGGTGCATGTTCTCCGGCGAGGTGAACCCGAGGTTCCAGCGGGTCACCGTGCCGGCGGGGTTGATGGTGTAGAGCGCGCCTTCACTTTCGGCGGCGGTCAGAATCGTGCCTGCCCAGGGTCCGTAAGTCGCGGAATCGTTGGGGACGGTCATCACTCCTTCGAGGAAGCGCCCAAGCTGCGCGAGCTGGGTGGCGACGCCGGCCGAGTTGACGCGCCAGATGCCGCCCCGATCGGTGGAGATGATCAGATCGTACCCGAACACTCCGGTGTGATCGAAGGCCAGTCCCCCGCGCAGGAGGCCCGGCTCGCCAGGCAAGTTCGTCCACGGGTTCTGCGCCGTCTTCCCGTCGGGTGAAATGCGGATGATGTCGCCCGGAACGCCGGTGCCGGCGAACACCTCGCCTGCGGCGAAGCCGCCCAAGGTGTGTCCCAGGCCGTCCTCGTCGCGGCCGGTGACGAAGTAGACCTCGTCCCAGAGCCCTTTCACGTCGGAGAACTGCTCCCATGTGCCGTCCTGGTGCACGAGGGCGAAGTTGTAGGGGAAGCCTCCGTTGTAGTTCACCGAGACGAGCACGCTACCGCTGGCCGGGTGGTCGTCGAGTCCGGTCGGATAAGGCAGGTTGGCCGCGATGGTCTGCAGTTGGAAGGAAGGCGGCGCCGCCATTCCCGGAAGCGTGAGGGTCTGTTCTGGCCCCGCGCTGACGATCGGCGGTTGATTCGGCAGCATCTGGTCGACCACCTTGATGATGGTCTTGTCCGCAGCGGAGAGCTGGCCATCGCTTGCCCACAGCTGAAGGACGTAGGTGCCGATCTGTGAGAACGAAGCGTGCGTCGCGGTGGTCGATGCGTCGGCGAACGTCGTCCAACCAGGTCCGGAGATCTGACTCCAGCGCTGTGTCAGGCCGGTACCGGGTTGGCCGTCGTCCTCGACGGCTCCGGCCAGGTCGGCTCCTGCCGAGCGCAAGACGGTCTGACTGGGGCCTGCCACGACGATTGGGGGCTGGTTCTTCGCGCCGCGGTAGATCGCGCCGGAGCCATGAAGCGGGCCGTAAGCATTGCCTGCCGCGTCGGTCCAGGTGAGGACGTACTGGTAGTCGAACCGGTCGCCAATGAAGTCCATCGGCGCATAGAACGCTGCGTCCGCGACGGCGCCGGCGGCAACCGGTACCTCGAGCTCTCGCAGAAGCGCGCTGCCGGACAGAAACCGCACGTGCGCCGAGGTCGCAGCGGCATGCCCGATGTTGGTCATCGCGATTCCGACGCGCTGGGCCGTCTGCCCATCGCTTGCAGCGACCGTGGTCCGCGCCGTCAGATTCGGCAGGATGACGGTGCCGTTGAAGGATCCTTCCGTCGGACCGTACGAGTCCGTGTACGACGTCCATGTCATCTGCCAGCTCATCGGAACCGGCGATGCTTCGAGCAGCGACAGAGCGCTCGTGTAGGCAGCGTCCGAGCCTGCGGACGAGCGTGCCGGAGCCATCGGGAGCGAGCCGGCGAACGAGAGCGGCAGGTTGTAGTCGTATGAGACGTAATCGCCGAATCTCACGTTGTATGGAGGATGGATGTCCGTTCCCAGCGCGTGAACGACGAGATCGGCCGTACCGACGCCTCCGGTCCAGTCGATCTTCATCTGTACGCCGGTGCCGGGGAGGCCGGCGGTGACGAGCGGTCTCGGTTCGGCGATCACGAATCGCGGCACGACGCTGTTCACAGGGGAAGAGATCGGTCCGAAGAGGTTGCCGTGGTCGTCGGACCAGGTGAAGTCCAGCGTTGCCTCCGGGTTCGTCATCGGCGTCCTCAGCCGGGTGAGGTACGCCTCCTGCGCTTCCCCCGGCTGGCGCGCCGTTGGATTGGACGGCGCGCTCCAGTGAAATGTCGCGGTCCCGGAATCACCGGGTTGAATCGCCGGCGGCAGCGGGATCACCTGCCTCGTCCCGTGCACCCGGGCCGTGATGCGCGCGTCCCGGGCAGTGGACGAGCCGCTGGCGTTCCAGGGGAAGACGAGATCGTTCTGAGCTCCTGGCGTCAGATCGAGCTGCCAGGGAACGTGGTCCGAGTAGCAATAATAAAACGTGCAGAACGTCTTCAGCTGCTGCAGGTCGGTCTCGACGATTGGCACCGCCACGGAAATGAACGACAGCTTCCCGGCGGGCCCGTAGGTGTTGCCGATGGCGTCCGACCACTGTGCGACGACGTTCGCGAGAAGCCCATTTCGAGACGCCCTGTGAAGCCAGAAATAGTAGTTGCCCTGTTCCGCGGGCGAGAACGGCACGAATGGAATCTCCGCGGGCAAGGCGATGGGGACGTCGGCGCCCGGGAGCATCGTCGACGTGGGCAACAGAGCCGAGAGGCGCGCGGGCTGGATCACGGACTGCCCTTCATTCACGTCGAAGCCGAACTGTACGTTCGTCGCGACGGCATCCGCAGTCCCCTCGTTGCGGACGTCGATGTCCATATCCAGCCGATCGCGCAGGTACAGGGGTCCCGCGGTCGAAGGCATCTGCGACGTCGATACGATGGGAAGGACGAGGCGCGAGCCGACAAATGCAGGCCGCTGGTACTGGCTGCCCGCGATATCGCTCCAGAAGAGCACGGTTTGCAACTGCGAATCGCGAAGAGACTGGAGAGAGAAGATGTACCAGTCGTCGCTCGGGTACGCCGACCGTGATCCCACCGCCGGTGCTTTCGCGCCGGGCACGCTGACGTCGCGCGTGTCGCCTGGCGCAAACGGCGGGATCGTCGCGATCGTGACATTCGAAAGGGAAAGCGAAACGTCCACAGCATCGGCGTGGCCGACGTTGGCGATGAATGCGCTCACCGTCATCGGCTGCGACGGCAGCACGGTCGATGGTTGCGCGCTGGGAGCGTACTCGAGCACGGGAACGACGGCCGTGCCGCTCCAGTGCGCTAAAGTGTCTCCGTATCCGCGATTGAACTGGTCGTCCCAGTAGATGCTCGCCTCGTCAGCGATGGTCTGGAGGTCGATGCTGAAGTCGCCGGTCCAGCTGCTCGGAGCAACTGCGCTATAGACCAGCTCTCCCGTTTGCCCGGCAGGGATGTCGACGGTCTTCCATTCGCGGAGCGCCCTCGCGTCCGCGTAGACGTTGTGCGCGTCGAGGCTGCCCTCGTTTACCAACTCGATCGTCAACGTACCTTGCTGGTTCGGAACGAAGGGATCGAGGCTGAACGTGGCGCTCGTCGGCCGCACGATGGCCAAGGCAATCGTCGATGTGCTCGTGGCGCTGCCCACGTGGACGATGCCCGTCGTGTCTTCCACCGCGGTTGCATTCGCGACCACGAGCTCGGGCGCGCCCAACATGGCGTGGAGCCGTGCCAGGTAATCCGCGTCCGTCTCCGGCGGCCACCACGAACGCCAATATGTGAACGTGCTGGAGGGGAACACCGAACCGCTGGACTGCGCGGAAGCTCCCGCGGCAATCGGACCGAAGTAGACCAGCTGAGAGTTCCTATCGGGCCCGACGACGGTGGCTTGCACGTCGGAATAGTCGACCTGCGCGCTATTGGTGACGGTCAGCGTGTACGGGATGTCCCGGTTGAGACCGACGGTCGCAGGAGATGTGATCGAGACCAGCAGGCCTTCGCGCGTCGTGACCTCGACCGTAAGGGCATCGACACCGGTCAAGTCGCCATCGTTGACTGCGAGCTCGAGGACGTAGGTTCCCAGCGTATTGAACGTCACGTGCGTGGTCGGAGCCGACGCATTCGCGAATGAAACGGCGCCCGGCCCGCTTCGCCTGGTCCAGGTATAGCGGAGCGGACCCGGGACTCCGTCATCGCGCGCGCTGCCCGCCAGGTCGACGCCGTCCTGGATGGAAACGGTCGCATCCGGGCCGGCATTCACGACGGGAGCCTGGTTCACGCCGGCGACGGTCACGTGCATGTCTGCGCTGCCCGTGAGCTCCGAGTCGGACGTGGTGAGCGTGAGCGTATACGTGCCAGGCTGCGAGAAGGTTGCGGTCGTGCTCGCCAGGTTCGCATTCGCGAGCGAAATTCCGGGAGCCGTGCTCCACTGAAATGTGAGCTGCCCGGGAGGATTGGGAAGGCCGTCGTCCGTCGCGGATCCCGACAACCGCGCGACGGCGGTGCGGCTCGTGGAAGCCTCTCCACCGCGGAAGTCAATCGCCCACCAGAGCACGTCAGCGGGCGAGATCCGGTTCGCCTGGAAGGCGCTCCCGTTCCAGCGAAGGCGGTAGAGGCCACTCGACCAGGTGAGAACGACGAGATCGCCGGCAAGCGCGGAAGCGTCCGCCTCCCAAAGAGCGGCGCCGTCGAGCCCAAGGAATGTCGCGTGCGGCGGGACGAGTTTGATCCCGACGACGTTGGTGAGGTTCAGCGCGAACGTGACTTTGTTCCCATTGCCGTCGACGCCCGTCAACTGACCGTCGGTCGCCCCGACGATGAATCCGGACAGCGGTCCATAGCGATCGTCTTGCGGAAGCTGAACGATCGGTTCGAAACCGAAAAACGGCGAGACCTGGGTGGCGGTGCCATCTGCGTCGAATCGCCAGAGGCCCGCGTAGCCATTTGCGTATAGCGAGCCGTCGCTGCCGATCGTCAGTGAGGGCCAGTCGTAGCTCGGATACGTTGCCCACGCGGGGTCAATCGTCGTGCCGTCCGGCGAGATTCGGAAGATCCGCGCACCTCCCCTCCCGCCGGAGGCGAAGATGGTCCCATCCGCCGCAATCGCCAGCGCAAGCACCGGTTCTCCCAAGGCCGCCAGCGGGGTCAAAGTGCCGTCGTCCGACACTTTGATGATGTCTTCAAGGCTGGGAGATGTGACGAGCGCTCCGCCGGGAATGCCAGCGACGACCCCTTCATTGACAGCCGGCGCGATCATCTGGAACGACAGTGTCGAGGGCGGTGGCGGCTCCGACAGATAGATCGTTTGATCAACTCCGGCTGACACGACCGGCGCATGATTCGACGGAGCGTTCTGGATGCAGACACCGGCGGCGCACTGGCCGCCGGTGCAGGTGGTCCCATCGGGCGCGGGCGGATTGCTACAAACGCCGGTCGCGTGATCACAGGCGCCGGTGGAGCGGCACTCGTCGGAAGCGGTGCAGATCACGTTTGCGCAGAGATCGACGCCCCCGCAGACGCCAGCAGTGCACCTGTCGTTTACCGTGTTGGGATTGCCGTCAGTGCAGGCTGTCCCGTCACTCGCGGCGGGATTGCTGCACGTGCCCGTCGAGTGATTGCAGGCCCCTGGCACATGGCATTGGTCTGACGCCGTGCAGATCAGGTTGGCGCAGAGATCCACGCCGGAGCAGGTCCCAGCTGTGCACTTGTCATTGACCGTGTCAGGGTTGCTGTCATTGCAGGCTGTCCCGTCGCTCGCGGCAGGATTGCTGCAAGTGCCTGTCGAGTGATTGCAGGTTCCAGGCACGTGACATTGGTCCAATGCCGTGCAACTCACGTTCGCGCACAGATCGACGCCGGCGCAGACACCCGCAGTGCATTTATCGTTGACGGTGTTGGCGTTGCCGTCATTGCAGGCTGTCCCGTCGCTAGCGGCCGGATTGCTGCACGTGCCCGTCGAGTGATCGCAGGTCCCCGGCACATGGCATTGGTTCGAGGCCGTGCAGGTCGCGTTCGCGCACAGATCGACGCCGGCGCAGACACCAGCGGCGCACGCATCGTGTACCGTATTCGAATTTCCATCATCGCAGGCACTCCCGTCCGCGAGAGCCTGGTACGAGCAGGTTCCGTTGCTGTGGCAGACGGGTGGCATCTGGCACGAGTTCGGCGCAGCGCACGTCGTGGTGCACGCGCGCGTCGTCAGGGTAACGGTGCCGCTGAGCGAGCCGGTGTAGTTCGAGCCGCCCCCGCCCCTCGCTCCTCCGATGACGTAGGGCTTGTAGGACTCGGGCGTCCCGGCGTGATCCGAGTTCTTGTACGCGCTCAAGTTCGGATCGTCGACGGGCTTGACGTGCACATTGTTGTTCTCCGCGAACTGCGTGTAGACCGCCGCCGCCCATTGCCAGTTGATGGTCACTCCCGGTGGATCGGTAATGAAGTCCGCCGACCAGGTCACCGGATTGATTCCTCCAGGAAGACTTGCTGTGACCGGAAACGAGACTCCCGTCAGGAACGCATTGCCCGACCACTGGAGCGGAACAGTCGTTCGCCACGTCCCCGAACTGGTATCGAAGGTGGTCGTCGCGGCCGTGGCGGCAGGATCGATCGTCACTCTGCCAGCAGGCGCGGTGACCGTGTACGGCGTGCTGCCGGCGCTGAAGGTGATCTTCGAGGCGAGGACGTCGATGGTCGCGCCGCTCGATCCGACGCCGCTGACCTTGAACACGCTACTGAACCAGATGGTCCGACCCGACGCGATGGGAGTGCCGTTGAAGTTCGATGAGTTGGAAACGGCGCTGTCGGCGGAAGCGAGCCCGGTCGATCTGGATGCGCCGGGCTTCAAAGCCTGCGGTGCGCTCTCGCGCTGGCACGCTTGCGAACAGAAGACCATACCGAACAAGAACGGGAGCAGTCGGCGGGTCACATCAACCGCAGACAAAGGACACACGTACAGCCCGACGCGCGGCGTCCGGTCCATCCATCGTCTCCCTGGAGGGTCCCCCCTCCGATCAGCACTAGAGGGCTTGCGCCCTCCGACGACGAGACCCGCTATCCACGAGGGACCGGAGCCGTTCCGAAGTCACCCGCGTCGCCGCGGGGCAGGCGTTGAGTGCGCGCCCTTCCTACCGCGTGCAAGATCGTGAATACAATAGCCAGGATTCTGGCTCGCCCGGCCAGGATCCGGGCGTTCCAAGTTCGGCGGAACTCCGGCACGTCGGGGTTGCAGATGTTCCACTCGTGTTCCAAAGAGCGCGAGGGATCGTGCGCGCGACGATCGTCGCGTTTCCAAGCCCTCGGAAGGACTGACTTCGAACCGCAGCGTTGGAACAGTTGTGAACCGACGGCATCGCCTCGACGACGCTCATGAAAAAGCCCAGACCCGTCTTAACCCAACGGAATCCGGGCAATTTGGAGCGGAACACCGGGTTTCGAACCGGCGACCTTCGCCTTCGCGGGGCAACGCTCAGTATCAATTGGACGAATTGCGCGTCGACCTTGATCCTCAACCTCCCCGTGGAACGCAGGACCGTGAGAGACCCGGCCTTGGGCCCTAGCCATTGCTCCTCATTCGAGGCAGCGGAGCGCTGTCTCCGAAATGCGGATGGCGTTCGAGACCCGAACGTGCCGGAGCTTTCCTTCGGTGCAGAGTTTGTAAACAGTCGAAGTGCAGACCCTCAGCCGGGTCGCGACTTCCCGCACCGACAAGAGCCTGGACCAACCTGGGGGCGTCGAGCCAGCGGACTGTAACTCAGGTGTAACTCTCGGCGTCCAAACCCTTGCCAACGTTGACATGAGCTGAGAATTCACGGCCGGCAGAATTCCAGTCGTTCCAGAGGGTTGCGAAGTCTTGCCATTGACTGCCACACCCTCTTCGCTGCCTGTCACGCCGGAGGCCACGGGTTCGAGTCCCGTACACCCCG
>VAWR01000075.1 GCA_005885245.1 Actinomycetota bacterium | reverse complement strand
GAAGCCCCCCGGACCTGCGGCTTCGCCGCGGAGCTCGCCGCGATCCTGGCGGAAAAGGCGATCCTCGACCTGCGCGGCCCGGTGCTGCGCGTGACCGGCTACGACGTCCCGTATCCCTACTGGCAGATCGAGGACGCGTACATGCCGTCGGTGGAGCGCGTCGGAGCAGCCGTGCGCCGGCTGCTCGAGTTCTGACGCAGGGGCGAGCGAACGAGCTCGGCCGCGATTTCTCGGCCTTTGCCCGCCGTCCACTCGACATCGTTGCCGACGCACGGCTCGCCCGCACCTGTCCCCGTGCCCGGACCGCACGTGTCTGTGGACAAATCGTCACATTTCGGCACGAACTCAACCCGCCGCTCGGGCCACGTCCGGGGTCAGTCCCAAGACATGGCCCCACGGCTAGGGTCCTTTGGGCTATGCCGGAAGGGGGCACTCGCGAGCGGTTGCGGCTCTGGCTCGAGCGCGCCGGCGACGGATTTCGGCTTCGCGATGCCGCGACGGAGGAGCTCGTGCGCGCCGAGGATCCGCGCATTCGCGTGATCAAGGTCGCCGGCGTTTCGTACCGGCTGGCAGCGCTCCGAGACGACGCGTTCGCGCCCGGCAAGAAGCTCGCTCTTCGCCCGGAGCCGGAGAACGAGCACGACTCGCACGCGATCGGGATCTGGGACGATGCCGGTCGCCTTCAGGCGGGTTACGTCCCCGCCGACATTGCGCGCGAGCTCGACGCGAACGAGTGGCAAGCCGTCTCGCTATGGGAGTTCCTCGACGAGGAGGGCCGCGGTGGACTGCGCGTGCTGCTCGCCCCGCGCGATGCCTGGATCGGCCTCCCGCGAGCGTCGTTCCCCGAACGCCGATAAGAATCCAGCCGTGGCGTACGAGCTCAAGCTTCCCGATCTCGGTGAGGGACTGACCGAAGGGGAAATCGCGCGCTGGCTCGTCTCCGAAGGGCAGGAGGTCGCGGAGGATGACCCGCTCGTCGAGATCCAGACCGACAAGACGACGGTCGAGATCCCCTCGCCCGCCGCCGGCAAGGTGACGAGCATCCTCGTCGAGGAAGGAAAGGTCGTTCCGGTCGGCACGGTGCTGGTCGTGATCGGCGGCGACGGGGACCGCGACCGGCCGCAGTCAGATTCGCCCGTGTCTGCAACCCAGCCCAGCAAGGGGCGAGCGACGCCGCTGGTCCGAAAGATCGCCCAGGAGCTCGGTGTCGACCTCGAGCTGCTGGCCGGCACCGGTCCGCAGGGCAGGATCACGGAAGAAGACGTCCGTGGGGCGGCGGCGCCGAGCGAGGGAAGGCGAGAGCCGCTCCACGGAGTGCGTCGCGTGATCGCCGAGCACATGACGCGCGCGCATCGTGAGGTGCCCGCGGTCACCTGGGTCGAGGAATGCGATTTCTCGGCGGTCGACCTGAAGCTGCTGGTTCCGAGGGTGCTGAAGGCCTGTGCCCAAGCGCTGCAGCAATTTCCCGAGCTGAACGCGCGGCTCGAGGGAGACGAGCTCGTCTACCTCGAACGCTACGACCTCGGCGTGGCGGTGCAGACCGAGGAAGGTTTGGTCGTCCCGGTCGTACGCGCATGCGACTCGCGCTCGCTCGAAGAGTTGCGCGCCGACGTGGGACGGCTCGCGGAAGCAGCGCGTGCGAAAACGCTCGCGCCGGAAGAGCTTCGCGGCTCGACGTTCACGGTCACGAGCGCGGGCAAGCTGGCGGGTGTGCTGCAGACGCCGCTCGTGAACCACCCCGAGGTGGCCATCCTGAGCATCGGTCGAATCGCGGAGCGGGCGGTGGTGCGCGACGGCGCGATCATCGCCGCACCGATCGGCTACGTGTCGGTGACGTTCGACCACCGGGTCGTCGACGGTGCGCGGGCCGCCGAGTTCGGTCTCGCCGTCATCCGGTTGCTCGAGCAGGGGTGAGGGCGCCCCGACACCGGGGCAGTGGTGCCGGGGCGTCACTGGACTTACGAAAGGGGAGGGGAACCGGTTTGCTAGGCGACGGCCGCCGCGAGGTGCTGCGCCAGCATCCCTTCGATCTTCGGAGCGCTGGCCCGGCCCTCGAGCCTGGCCACGACGTGTTTGTCCTTGACGAGTACGAGCGTCGGAACCTCGGACACTCCAAGTCGCTCCGCGAGGTCTGCCTGCGTCTCGATGTCGATCCGCATCACGCGGAGGCGCGTTCGCTCCTTGCGGGTCAGGTGCGCGAGGAGACTCTCCATTCGGCGCGCGGGGCCAGAGCGCTCGGACCAGAAGAAGAGAAGCAGGGGCTTCGCGTCGGTGCTCACAGGTTCGTCCTCCTACAGTCAGCGTCCGCGGGGGAGCGGGCATCCTTCTTTTCCCTGCAAAGAGGCCGAGCAAACTAGACTCGAACCCGATGGGAAGTTGGTACTGGATCGGCGTCTGTGCGGGCCTCGGGGTCGCGCTCGGCGTCCTCCTGGCAGGCCTGCTCGCCGGCACCCGAGCGGCCCTCACAGCAGCGTTTCTCCTTGCGGCGGGCGGCGGCGTGGCGGTGGGATTCGCACTCGGCCAGTGGGAGGAGGCCATCGGGGGCGGCGCCGGCGGAGCGCTCGGCGCACTCGGCGCGGCGCAGCTGGTCGCAGGGACGTTGCGGCGAGGCGGGGCTCGATTCGGGATCGCAGTCTTCATCGGACTGGCCGCGTTGCTGCTGGCGGCAGCGGCCTGGATTCCCGCCGCCGGCTATCTCGAGGCGACGCTCGTGCCGGCCCTCGCGGCCCGTTTGCGAGGCCGCGCAGCCGAGCGGTACGCCGGGCTCCGCACTCTTGCCAGAGACTAAGAGCCTGATCCTGATCGTCATCGACGGGTTGACGCCGTCGATGTTCGAGGCGGCCGTCGGTGACGATCGCACGCCGGCGCTCTCGTACCTGGCCGAGCGGGGAAGTTACACACGCGCGATCTCGACGTTTCCCTCGCTGACCCCGGTCTGTCTTTCGTCCATCGCGACGGGCGCACACCCGGACGTGCATCGCATTCCGCATCTCGTCTGGTACGACCGCGAACGCGCGCGCCTCGTCGAGTACGGCTCATCCTTCCGTGCGGTGCGCGCGGCGGGGATGACGCGCTCGATCTTCGACACGATCATCAATCTCAACCGTCTCCATCTCGGCGCGGATGCCATCACCGTGTACGAGGCGCTCGAGGATGCGGGGCTGACGGCGGCGGCGATCAACATCACCTGCTATCGGGGACGCACGCCGCACCTACCGACGCTGCCGGCGGTCACGATCCCCGCTTACGGTCCGAAGCGCTTCTTCTTCTACAATCTCTTCGAATCCGATCCGACGGGTGCACCGCTGGCCATCCTCGGCCGCTCCCATGGCTCGATCGACGCCTACGCCGCCGCGGTCGGGCGCTGGCTCGTCACGCGGGACGGCTTCGACTTCCTCGTCTACTACCTGCCCGACTACGACTTCGCCTCCCACCTGCAGGGCCCGGACGCCGCGTTCGAAGCTCTCGGTCGCAGCGACGCGGCCGTCGGCGCTCTGCTCGATGCGGCCGGCGGTCCAGAGGAGTTCCTCGAGCGTTACGCGGTCGTCCTGTGCTCGGACCACGGCCAGACCAGGGTCGACCACCACGTCCGGCTGCAGACGCCGTTCGCCGACGTGTCGGGTCTCCTTGTGACCGCATCGAACCGCGCTGGGATGCTCTACCGGCTGTCCGATTGCGATCTGGAAGCTCGCGGGCTCGCCGAGCGCCTGGACGACGAGCCGGCCGTGGAGGCAGCGCTCTTCCTGGAAGGGGCCGAAGCCGTCGTCCGGCGGGAAGGCGCCGAGCTTCGCTTCGCGCCGGGTTCGGACGGGTGGGCCACGACCGGGGACGAGGGCCTGCTCGGATACCCGGGGGGCCTCGAGCGCGCCTGGGCCGCCCTGAACAACCCGAATGCCGGCGAGGTGATCGTCTCCGCGGCGCCCGGGTACGAGTTCGCCGACCTCGCCGGAGGCCATCACGCAGGTGGAGGGAGTCACGGCTCGCTGCGCCGCGGCGACTCGGAGGTGCCGATGCTGACGATCGGCCTCGACGCACAGCCGCAGTCGATCGTCGAGATCGCGCCTGCCGTCCTGGAGCACTTCGACCTGCAACCTCCCTCGTATGCGCGTCCGCTCACGCGTGCCGCCTGACCCGAGCGAGCTTCGCCGGCAGATGGTCGAGCTACAGCTCCGGAGCCGGGACGTCGCGGACGAGCGCGTCCTCGCTGCGATGGAGCGTGTGCCGCGGGAGCTGTTCGTTCCCGACTCGCTTCGCGACCGCGCGTACGACGACGCCGCGCTGCCGATCGGAGGGGGACAGACGATCTCCCAGCCGTACATGGTGGCCAGGATCTGCGAAGCGCTTGCTTTGCGCGGTGACGAGCGCGTCCTCGACGTGGGCTCCGGGTCCGGCTACCAGGCTGCCGTGCTGGCGGAGCTTGCGGCGGAGGTCGACACGATCGAACGCATGCCCGAGCTCGCAGAGCTGGCTCGCGCGAACCTGCTCGCTGCAGGGTACGACCGGGTGCGTGTGCACACCGGGGACGGCTCGCGCGGTTTATCGGAACGAGCGCCGTTCGACGCCATCGCCGTCGCGGCCGCCGCGCCCGAGCTGCCGCAGACGCTCTACGAGCAGCTCGAGCCACGGGGTCGACTGGTGGTACCCGTCGGTCGCCGCGGTATCCAGCGGCTCGAGGTGATTACCAGAAGCCCGGAGGGCCCGGCGGTCATTCGTTCGGTCCCCTGCCGCTTCGTCCCGCTCGTGGGCGAGGAAGGGTTCTGAGACGTTTGTCGTCCTTCGGTCCGGGCACATGGCGGCGGGGATGAGTGAGCGATCCGGAGTGGAGCTGCTCGGACTGCCCGTGCGCTTGCACGGGCTCCAGCTCGGGCAGCCGTCGGATCTCTTGCTGGACCGCGAGACGATGCGAGCCGTGGGAATCGACGTCGTCTGCGGCGACGAGGCCCACCGCTTCCTGCCGTTCGCGACGGCCGCGATCAGCGACGACGCGATCACGATCACGTCTCCGCTCGTCCTGCTCGAGGTAGACGAGCTCGCGTTCTATCGCTCGCGCTCGTTCACGCTCCGTTCTCTCCGCGGTCGTCCCGTCGAGCGCAGGGGAACGAGAGTCGGGACGTTGCACGACGTCGTCATCGCACCCGACGGCGAGCTCGCCGCCGTGCTCGTGGAGAGGGACGGCTCGACGGAGCGCGTTCCCTTCGACGGCAAGCTGCGCTTCGCACCAGAGCGCCGCTCCGCCGCATAAGTCAGCTAGTCTCGCCACCCCGATGGAGGAGCAGGACGCAGCCGTCACGGCGGGTTTGCGCGGCCGCGCGAGTCAGGCGCTTCGCCGGCGCCATAACTGGGAGCAGCTGGCGAAGTTCTGCGTCGTCGGTGCGACGGGCTACGTCGTCAATCTGCTCGTCTACGTCGCCTTGCTCGACGGCGCGAATCTCCATTATCGGGTCGCGGCGACCGGTTCGTTCCTCGTAGCCGTCACCAACAACTACCTCTTGAACCGGCTCTGGACCTTCCGCCATCACCGCGGCCACTTCGGGTACCAGGGGCTCCGCTTCTTCGTCGTCTCGCTCCTGGTCTACGGCGGCAACCTCGGGATCCTCACCGCGCTCGTCGAGCTGGGGCTGGGCAAGATCGTGTCGCAGGCAATCGCGATCGTGCTCGTCACGCCGGCGAACTTCATCGGCAACAAGCTCTGGTCGTTCCGGAGACAGCACTGAGGCGCCTGGTCGCCGCTGTCGTCGTCCTGCTGGCGGCGGGGGCATGCGCGGCCGGCGCGTACGGTGCGAGCGCGAAGCCTCGCCTCACGAAAGACCGAGCCGTCGCTCTCTTCGTCGCAGACGACAAGGTGGCCGATTGGCTCGATCGCTACCCCACCAAAGGACGGGTCACGGACGCCAGCTACGAGGCCGATCCGGCGAAGTGCAGCGGGGGGGCAGTGGGGGGCTGCTGGACCGTGCACGTCTGGTGGAGCAAGAACAAGCACGTCGACGCCGGCGAGATCGCGCAGGGGAAGGTCGACGACCGCTCGACGCGGGTGACGGAGGCCTGGACGGGACCGCAGGTCGCCTGGAAGATGGCGCGCGGCTATGAAGGGGCGTTCGGCGGCAAGAAGATCAACAGCACTCCGGTGTGGCTTGCGTTCTGCGCGGCTTTCCTGCTCGGGCTCCTCGACTTCCGGCGGTTGTTTTCGCTACGGAACCTCGACCTGCTCGCCCTGCTCTCGTTTACCGCGTCGCTCTGGTACTTCAATCACGGCGACGTCTTCACCAGCGTGCCGCTCGCCTATCCGCCCATGGTGTACCTCCTGGCTCGCTGCGTGTGGATCGGGGTGCGGGGCAGACCTGTCCGGGCCTCCCGTCCGCTTTGGAAGCCGGCCGTCCTGCTCGCCGCCGCAGTCTTCCTCATCGGCTTTCGCATCGGCCTGAACCTCGAGGATTCGAACGTCATCGACGTCGGTTATGCGGGCGTGATCGGCGCGCAGCGGATCGCCACCGGGGTGATGCCGTACGGAAAGTTCCCCGAGGAGGACGCCCTCAAGGCCTGCGGGTCCGCGGACTCGGCGGGCGAGATCCGTGACCGCATCCAGTTCAACGGGCGCTGCGAGTCCGCAAACCCCCTGGGCGATACCTACGGCCCGGTTGCGTACGAGGCCTACCTGCCCGGCTACTGGATTCGCGGGTGGTCGGGAAAGTGGGACAAGCTGCCGGCCGTGCACCTCACCTCGATCATCTTCGACGTGCTCTGCGCGCTCGGGCTCGGGCTCGCCGGCCTGCGCTACGGAGGCCGTTGGCTCGGCTCTGCACTCGCATTCGCCTGGGCCGCGTTTCCCTTCACCCAGTACGTCTCGATGTCGAACACGAACGACGCGATCGTGCCGGTGTTCCTCGTCTTCGGCCTGTGGCTCGCGAGCTCCCCCTGGTCACGCGGGATCTTCTCGGCGCTGTCGGGCTGGACGAAGTTCGCGACGCTGGTGACTGCGCCCCTCTGGCTCACCTACCCAGGACCGGTGCGCCGGCCCCGTCCGGCGCTGGCGTTTGCGGGCGGCTTCGCGCTCGCGACGGTCGCGGCGTTCTCGGTGCTCCTGCTCGGCGCTCACCCGATCCAGGCGGCGCACACGTTTTACGAGCGCACCCTGAGGACGCAGATCACGCGCGAATCGCCCTTCTCGCTCTGGGACTGGGCGCAATATCACGCCCGAGGCATCCCGGACTTGCACGTCGTGCAACGGGTGCTCGAGGGCGTGCTCGTGGTCGCCGCGGTCGCTGCCGCTTTCGTCCCGCGGACAAAGACGCTGTTACAGCTGGCCGCGCTCACGGGAGCGTTGTTGATCGGCTTCGAGCTCGTCCTGACGCACTGGTTCTATCTCTACATCCCCTGGTTCTTCCCCTTCGTCGCGTTTGCCGTACTGGCAACAGATGGCCGCGCCCAGTCACGCGCCGGCCTCTGACCGGTCGATCGTCGCTGCGACGTTCGCAGCGGTCGCACTCTTCGTCGCCTCGTGGACGCTGCTCCACGTCGGCTTCTACAAGCACAAGCAGATCCTCGACACCCCGGTCTACCAGCGCTACGGAAATCTGATCTCGGACGGCAAGGTGCCGTATCGCGATTTCGCGGTCGAGTATCCGCCGGGCGCGTTGCCGATGTTCGCACTCCCCGGGCTCGCCCAGCCGGGTCGCGACCAGCAGGTGTCCGCCGGCTTCCGCCGGACGTTCCAGACCCTCATGTGGATCTGCGGGGCGCTCGCGATCGGTGCGATGGCCCTCGTCCTGCGTGCCCTTCGGCGACGCGCCGTGTGCGTCTGGGCCGCGCTCCTCTTCACGGCGCTCGCGCCGCTCCTGCTCGGCTCTGTGCTGCTCAGCCGTTTCGACCTGTGGCCGGCGACGATCGTCGCGATGGCGCTCGCGGCGCTCGTTTCGGGACGGGTTCGAACGGGTCATGCACTTCTGGGTCTCGGCGTGACCGCGAAGCTCTACCCGGCCGTCTTGTTACCGGTCGGGCTCGCCTACGTCTGGCGGCGGCGAGGGAGGCGCGAGGCGCTCGTCTGCGCGAGCCTCGCCGCCGTGGTCGTCGTGGTGATCTTCCTCCCCTTCGTGATCCTCTCGCCGGGCGGGGTCTGGGACAGCATCAGGACGCAACTCGACAGGCCGTTGCAGGTCGAGAGCCTCGGCGCTTCGCTTCTGCTCGCGGCCCACCACGCTTTCGGGGTCGGGGTGACGGGGGAGACGAGCCACGGCTCCCAGAACCTGGCAGGCAGCGGCGCCCACGCCTTCGCGATCGCCGCCGTGGTCGCCCAGGCCGTCGCGCTCCTCTGGATCTGGACCTCGTTCGCGCGCGGCTCGGCTGACGGCGACGCGCTCGTGCGGGCGAGCGCCGCGTCAGTGTGTGCATTCGTCGCCTTCGGCAAGGTGCTGTCCCCTCAGTTTCTGATCTGGCTGATTCCGGTGGTCCCGCTCGTGCGCGGGCTGCGCGGCCTGACGGCGGGCGCTCTACTCGCCCTCGCACTCGTTCTGACGCAAGTCTGGTTTCCGTTCCGTTACTTCAGGCTCGCGCTCGACTTCGAGCCGGGGCTGTCGTGGCTGCTTCTCGCCCGCGACCTCACGCTGGTCGCAGTGGCCGCAGTCCTCGCAGTCACCTTACGGCGAAGAGCCGCCACTCACCTGGAATCCCCTTGAGCTCGCGCACGCCGCGGTCGGCGAACTCGATGCCGGAGCCGGCTACGAGGTCGCGCACCGTGCTGGAGACGAGGACTTCCCCGCCCTCGGCAAAGGATGCCACCCGCGCTCCCGTGTGAACGGCGATCCCGCGCACCGATGCGCCCGACAGCTCGCACTCTCCCGTATGCAGCCCGGCGCGTACCTCGAGCCCGAGGCCTCGAACGTTTTCGACGATGGAGCGAGCGCAGCGAATCGCACGCGCCGGCCCGTCGAAGGTCGCGAAGAACCCATCTCCGGCGGTGTCCACCTCCCGACCTCGGAATCGCTCGAGGTCACGCCGGACGATGTCGTTGTGTCGCTCGAGCAGATCGCGCCAGCGCCGGTCGCCCAACGAGTGCGCGCGGTCGGTCGACTTCGCGATGTCGGTGAAGAGGACGGTCGCGAGCACGCGATCCGGCTCTGCCGGCTCCCGGACTCCGGTCAGGAACTCCTGGATCTCCGCGAGTATCTCGTCGGCGTCGATCCACGGAGCATGGTCGGCGCCCGGTAGCTCGACAAGTCTTGCCCCCTCGATGTTCCGGGCGAGCCACCTCCCGTTCTCGACGTTGCACACGAGGTCGCCGATCCTGTGGAGGACGAGCGTCGACACGTTGACCGCGGCCACGACATCGCGAACGTCGATCTCGAAAGCCATGCGCATGAACGTCTCGGCTTCGCGCGGGCTGGCGGACTGCATCTGGAGGCGCCCGAACCAGGCCTGCAGCTCTTCGTCGTCCTTCCTGCTCGGCATGAAGTACCCGAGTGCCAGGCCCTTTCCCCAGCGCTCCCCGATCGTCGGCATCGACTCCTCGAACTCGGCCCGCGTTGCCTCCCCCCACGGCCAGTCATCGGTCCTCTCCTCCTTCACCTCCGCGCCGCAAAGCAGGAGTGCGCGCGTCCGCTCGGGATGGGTCGCAGCGAAGAGAATCGACATCGGCCCGCCTTCGGAAACTCCGAGCAGCGCCGCTCGTTCGGACCCGGCCGCGTCCATGACCGCCCTCACGTCGTCCATTCGCTCTTCGAGCGTTCCGATCTGCACGCGCTCGGAGAGGCCCATGCCGCGCTTGTCGAAGAGGATCAGTCGTGCGAAGGACGCCAGGCGCTCGCAGAAGCGGCGGTAGTTCGGCTCTTCCCACAGGACGGCGAGATTGGTGAGCGCGCCGCCGACGAAGAGGAGATCCAATGGGCCTTCGCCGAGGACGCTGTAGGCGATGTTGATGCCCCCGCTGTCGGCGTAGCGGATTTCGGGGCTCACGCGACCGAGACGCGAACCGTCTCGCACCTCGTGGCGCGTCCATCGGCGTCGCACTCGACGAGGACGCCTTCGATCCTGACGTCATCCGAGGCCGTTTCGAACCGCACCGGCATGCCGGTGCGCATCTGGCGGATGGCGAGCTCGGCCTGCACGCCGATGACCGAGTCATGTGGCCCCGTCATGCCGGCGTCTGTGATCGCGGCGGTTCCGCCCGGCTGCACGCGCGCGTCATTCGTCTGGACGTGTGTGTGCGTTCCGATGACCGCGGTCACCTTGCCGTCGAGCCACCGTGCCATCGCCACCTTCTCACTCGTCGCTTCGGCGTGCATGTCGACGACGATCACGGGCGTGCGCACGCGTGCTTCGTCGATCAGGTCGTCGATCACTTCGAACGGGCCGACCGGTGGACCGATGAAGAGCGAGCCGATGAGGTTCGCCACCGCAACTTCGGTCCCGTCTGCCGCCGTCACGAAGGCCAGCCCTCTTCCCGGTGCGCGCCTGGAGAGGTTCGCCGGTCTGATCACGCGCTCGCTCTCCTTCAGGTAGGGAACGATCTCGCCGCGGCGCCAGACGTGGTTGCCGAGCGTGATCGCATCGACGCCGGAGGCGAGCATCTTGTCCGCGAGCTTCGGCGTGATCCCCACGCCGTCCGCGAGATTCTCGCCGTTCAGGATGCAGAGGTCGACGTGCAGCTCGTCGCGCAGGGCGGGGAGACGGTCCTCCACGGCCCGCCGGCCGGGAACGCCGACGGCGTCTGCGATGAACAGGATTCTCAGGGTAGGAGGTTGGCGGCGGCGCGCAGCTCGATCGCCACGTGATTCCCCGCGTCCTGCGTGTAGTGCGAGAGCGCCTGACTCTCCACGCCCGACAGATCGACCACGCGGCCGACCTTTGTGCTCGACGCTGCGATCGTCGAGCCGACCGTGAGCGCGGGATCCGGGCTGAGATGCGTGAGGGAGACGATCAGGGACGGCGCCGCGGACGGCTGGATGTCGATGCGCGAGCCGTACGCCCGACCGTCGAGGATGTAGTCGGAGATCCCGACGATCGTGCCGTCGACCGGGGCGTAGACGTCGGTTCCAGGCAGCGCCCCGACATCGAGCGCGGCCGTCTCGCCGCCGCCCAGCTGGTAGTAGACGAAACCGCCGCCGCCCCCACCGAAGATCTTGTGCGCCAGCCGGGAGAGTGCTCCCTCGTTCCCCTGACGGCCGAGCGGCGTCAGGGGGAGCGCGCCGTCACCGGAGGAGTGGTAGCCGATCGCCGTCACGCGACTCTGCGCGACCGGAAGCTGGATCCGGAGACCGTTGTGCAGCGCGACCGTCAGCGGCGTCGGCGGTCCGACCGGAAGCAGCCGGCTGGCAGGGCCCGGCAGCGCCTGCGACGGCTCGCGCGTCGCTCCCTGCCCGAAGGCGGTGATGAGCAAGGTCCCGACCAACGCACCCATGACCACGGTCAGCACGATCAAGCGCCGCGCTCGATGGTGGTGCTCGGGACGGCGCCGGCTGCGAGGGCGCCCCGCGGGAGCTCGGCGGGAGGGAGCCGACATCCGCGGCACCGTAACGGACCCCGCCTTCAAGCGACGAGGCGCCCGACTTTGTGGCAATTGAACCCGCCGATCCACCTTCCTTTCGTCCCGGAGCTCGTGACGGTCGAGTGCGAGGTTGCCGTCCTCCATCCAGTCCCAGTCCCACCTGGGCGGTCGTAGCTGTACGACCTCGGCTGTACGATCACTCCGATGCCCGCTCGGGCGGCGAAGATGGAGATCCCGCGCTGGATCCAGCTGGCCGGGCTCCCGGTTCTGCTGCTGTTCCTCTGGGTGCTCGCGGCCGCGGTCCGTCACCTCGTCTTCCTGTTCCTGGTCGCGCTCCTGATCGCACTGCTCCTGAGCCCGTTGGTGCGGGCCGTGCAGAGGGTCCGGATGCCTCGCGGCTTCGCAGTCGCGCTCGTGTACCTCGTCTTCGCGGTCACGTTGATCGCGGCCATCGGGGCGCTCGGGACCGTCGTCGTCAGCGAGACGAAGACGGCCGCGAAACGGGTGGATTCCTACTTTACGGACGTGAACGGACGAACCGGCCTGGTGGACGCCGACCGGGACGTCGACCGTCTGCAGCACTGGCTCGACACGCACCGACTCGGCGGCATCGACATCCAGGCGCGCGGGCATCGACTCGTGCGGGACATCCGCAAACACGACGTCGGCAAGTACACGAACAAGGTCGTCAACTTCCTCGAAGGCGCAGCGGTCTCGATCGGGAAGCTGCTCTTCAGCGCAATCGTCATCCTCGTCGTCTCCATCTACATGCTGCTCGACTTCCCCAAGTTCGAGCGCAGACTGGACAAGCGCTTCCCGCCTCATCCCGGCTCCCAGCCGCTCTTGCTGCGCATGGAGCGTTCGTTGACGAGCTACGTCAAGGGCCAGGCGCTCGTGTCGTTGATCATCGGAACGAGCGCCGGCGTCGGCTTATGGCTGCTCGGCGTGCTCGGGTGGCTTCCGCACGGGCAGAAGTACGCGCTGCTGTTCGGCGCTGTGGTTGCGATCACCGAGCTCATCCCCTATCTCGGTCCGTGGCTCGGTTCCATTCCGCCCGTCGTGTACGCCATCGTCGTCCATCCGATCTCGGCTCTGTGGGTGATCGCCCTCTTCCTGGCCATCCACCAGGTCGAGGGTCACATCGTCGTGCCGAACGTGATGGGTAGCGCCCT
>VAWR01000074.1 GCA_005885245.1 Actinomycetota bacterium | reverse complement strand
ATCGAGGACTGGGAGACCTTCCCATTCGAGGGTGACATGCGGCCACGCGCGTTACAGCCGCCGGCGGACCATGAGAAGCCGCGCAGAGGCGAGGGTGGGATCGACTGCTACGCCTGCAGCAAGGTCGCGGACGACCTGATCTGGGAGGACGAGCACTGGCAGCTGACGGCGATCGGGCCGACTGGGCTGCCGCTCGTCTTGATCCTCGAGCCGAAGGAGCACTACGACATCGAGACGCTGCCGGCCGAGCTGGCGGCGGAGCTGGGGCCGCTCCTGCAGCGGATCGAACGCGCCGTCCGGGCCGCCGGAGACATCGGCCGTGTGCACATCGGACGCTGGGGCGAAGGCGGCGAGCACCTGCACTGGTGGTTCATGGGGCGACCGGCCCGCATGCGGCAGCTGAGCGATAGCTTCGCGGCGATCTGGGATGACATCCTCCCGCCCGTGCCCGACGACGTCTGGCGCGCGAGCGTCGCGAAGGTCGTCGCCGCGCTGGGTTGAGCCGTCAACGTCAAGGGCATCTCGGGATCCGGGAAGTCGGTGTTGCGGGATCTGGACCCCTGGCCGTTTCGGGCACGACGCCGGCGCCCGTCCGCGCCTGGCTCGACTCTGCAGGCGTAGCGCCGTACGCTCCGGCGGTGAACACGTGCGCCGACTGCGGCCACGAGAACGCCGACGACGCTCGCTTCTGCAGCTCCTGCGGAGCCGCGCTCGGCGCGGCGCCTCACCCGGCGGAGGTCCGCAAGGTCGTCACGGTCGTCTTCACCGATCTCGTCGGCTCGACCAGACTCGGCGACCGGCTCGATCCGGAGACGGTCAGGCGCGTGATGTCCCGCTACTTCGACGCGATGCAGGCGGCGATCGAACACCACGGCGGGACCGTGGAGAAGTTCATCGGCGACGCGATCATGGCGGTGTTCGGACTCCCGACGTTGCACGAGGACGACGCGCTGCGCGCGGTCCGGGCAGCCGTCGAGATGGACGCGACGCTCGCGCTGCTCAACGAGGACCTCCAGCGCGACCATGGACTCCGCATCGAGACGCGCACCGGAGTGAACACCGGCGAGGTGATCGCCGGCGACGCGACAGCCGCACAGAAGCTGGCGACGGGCGACGCCGTCAACGTCGCGGCCCGGCTCGAGCAGGCCGCGGCCGCTGGAGAGATCCTGATCGGCGCAGAAACGCACCGACTCGTTGCCGACTCCGTCGAGGCCGAGCCGCTCGAGCCGCTCGCGCTCCCCGGTAAGGCCGAGGCCGTCGCGGGCTGGCGGATCACCGGCCTGCGGAAAGACGTGCCGGCGTTCACGCGTCCGATCGCCGCGGCGTTCGTCGGACGCGAAGCCGAGCTGGCGATGCTCCGCGGCGTCTTCGACAAGGCGATCGCCGGGCGAGCATGCGAGCTGGTCACGATCGTCGGGCCGCCCGGGATCGGCAAGTCGCGAATCGCGCGCGAGCTGATCGCCGCCGTGCCGGAGGAGACGACACTCGCCGTCGGCCGCTGTCTCGCCTACGGCGAGTCGATCACTTATGCCCCACTCGCGGAGATCCTGCGCCAGATCAGCTTCGACAAAGGACTCACCGATTTCCTCACGCCAGAGACGGACGCCGCCGCGATCTCGCAGCGCCTCGCCGTCGCGCTCGGCACCTCGGACGAACGCGCGTCGCCGGAAGAGATCGCGTGGGCCTTTCGCAAGCTGTTCGAAGCTGTAGGCCGCAAACACCCGCTGCTGCTCGTCGTCGACGACATCCACTGGGCCGAGCCGACGCTCCTCGACCTGCTCGAGTACGTGGTCAGCTTCGCGAGCGACACACGGATCCTGCTGCTTTGCCTCGCCCGGCCGGACCTGTTCGACACGAGGCCGTCCTGGGCCGCCCCTCGCCCGAACGCGACGCTCGTCTCACTCGAGCCGTTGAACGACGACGAAACGCAGGGGCTGATCGGCCGCCTCGAAGGCCGGCGAGAGCTGAGCGACGCCGCGCGCGAGCGAATAGTCGCAGCGGCGGAGGGCAATCCGCTCTTCGTCGAGCACATCGTCGCGTTGCAGGCCGAAGCTCCCGACGAAGAGCTTGTCGTCCCGCCGACGATCCAGGCTCTGCTCGCCGCGCGCATCGACCGCCTCGAGCCCGAAGAACGAGACGTACTCGCGCGAGCCGCCGTCGAGGGGCGACTGTTCCATCGCGGCGCGGTCGCCGAGCTTCTTCCCGACGAGACGAGCGGCCGCCTCGGCGCGCATCTGCTCAGCCTCGTGCGCAAGGAATTCCTCCGCCCGGACCGCTCCTTCTTTACCGGGGACGACGGCTTTCGTTTCAGCCACGTTCTCATCCGTGACGCCGCCTACAACTCGATGGCGAAGCAGCTCCGCGCCGAGCTGCACGAGCGCTACGCCCGCTGGTTCGAGCAGCGTCTTGCCGAACGGGTCGACGACTACCTCGAGATCGTCGGCTTCCACCTCGAGCAGGCGTGGCGATACCTGACCGAGCTCGGAAGAGCAGATGACGCGCTCGCGCGCGAAGCCGGCGAGCGCCTCTGGGCAGCGGCGCGGAAAGCGTCGGTGCGCATGGAGTTTCCCTCCGCCGTCGGCCTCTTCGACCGCGCCACCGCCCTCCTGTCGGACGAGCAGAGCGGCGAGCTGCTGCAGGAATACGGGGCGGCGCTTAATCGAAACGGTGACCCGGAGGGGGCACGCGGCATAGTCGAGCGCGCGATCGAGCGGGCACGGAAGGCCGGGAATCGCCGCGTCGAGCTACTCGCGCGCCTCGACAAGTTCTGGATTCCTCCCGATGCGCCCGGCCAGCTGCAGTACGGCCAGGTCCGACGGGAGGTCAAGGAGCTGATCCCCGCTCTCGAAACGCTCGACGACCACCTCGCGCTGACGAAGGCGTGGCAGTTGGTGGCGATCGGCGACCATTCGCTGGGCGCACACGCGAGTGCCGAGGAAGACCTGAAGCTCGCGTTGTTACACGCCCGCCGCTTTGGCGACCGGCTCGAGGAAACGGAAGTGCGCGTCAGCCTGATGCGCGTCCTCTACGACGGCGAGCTGGCGGTCGACGAGGTGATCGGTCGCTGCGAGCGAGAGCTGCGAGATGCACGAGGCGACTGGATGATCACTGCGGGCGCGCTTGCCTACAGCGGTGGCCTGTACGCGATGCTCGGGGAAATCGACCGAGCGCGTGAGCTCGTCGACCGCTCGCTTGCGGTCGTCGAGGAGTTCAACGTCCTCAATGTGTACCCAACGTTCGAGCGCCGCGACGTCGAGCTCCTCGCCGGCGATCTTGCAGCCGCCGAGGAATGGCTCAGGAAGGCAAGGACGAGGGTCTACCGGCTCCAGGAGTGGTGGGGCCTGGGGTTCGAATTGGATGCGTCCCTCGCGAGCGTACTGTGTGAGCAAGAGCGCTTCGAGGAGGCTGAACGGCTGACGGAAGTCTTGCCCGTCGGGGCGGCCGACTGGGTCGCTCCGCACGTGCTCTGGCGAGGCGCACGAGCGAGAGCGCTGGCGAGGCTGGGCCGGCCGGGCGAGGCCGTCGCGCTTGCGGCAGAGGCGGTGGCGATGGCGGAGCCGACGGACGGCCTCAACCTGCGAGCCGGCGCGTTCCTGAATCAGGCGGACGTGCTCGGCGCGTGCGGTCGAGACGACCACGCAGCTCGGAGCGCCGGCTCCGCCCTCGAACT
This sequence comes from Actinomycetota bacterium, assembly GCA_005885245.1. GTDB lineage: Bacteria > Actinomycetota > Thermoleophilia > Gaiellales > Gaiellaceae > 3-1-20CM-4-69-9. Next base: position 8,031 of record VAWR01000074.1, on the reverse strand, counting down.
GTATGAGCGCAAAGGCAATCTCGTCATGGCCGAACGCGCCCGGCTTTTCGCCGCCTCCGTCACGGCGTAGCCGCCGATCACTCACCCGAGGGATCGCAGGCGCGCGGGTCCGGCGCGATGCAAGGACCCGATGCCGCGCGCCGCCCTGTGCTTCATCGTGCTCGCAGCCGCGCTCGCGAGCGGCGGCGCCACGCCCGCGGCGACGTCGAGCGTCAATGGACACCTGCTCGTCGCGACCGGCCACCGCCACGAGATGGCACTCTTCGCGATGCAGCCGCGCAACGGCGACCGGCTGCTCCTGAACTACGGGACCGATCAGGGCGCGTCGTACTCCCCCGACGGCACCAAGATCGCCTTCATGAACAGCTACGACGGTGACTTGGAGATCTGTGTCATGAACGCCGACGGGACGGGCATCAAGCAGCTGACGAAGAACTCGTCTATCGACGGCTTTCCGACCTGGTCGCCTGACGGCCGGAAGATCGCGTTCGCGAGCAACCGCGACGGCGACGACGACATCTGGGTCATGAACGCGGACGGATCGGACCAGACGAACATCACGAGCGCCGATCCGGCGGACAACGAAGATCCGCACTGGTCACCCGACGGGCGCTGGATCGCCTCCACGACAGACGCCTACGGAGTCTGGCACGTGCTGTTGCTGACGGCCGACGGCAAAGACGAGGCCGTGCTCGACTGGGGTGACTACGCCACCTGGTTCGACAGCTGGTCGCCGGACGGAAAGAGCTTTCTGGTTCACAGCGATCGCGGCGGTGATTACGACATCTACCGCTACGACATCCCCGACACGGATCCCGTCCAGTGGATGCTGCTCGAGGCGAAGCCCGTCAGCAACGACAGCGCGGTCGAAGAACGGGCGACCTGGTCACCCGATGGCAAACAGGTCGCCTTCTCGAGTAACCGCGACGGCGACTTCGAGATCTACGTCATGAACGCAGACGGCGGCCCGCAGCGGCAGCTCACGCACAACACCGTCGACGACATCATGGAGGACTGGCAAGCGCTGCACGACCTCCGAGCTCCGACCGTGCAGGCACTGACAAGCCGTGGCACGCCGGGGAAAGCGATCACGCTTCGCTTCAAGGCATCGGACAACTCAGGCCGCGCGTCGGTCGGGATCTCCGTGTTCCTCGGAAAGCGGCCGGTCGGCTACCTGCGCACCTCGCTCAAGCAGCGAAGCGCAGGTCACGCGTACACGGCAACCTGGCACTCGTACAACTTCAAAGGGCCGCTCAGGTTCTGCGCCGAGGCCTACGACCCGTCCGGCAACGAGAGTCCCCGGAGCTGCGCCCGCATCATCACGAGCTAACGCTCGGAAAGCAGCCGCAGCAAATCTCGCTCGCCGGAACCGTTCAGACAGGGCGGCATGAAAGGTGGTAGATAAGGGGACAACGACCCGGCTCCGGGGGAGGGAGCATGAAGGGATTCGCGGCAGTGATCGCTGCGATCGGTGCGCTCGTGGCCCCAGCGGCCGCTGCGGCCGCACCTGCGCCGCCGCAAGGCACCCAGTCCGACGCCGCGTTTGCGGCCAGCTACGCGGCGAAGAGTGTCGTCAACCTGTCCCCCACGACGCAGCGCGTCAGCTGCTACGCGCCCGAGGTGCCGTATCTAACTGCTCTGACGGCGGCGGATGGCTATCCGGGCGGCGGTGAGACGCCCTGCCCGGGGGCCACGACCGGGGAGCAGACGAGTGGCTTCGCGACGCAGGACGTTTCCAATCAGCCGGTGCTCGTCAAGGATCATTCCGAGTCCGACATCCGCGTCGATCCGAACAACCCGCTGCATCTCATCGGCCAGAGCAAGTCGTTCGTCAGTGCGGAGGGGTACAACCATCTGCTCGGTTTCTACGAGTCATGGGACGGCGGGGCGACCTGGCCGGTGCAGGGCCATGTCCCCGGCTACGAGGGTTGGACGGACAACACCGATCCAGTCGGCGCCTTCGATCCGTGGGGCAACTTCTACTCGCTGCTCCTGCCGTACATGTTCGTCTATTCCAAGTCGGGTGTGCACGTCTACAACAACGGCTCCAAGCAGGCCAACCCGGCGCAGCCGCCAGAGGCGATCTCGGTAGCCGTCCACCCGGCCAGGCCGGCCGGCCAGCAGACGGCGGCGGATTGGATCACGACCCACAACGATCACCCGGACTTCGTCTTCACCGTCCCGAACGCGGTCACGAACACGCCGGACAAGCAGTGGATCGTGATCGACACGAACCCGCTCAGCCCCCATTACGGGCGGGTATACGCGATGTTCAGCCAGTTCGTGCTCAACCCCTCGAGGATCCTCGTCTCCTACGCAGACGCGCGCCCGGACGGGACGCACACGGACTGGTCGGCGCCGCAGACACTGCCGACGATTCCCGGCCACCCGTTCGACACCTACCTGCTGCCACATGTCGCGCCGGACGGAACCATCTACACGACCGTGACGAACAACCCGGTCTCGAAGGACTTCCTCAACAACTCGATCTACCTGATCTGGTCAAAAGATGGCGGCGTCAGCTGGCAAGGGCCGACGCTCGTAGCCCAGAGCGTGCTGACGCCCACCTACAAGAACACGACCTTCACCGAAGGGATCGTCAACTCGTTCGGGCTCAGCGCGACGTCGGTGAACGGGCACTGGCCGCTCTATGTCACCTACGAGAACGAGGACGCTGACGGCTTCTCGCGCGTGTACGTAGCCGGTTCGCTCGACGGCGGCTCGACCTGGAGCGCGCCGATCCGCGTCAACGATGGACCCGACGACGTCGAGGCGCTGCAGCCCCGGGTCGAGGTCGCGCCCAGCGGGACCGTCGCGGTGGTGTTCTACGACCGGCGGCTCGCCTGTCCGAGCGAGACGGCGTCGGGTGTGCAGCTCGACCCGCTCGCGCCGACCGGGACGAATTTCTGCATCAACACCGCGATCCAGTTCTACGCGTCGGATCTCACGCCCCTCGGCCACAACATCCGGCTCTCGGAATTCACCTGGGATCCGCAGTTGAACGCCCCCAAGCGGCTTTGCGTCTGCGGCTCGGCCACCTTCATCGGCGATTATTTCGGGCTCGATTTCGGCGGCGGCTACGCCTATACGACCTCGGTTTCGACCTATGACTACGGCCAGAACCCGAGCAACTACCAACAGCAGATCGTCGCGAGAGTGCCCTTGCCGTAAGCACCGGTGCTCTTCAGGGCGATCCCTCGCGTGAGGGATCGCAGGCGCGGCCGTCCGGGCGATGCAAGGACCACGATGCCGCGCGCCGCCCTGTGCTTCATCGCGCTCGCCGCGGCACTCGCGAGCGGCGGTGCCGCGCCCACAGCGACGTCTGCGATCCCGGGCGTAAACGGGCATCTGCTGGTGGCCAGCGGCCAGCGGCACCAGATGGCGCTGTTCGCGATGCAGCCGCGCAGCGGTGACCGCCTGCTCTTGAACTACGGCACCGACCAGGGCGCGTCGTACTCGCCGGACGGCACGAAGATCGCCTTCATGAACAACTACGACGGCGACTACGAGATCTGCGTCATGAACGCCGACGGCACCGGGATCAAGCAGCTGACGAAGAACTCGGCGACCGACACCTATCCCACCTGGTCGTCGGACGGAACGAAGATCGCGTTCGTGAGCAACCGTGACGGCGACTTCGATATCTGGGTCATGAACGCCGACGGCTCGGAGCAGACGAACATCACGAGCGATGATCCGTGGAACGACGACGCTCCCCAGTGGTCTCCGGACGGGCGCTGGATCGCGATCGAGACGGATCGCTATAACGGCGTCAGCGCCGAGCTGATCACACCTGACGGCACGACGCAGGCAACCATCGGCTCGGTTCAGTACGCCACCTGGTTCGACAGCTGGTCGCCGGACGGAAAGAGCCTGCTCGTCGACAGCAATCGCGGAGGTGACTACGACATCTACCGCTACGACATTTCCGGCCACGCCCCACTCCAATGGGATCTGGCCCAGCCTCCGAAGATCGTGAGCGACGACAATGCCGTCGAAGGTCCGGCGATCTGGTCGCCCGACGGAAAGCAGATCGCGCTCTCGAGCAACCGCGACGGAGACTTCGAGGTGTACGTGATGAACGCCGACGGAGGGCCGCAGCGCCAGGTGACCCACAACACCGTCGACGACGTCGTGCTGGACTGGCAGTCGCTGCACGACCTGCGAGCCCCGACGGTGAAGGCACTGACGAGCCGTGGAACTCCCGGGAAGGCGATCACGCTCCGCTTCAAGGCCTCGGACGACTCAGGCCGCGCGTCGGTGGGGATCACCGTGTTCCTGGGCAAGCGCCCGGTCGGTTACATCCACACTCCGCTCAAGCCGCGCAACGCGGGGCACGCGTACACGGCGACGTGGCACTCGTACAGGTTCAAGGGATCGCTCAGGTTCTGTGCCGAGGCGTACGACCCGTCCGACAACGAGAGCGCGCGCAGCTGCGCCCCCATCGTCACGAGCTGACGCTCGGGCAGCGGCCGCAACCGCCTCGCCGAACCGCCATCCTGCCGGGTACTACTACATGCGGCAACCGTGATTGTTTCCCTTCATGTTGCGACCGGCGCAGCGATCGGTGCCGCGAGCCGGTCGAGGCTGGCGGCCCTGCTCCTGGGGCCGATTCTTCATCTCGCGGGTGACCGTGTGCCACACGAGGACATCCGCTCGCGCCGCTTCGAGATCGGCAGCGGTCTCGTTTGCCTGGCGCTACTTGCCGGCAAACGCGGCCCACTGGATCCGGCGACTCTCGGGGCCGCAGCGAGTTCCGCTCCCGATCTCGAACACGTCGTCCCGTTCCTGCGCCTAGGCGGACGCAAGCTCTTTCACGGCCGTCGCGGCTGGCACCGCACCGGTCGCTTTCGGACTGAGATGCAACTCCTGCTCGCCGGCGCGATTCTCGGAGCGCTCATCACTTCACACAAGAGACCCGGCTACGAAACCCAGCCGCGCCACGGCCACGGCCTGGCCAACCGTTCATGCCTCTAAAGGCGACGCAGCATATTTCCGGGTTATAGTCCGCGCGTTCATATAGGGCACTCAATCAGAAGGGGGGAGAAAGTGCTTTCACCGCGCAAGCTCGTCTTGCTCCTCGGCGCCGTCGTCGCGATTGCAGCGGCCTTCTCAGCCGGCGGGGCGTCGGCCTCGAGCTCCGTCATCGTCGTCAATGACTCGAGCATCAGCCCGAGGACGACCACGATCGGCGGCGCCAAGGTCCTGCCTACCACGAAGACTGTGGAGCACTGGTTCGGCACGGCGCTCGACCCGCATAACGGCGTCACCTACGGCTTCAACATGGTTGGGAAAGATCCCTCACTCAGCCAGACCTCGAACATTCCGACGGACATCATCCCGATCAACGTCGTCGTCGGAGGCATGACGTTCAGCGGAAGCGATGTCGTCGCACCAACGCTCAGCTCGCCGCAGTTCTCGTTGAACGACTACACGTCGACGCCGTTCGTGACGAATTCGACCGACGGCCTGACCAACAACAGCTTCACCGCCGGAGGCCCGCTCTCGAGCGGCAACACGAGCAACCAGCTCGAGGATGCGACCATGCGGTCGCAGTTCAACAAACAGGGCACCTCCTACCACGTGAATCTCTCGCCGGTGACGACACACGCCCCGATCACGATTGTCGTTCCCGGCGACAGGGGCACGCTCATCCAGACCGGTCGCGGTGTGATCGCCGGCGACGTCAACATCCAGTGGTGGGCGACGCGGATACAGAACCTGAACAACAGCCTCCCCTACGTCGACCAGACGCACCTGCCGATCTACCTCACGAACAACGTGATGCTGTTCGTGGGCAGCAATCCGCTCAACTGCTGCGTGATCGGCTTCCACGGGGCCGGCCCGGTGCCGTCGCACACCTCGAACGGTCCGCAAAACGGCAACGGCAACCAGCCCGTGCAGACCTGGGCGTGGGCTTCGTATGTCACGCCGGGCTTCTTCGGGCCGATCTCGGCCTGGGCGCTGCAGGACATCCACCCGCTCAGCCACGAGGTTTCGGAGTGGGCCGACGACCCGTTCATCAACAACTTCGTCGAACCCTGGTTGACCCCGACGGCACCGCAGTACGGCTGCACCAACATCCTCGAGACCGGTGACCCGGTGGTCGCTATCGGCTTCGCGAAGGGCACGAACACCTTCGAGCAGGGCCCGACGCCGACCGGCACCCAGGTCGCCGACGGCTTCTACCACCCCGAGGACGAGGTGTTCCTCCCCTGGTTCATGCGGACGGCGCCGAACACCATCTCGCAGCCCGTGCAAGGTGGTACGGACGGCCGTTATACGTTCATGGGCAGTCTGAACCCGTACGCGGGCTTCAAGACCGCAGCGACCGGCTGTTAGCCGTCGCCACGCGTGATCGAGAGGCCCGGGCTACCCCGGGCCTCTCGCTTTACGCCCATTCGCCCAGCTAGAGGGGGGCCGCCGGCGAGCTGCCGGCGGCCCCAGCTGCCTTCAGCCCGTCAGATAGACGCAGACTCGCCTGTCGCGCGGGAGCGGTGACGGCGCCAGCTTCGCGACAACGAGTCGAGCGCCCGGAGCTTCCGGTAGCTCGAGTACCTCGCCGAGAGCTGGGGCAGTGCCGCTCCGCTCCAGGAGTAGATAGCCCTGATACGTCGGCACAAAGAGAAGGTGCTCGAGATCCGGCTGGGCCTGCGCTTCGGGGCCGCTCGCGGAAGCTGCAGTGTCTTCAGGCGCGAGCTCGGAAGCCTGGGTTGGGGATAACGGCGGGGCGGGTGGTGGCGTAGCCTCGGATTCCGGAACGCTGCTCCCGCCCGTCAGTGCACGTAATCCCGTCCCGAAGCCGTGTTCGGTCTTCAGGAACCGTCCGTACTGCTCGGCGAGCGCGTTCGCGACCGCCGGGGCCGAAACGACGCCGCGGCCGACCAAGACCTCGCCGAGGCGCCGGCCCGAGTCCTCTTGCTCAGAGAGCGCCGCCACGAGATCGCGCTCGCTGACCAAGCCAGCTTCCATCAACACGTCGCCGAGCCGACGCCAACCAGGATCTGCCGCTTCCATATGTGTGTCTATCACCGCCCGCAGAGACCAACGTCCCATTCGCGTGCCCGCCTCGTGCTCCTTCCGCGGACGCGCAACTCGTAGCAACGCAACCCGAACAGCGTGATCGGGTCATCCGACGGGTCGGCGTCGTGGTCGCGAAGAAAGGTCTCGATCGGCCCGCGGTGTCGGGTTCGATAGGGCGTTTACCTGGTCGGGGCCCGATTCGCGAGCGTCACGGCGGCCTCGATGCGCTGACGCGGGCTTTCGGGTGCTTCGGCGAGCTCGAGTGCGACCATGCCTGCGAAAGCAGTGCACCAGTCGAGAAGGCGCCGAGCGTCCACGTCGATGGTCGGAGCCAACTGTTCGGCGCGTGGCGCAATCACATCGACGTCGTCCGCCTGCCAGAGCAGCAGGTCGATCGCATCGAAGGCCAAGTCGTCGCCGAGGCATGGGGCCGGGTCGATCGCCACGAGACCGCGCTGGCTGCCGCCATCGAGGATATTTCTCGGCGTCAGATCGCCGTGGAGAAGGGCTGTCGGCGAGACGTCGTCGGCAAGCCGGGTCGCGAGTTCCCGTCCGCGTTCATACAGTTCCGGCGGAACCACCTCGACAAGCTCCGGGTGACGCGTATACGGACGCGTGCCAGAGTCGAAGAGGTATGCGACGCGGTGCGCGAGCGGCGGGTAGGACGGGTGAGGGGCGCCGGTTGAGTGGAGTGATGTCAGGAGCTCGGCCACGCTCTCCAGCCGGGGATAGATCGGCGACTCGGCAAGCGCGATTCCCGGTTCGATCGCCTCGAGCAGGAGCGCGCCGACGCTCTCGTCGACCGCAAGAACGGCAGGAGTGTGAACTGTGGCCCACCTCTCGAGGGCGGCCGCCTCGTTCGACAGGCGCGTGCGGTCGGGGCTGACCTTCAGCACGGCCGGACGCCCATCGATCAACCGACAGCGGATAACGACCGACATGCTCCCCCGCGGAATGAAGCGGCCGAACTGAAGCTGCCAACGCTCCGCAAGAACGCTCAGAACTGTG
>VAWR01000073.1 GCA_005885245.1 Actinomycetota bacterium | reverse complement strand
CTGAATGTAAATTTCTCTGCAGGAATGCACAGGATCCGGCGCGAACGGGCATCTAGTTCGGAGTCCAGGCATGGTGATCGTCGGCCCCCTCACCGCGCTCCTGCTTGCACTGGCTGCTCCATCGGGCCAGGCCTCCGACGCTTCCGCACTTCAGGCTGTCGCGTCGTCGTGCGCCGGCGCGACAACTGCCGACGGCGACGAGCATTCGCGGCTCGAGGCAATGTATTGCGGGATCAACGTCGTGCGACACACGTACCGGCTCGCTTCGGTCCGCGGCAACGGTCCGTTGAACAGGTCGTCGCTGCTCAAAGCTGATGCGGTGCGACGCTGCGGCTTCTCGCACACGCCGTGCGGCATGTCGTTTTCGCGAACGTTCCAACGCGCGGGCTATCTGCCTGCGCGCGCGTTCGGCGAGAATCTCGCCTGGGGGCAGTCGGGCCTCGGCTCCCCCCTCAACACGCTCTCGATGTGGCTGCGTTCACCGCCGCACCGCGCGAATCTCCTCGCTCGCAGCTGGCGCGATCTGGGCATCGCGTACGAGCGCGGGCACATGTTCGGCTACGACGGAGTGTCGCTCTGGGTGATGCAGTTCGGCCGTCGCCGCTGAGACGGGCTAGTTTTCGACTCGTAGTCGCAAACAGCTAGACTGAGGTCGTGCGGCTCGCACTCGCCCAGATCAACCCGGTCGTCGGCGACCTCGACGGGAATCGTGAGCTGATCCTCGGCCGGCTCGTGGAGGCCAGGGCGCACTCCGCCGAGCTCGTGGTCTTCCCGGAGCTCGCGGTCACCGGCTATCCGCCTGAGGACCTGCTCCTACGCCCCGGCTTCGTCCGTGCTGCGGAGGAGTCCGTCGAGCGCATCGCCCGGGAGTCGCGCGGCGTGACCGTGCTGCTCGGCGGCCCGCACTTCGACCGGGATCTGTACAACGCCTGCTACGTCTGCGCGGGCGGCGAGATCAAGGCGGTGTACCGCAAGCGTTTCCTCCCGAACTACGGCGTCTTCGACGAAGACCGGTACTTCGCGCCGGGACGCGACTTGATCTTGCTCGAGCACGGCAAGACGCTCGTCGGACCAACGGTGTGCGAGGACCTGTGGCAGCCCGGCCCCCCTGCAACGGATCTCGCGCTCGCCGGCGCAGAGCTCCTCGTGAACATCTCCGCCTCGCCGTTCTATGTCGGCCGAGACCGCGAGCGCGAAGAGATGTTCGTCACTCGCGCGCGCGACAATTTCTGCTTCATCGCGTTCTGCAACACCGTCGGAGGCCAGGACGAGCTGATCTTCGACGGGCACTCCTGCGTCATCGACGATGAAGGGACGGTGCTGGCGCGGGCGCCCGGCTTCGAAGAGGCGCTCCTGGTCGTCGACATCGAACCGAAGGAGGTCATCGGCCGACGCCTGCGCGACGTCCGGAGGCGTGCGCTCGCACGTGAACGGACCGAGACCCCGCCCGTGGACATCATCCACGTGGGCGCGCCCGGACCATCCGGCAACGGGCGCAAGGCAACCGGCGACGTCGCGCCGTTCGTGGACGAACTCGAACAGATGCGCCTTGCGCTGGAGCTCGGGCTGCACGACTACGTCCGCAAGAACGGATTCGAGGACGTCGTCATCGGCGTTTCCGGCGGGATCGACTCGGCCGTGACCGCCGTGCTGGCCGCGGAGGTGCTCGGTCCGGAGCGAGTTCACTGCGTTTCCATGCCTTCCCGCTATTCGTCGGAGGAGACCCGCACGGATGCGCGCCGGCTGACGGAGAACCTCGCCTGTCCGTTCATGGAGATCCCGATCGGCACGATCGTGGACGCATTCGGCGCAGCACTGGCGGATGCGTTTGCCGACCGTGACCCCGACCTCGCCGAGGAGAACGTCCAGGCACGGGCGAGGGGTGTGCTGTTGATGGCCCTCTCGAACAAGTTCGGCTGGATGCTCGTCGCCACCGGAAACAAGTCGGAGCTCTCGGTCGGTTACGCGACGCTTTACGGCGACATGGCCGGCGGCTTCGCCTTGCTGAAGGACGTCTACAAGACGGACGTCTTCCGGTTGGCGCGCTACCTGAACGAGCAGGCGGGCCGAGAACTGATCCCCCAGTCGACCATCGACCGCGCGCCGAGCGCGGAGTTGCGCGACAACCAGCTCGACGAAGACTCCCTCCCGCCGTATCCGCAGCTCGACCAGGTGCTCGAGCAGTACGTCGAGCACGACCGCACGCTCGAAGAGCTTTCGACGGACGGGTTCGACCGCGACATCGTCGAACGCGCCGTGTCGATGATCGATCGCGCCGAGTACAAGCGCCGCCAGGCCCCGCCCGGCGTGAAGCTGCGCCCGAAGGCCTTCGGGCGCGACCGCAGGACGCCGATCACTAACCGCTGGCGCGGCTAGAGCAGCGACAGACGCGCCAGCTCCTCGAACCAGCGCAGTCGCTCGTCCCACGGCACCGCCGCGTTCGCGGGTGAGGTCGAAGGGAGAACGAACAGTCGCGTGGAGGCTAGGCGTCGCTCCTGCACTCCGAGTTGCGCACGCTCGCCGAACGCGCCGCGGTAGGCCTCCTTCCCGACGAAGCCGATCCACGCAGGGGTCAGCCTCGTCGCGAGGTCGAGAAGACGCTCGGCCGCGCCTGCGAAATCGCTCTTGCGCAGATCTCCTGAGCCGGGGGTCGTGCGTGTGGCGGCGTTCGTCACCCCGATTCCATGCTGCAACAGGTGGAACTGCTCGGCGGGCTCCAGAAGTCGGGGCGTGAAACCCGCTGCATGGAGGAGACGCCAGAAGTCGTTCCGGGGATTTGCAAAGTGCGCGCGGGCCGCCGCGGACGCGCGACCTGGGTTGATGCCGCAGAAGAGGACCCGCAGGTCAGGCCCGAGAAGGTCGGGTGTTGGGCTAGGCGGCCTCGGGCTCGGCGAGCGCCTCGGGATCACGGGCGTCGAGGAACTCCTCGAACCGCCGGCGGACGGCCTCGCCCTCGAGAATCACTGCCTGACGCGGCCGCGGTTCCAGCCGCACGACCTGCACGCCGCCTTCCCAGCCGCCGTAACACCGGGCGTAGCACTCGGCCTCGCTGAGCGACCGCAGTCTTCGCATGTCCCAACATTACGACCCTTCCCGGACGGTTCCTCCGCGACGAACCGATCCGGGGCTTGTGGCTCAGAGCCACAAGCCCCGACCCGACCCCTGTCCTCCCGGCGCGGTGGCGAGTTCCAGGCGACGCTCGTCGCGAGTTCGCCACAGGTGTGGAACAGAACCGAGTAAGTGGCTCAGAGCCACTAACTCTGATCCGGCTAGGTCCGCTCGAGCGGGGACATCGTCAGGCCACGGTCTGCGAGTTGCTGCCAGTAGTGCTCGGCGGCTTCGCGGTGGCCTGACCAGACGATCGCGCGGCCGCTGTTGTGGATCCGGTCTGCGAGGCGCAGCCCCTGGTCGTACGAGACCTCGGGCAACGTGGAAGCGAGCGCCGACGCGACGCCCTCGAAGGTGTTGTGGTTGTCGTTCAGCACGATGACGTTCCAGGGAGCACCGAGACCGGTCCCGGTACCACGGTCGGTCCGCTCTTTCGTCGCCGGCGCCATGGAGCAATCGTAGTAACGTCTCCGACGGTGTCGACCGTCACCTTCGACGTCGAGGCGGTGCGAGCACGCTTCTCGGCCCTGCGACAACCGCTCGCCTTTTTCGACGGGCCCGGTGGCACGCAGGTGCCGGACGAGGTCATCGACGCCGTCTCGCGCTACTACCGGGAGGCCAACGCAAACGTCAGCGGGCCTTACGAAACGAGCCGGCGAACCGAGGCGCTCGTCGCGCAGGCACGTTCGACCGCGGCCCGGTTCCTCGGCTGCAACCCGGAGGAGACGATCTTCGGCGCCAACATGACCACCCTTGCATTCGCGCTAACCCGGACCGCCGGACGGGAGTGGAAAGAGGGCGACCAGATCATCGCCACGAAGCTCGACCATGACGGGAACGTCTCGCCCTGGCTCGAGCTCGCCCACGACATGGGACTCGAAGTTCGGCTGGTGGAAATCGACGACGACACGACTCTCGACCTCGGCGACCTCGAGCGACAACTCTCCGACCGTACCCGCGTCGTCGCGTTTCCCATCGCCTCGAACGCCGTCGGAACCCTGAGCGACGTCCACCGGATCGTCCAGCTCGCGCACGATGCCGGCGCGCTCGCTTGGGCGGATGCCGTCCACTACGGACCGCACGGTCCGATCGACGTGGTCGACTGGGGCGTCGACGTCCTCATCTGCTCGCCGTACAAGTTCTTCGGCCCGCATCTCGGCGTTGCGTTCGGACGGGCGGACCTGCTCGAGCGCTGGCGGCCCTACAAGGTGCGGCCCGCCTCGAATACTCCGCTAGGCCACCGCTTCGAGACCGGCACGCTCGCGCACGAGCTGCTCGCCGGCTTCGTGGCCGCGGTCGGCTACATCGAATCGATCGGCTGGGAGGCGATCCGGGCACACGAGCGCGCACTGGGCGAGCGCTTCCTCGCAGAACTCCCCGAGAACGTCACGCTCTACGGGCTGCCGACGATGGAGGGACGCGTCGCAACGTTCGCCTTCAACGTCGACGGCGTGCAGACACGGGACGCCGCAACGCGATTGGGCGACGCGGGCTTTGCGGTCTGGCAGGGGAACTACTACGCGGTCGAGGTGATGAAGCGCCTTGGTCTCGAGGAGAGCGGTGCAGTCCGCGCCGGCATCGTCCACTACAACACCGCCGACGAGGTCGACGCGCTTCTGGCGGAGATTGCGGCACTTTCGTCGTGAAGCGGCAAATCGTCGGCTGACCCAGGACGGGCGTTGATCGGAGGCACGGGCAAAGCCCGCGCCTCCTCTAAGCGGCACCGACAAGCGGTGCCGTGGCGGCTCTAGCGCGCGCCCGCCCAGCGCGAGGCGGCGCTGGCCCGCGCGAAGCTTCGCGTCGCACCTTCGTCCACCGTCAGGACGACCGGGCCGTGCACGATCAGGTGCTTCTCGGCCCGCTCCTTGAGGAGATCGGTGTAGAAGCCGTGCACGAGCCATTCGCGGCCGGGCGCCACTGCCGTCCGCATCCGTAGGCGAACGAGCCCGGGGGTGAGGTCGTCGACCTGGTGAACGTGCGGGCGCTGGATGAAGGTCGTCGGCCCTTCGGGCAGCACGGCGGCGACATCGAGCAAGAGCCGCTCGGCCGCATCCCGGTCGCTGGCGACGAGCTCGACGTCGAATTCCTTGACGCCGCCCGGCAGCACGCGGACGGCAGGGATCTGGGAGTTGTGAATGTTGATCACCTCGCCGTCGAGAGAACGCAGCTTCGTGCGGCGCAACGAAAGATCCTCGACCACGCCTTGCAGCTCCATCGTTGGGATGGCGATCGTGTCGCCCACCGAATACCAGCGCTCCACGAACATGCTGAAGCCGGCGAGGATGTCGATGAGGACTCGCTGCAGCGCGAAGCCGACGAGAATCAGGACGAACGAGGCGCCCGCGACTGCGGTCAGCCTGTCGAAGCCGCCCGTGATCTGGGCCGCCGCGAGGACGATCGCCGCCAGGAAAGCGATGTAGCCGATTCCGGTGCGGATGACCGCGACAGTCGTCTCGCGGCGCTTCAGCTCGATGATCTTGGCCCGCAGGTCTCCCGAGGGGGCGTGGTTGCGGCGGTCATGCCAGGCCATCACCCTCCGCGCGACGAGCGCGCTGACACGGGCCACGGCCCAGGCGGCGGCGAACAGGAGGACGATGGTAAGGGCGTTGAGCATCTGTTACAACCTTTCCTTTCGACCAAGGTATCTAGAGGCTTGAGGCTGTCACAAGCCGTCCACCAGATCCTTACGACGCCCTAACGCTCCAGGTGCCCGGGAAGACCTACTCGACGGCGCTGTCGAAGAAGCTCAGGGCGAGGTCGCCGGACGGGCTCTGGGTCGCCTGGCTGAAGAAGGCATCGACGCTCGCGACAGACCTCGACCTCGCAACCGTCCAGGGCGCCGATAGCATCGCCTGCCGTGAGCACCTTCAACCTCGAGCGCCTGGACAATGGGCTGCGGATCCTGACCGCGCCGATGGACTCGGCCCAGTCCGTGACCTGCGCGATCATGCTCGCGGCAGGCTCGCGCTACGAGACGCCCGAGACGAACGGCATCGCGCACTTCGCCGAGCACATGTTCTTCAAGGGGACGGAGCGGCGGCCGACCGCCCGGGACATCTCGATGGAGATCGACGCGATCGGCGGCGAGTTCAACGCTTTCACCGGCAAGGAGTACACGGGCTACTACGTCAAGTGCGCGGCCGAGTCGCGGGACATCGCGCTCGACGTTCTCGTCGACATGCTCCGCCACTCCAAGTTCGATTCGGACGAGATCGAGCGGGAGAAAGGCGTGATCATCGAGGAGATGAACATGTACTACGACACGCCGCGGGACTTCATCGGCGGCGTGTACGAGGAGCTCCTCTACGACGACCAGCCTCTCGGCTGGGACATCATCGGGCGGAAGGAGACGATTCGTAACGCGAAGCGCGAGACGTTCAACGGCTACGTCGACCACTGGTACAAGCCCTCTCGGATGGTCGTCGGCGTCGGTGGAAAGATCGGCGACGGCCTGCACGAGCGCGTCCAGGACCTGCTCGGCGACGTCGAGGAAGCCGAGACCGGCCGTCCCCAGCCGGTCCAGCTGACGCCGGGGGACGGCGCCCGCGTGAAGGTGCACACGAAGGCCTCCGACCAGGCGCACATCTGCATCGGTGTGCACAGCTACCCGCTCGAGCACCCCGACCGCTATGTGCTCCAGGTGCTCTCGACCATCCTCGGCGGCGGCATGTCCTCACGTCTCTTCACCGAGGTGCGCGAGCGCCGCGGGCTCGCGTATTACGTCTATGGGCTCAACCACAGCTACACGGACGCCGGGTCGCTCTATGCACAGGCCGGCGTGGACATCAACCGCATCGACGACGCGGTGTCGACCGTCGCCGCGGAGCTGCGCAAGATCGCGGCAGAGGCAGTCCCGCCTGACGAGCTGGAGAAGGCCAAGAGCTTCTCGAAGGGCCGCTTCGTCCTCCAGCTCGAGACCTCACAGGGTCTGATCATGTTCGGCCTGCGCCGCGAAGTGCTCGAAAGCAGGACACCCGATCCCGAGGAGATCCTCGGCGAGCTGGGCAAGGTGACCGCGGAGGACGTTAGCCGCGTTGCGCAGGACCTGATCCAGCGCCAGGGCCTCAACCTCGCCGTGATCGGTCCCTTCGACGACGCCGCGCGCTTCGAGGGGCTGCTGGCGTAGTTTCGAAAGGGCGGAGCCGAGCAAGAACCCGGCCGTGCTGAAGGCCCTGCCCCCGGCGCTGCTCGCTGCCGTCGCACTCATGGCCGTCGGCTGTGGCGGCGGCAAGTCCGCCGCAACGACCACCAACGTCACGACGGTCGCGACCGAGACGAGTCCGACCGGCGCCGGGACGGTCACGACGCACGGGCGTTTCCATTACCCGCGGTCCCTCGTCGAGAACTTCATGCGGAGCTGCACGAGGGGCGACACCGCGAAGCAGGCGTATTGCGCCTGCACGCTCGACAAGCTGTCGAACAACGTCTCCACACGGGACTTCGCGCGCATCGGCCTGTCGGGCGGGAAGGTCCCGCTGCGGATCCGCCGCCTGATCCGGCGGGCCACCGTGGCCTGCGTGCACAAGCTCTAGGCGGTCGGGTCTGCGAGCGTCGTCGTGTCTCCGAGCGTCCGCTCCTCGGCGACGTCGCGGAGCAAGCGGCGTATGATCTTGCCGCTGCGCGTCTTGGGGAGCTCCGGCGTGAACACGATGTTCGCCGGCTTCGCAATCGGCCCGATCTTCTTCGCGACGTAAGTCCTCCCAGTGCTGCTCGTAGACCTCGGGCTGGGCGTTGGCCTTGCGCCGAACTCGGGATCCGGCTCGTAACGAGCATCGTGTCGATGGTGTTGCTCAAGGCCTCAAGTCGTACGGATAGTCCGTGATGACCTCGTAGCCGTCGTCCGTCACGAGCACCAGGTCCTCGAGACGAACGCCGCCGTACCCCGACCGGTAGAGGCCGGGCTCGACCGTCACCACGTCGCCGGCCACCAGGTCGTCGCCGATGCGTCCCATCGACGGCGACTCGTGCACCTCCAGCCCGACGCCGTGTCCCAGGCCGTGGAAGAACCCGTCCTCCAGCACCGCGCCCGGCTCCTTGTTGAGCTGAGTCTTGTAGCCGGCACCCTCGAAGATGTCACAGACCTTCTCGTACAGTCGGCGGCCGTTGACCCCCGGCTTGACGTCCGCCGTCGATGCGTCGAGCGCCTCCTTCACGAGCCGATGCCAGGTCTTGACTTCGCCCGGCGGTTCACCGACGACGTAGGTCCGGGTCATGTCGGCGTAACAACCCGTCGCCTTGTCCCGCGGGAACAGGTCGAAGACGATCGGCTCGTTCGGCGCGATCTGGCCGGACCCTTCATTGTGGCCGACAGCCGTCTGCGGTCCGTGGGACACGATCATGTCGCTGCCCTCGACGCCACGATCGGCGAAGACGTCCTCGATCACGCGCTTCAGCCGTTCGCACGTCAGCGGTCGGCCATCGACCTCCAGCCCTGCGCCGTTCGGCTGCGCGCGACGAAGCAGCTCGCGGGACGCGTCGAGCGCGGCCTCGCACGCCTTCTGCGCGTTGCGGATTCCACGCAGCTCGGTCTCGTTCTTCGAGCGGCGCCGGTGCTCGAAGAGATCTCGCTCGACCGTGAGCTCGATCCCGTTCGCGCGCAGATGGTCGGCGTGACCCAGGGGGAAGGACTCGGGCACGGCCGCGCTGACGATTCCAAGCTCCCGGCAGGCGCGGAGGGCGAGCTCGAGCATGACTTCCCAGCCACGCAGGCCCCGCGAGTAGAGCTCGTCGGAGCCGAGCTGCTCGGGCGCGACGATCTCCAGCTCGGGTGCGTCCTGACGAACGCGGGGGATCTCCAGAGAGTGCAGGACGACGATCCGGCGATCGCCCTTCTCAGCGTAGAGGAACGCGTCCGGGATCGGGACGTGCACCTCGTGTCGCAACTCAGGCGAACGGATCGTGTCGCCGTAGATCAGGATGTCCGTCACGGCCGGATCCTAACGGCCAGCCGCTTCGGCCCTGTCCCGTGCCAGACACGTGACGTGTCCGCAAAGCCCACGGGGCCGCGCATAGACTCCAAAGCGTGAGGGACGCGCTGCAGCGTGCCCAGGTGCTGATGGCGCAGTGGGACGACGAGCTTCGCCGGGAGCTGCCGCAGGGCGCCGACATCTTCGACGCCCACACGCATCTCGGGACCGACATCGACGGCATGGTCGGGGTCTACGAGGACCTGGAGCGCGGGATGGACAAGTACGGCATCTCCCGCTGCTTCATGTTCTGCCTGGACGAACCCGACCGGCACCCCGGCTTCCGCGCCGGCAACGACCGCACGCTGGAGTTCGCCGAGCGGGCCGGAGGCAGGATGATCCCGTTCGTCCGCCTCGACCTCGCGGAGGACCCGATCGGCGAGGCGACGCGCGTCCTCGACCGCGGCGCGCGTGGAATCAAGCTGCATCCCCGGGCCCAGAAGTTCCTGCTGAACGACGAGCGGCTCTCGCCGATCTTCGCGCTCGCTGCCGAGCGCAACGTTCCGATCCTGATCCACGGGGGACGCGGCCTGCCCCCGATCGCAGACGATCTGGCCCGCGTCGCCGACCGCTATCCGGAAGCCCGGCTGATCGTCGCGCACGCGGGCATCGCCGACCTGGCCGCACTGGCGGACCGCCTCGGCGGCAAGGCGGGCGTCTTCTTCGACACCTCCGTCTGGAGCCCACTCGACCTCCTCGGCCTCTACCGTCTCGTCGGACCGGAGCAGGTTGTGTACGCCTCCGACTATCCCTACGGACAGCAGCCTGCATCCCTCCTGATCGCCCTGCGCACCGCACGACTCGCGCAACTCGACGACCAGCAGGTGCGCGGAGTGCTCGCCGGCAACGCCAACCGAATCGCCGACGGCGAGCCCCCGCTCGCACCGTCCGCGCCGAAGGGCATCGAGACCTTCCAGCAGCCCATGTCGCTCGCCCGTATCCACCAGTATCTGTCGATGGCGACGCCGCTCCTCTGGACGCGGCAACCGGACCGGATCGGCGTGCTCGGACTGGCCCTGAACGCTTGCGACGACCGGGCGAACGGTCACCGCGAGGAGCTGGACCAGATTCGCGAGCTCCTCACGGCCGCCCAGGCGATGTGGCTGACCCTCCCGGAAGACGGGGACGAACGGGATCGCATCGCGCACACAAGGGCGACCTTCCGCCTCATTCACCTCGCGGACATCGTGGCGGTGACGACGCCTGCCTGAGCTCCGCATCAACGGCGATAGGTACGCCTACGAGGCGCCGGTCGGTCGGTCGCTCGCGCAGGTCTTGCGCGACGACCTCGGTCTGACCGGCACGAAGCTTGCGTGCGGCGAGGGCCACTGCGGCGCCTGCACGGTGCAACTCGACGGCGTGCCGACGCTCTCGTGCATCACGCTCGTCCACACGGTCGGCGATCGCGAGGTGACGACGATCGAAGGCTTGCACGACCACCCTCTCATTCACGCCTTCGTGCGCACAGATGCAGTCCAGTGCGGTTTCTGCACGCCCGGCCAGATCGTTTCGGCGGCGGCGCTCGTGAAGGCGAACGCCGCCCCCACGCACGACGAGATTCAGCATGCGATGTCCGGGAACCTGTGCCGCTGCGGCACCTATCCCAAGATCGAGGAGGCCATCAGCACGTGGCGCGACTGATTCGCACGGAGAAGGAAGTCGAGGGACGCTACGAGGACGTCTGGATCGTCGTCGATGAGGACGCGACCGACCCGTGGCCCGCGGGACCGCTGACGACCGTGGGGCAGAAGGTCCCTCGCGTCGACGGCGCGCAGCGTGCGCGCGGTCAGGCTCTGTACACCGCCGATCTCCAGCTGCCCGGCATGCTTCATACCGCGGTCCTGCGCAGTCCCTTCGCCCGGGCTCGCGCGGCCGGGGTCAGCCTCGAACGCGCGCGTGGCGCGCCGGGAGTCCGTGCCGTGATCGGGCCCTCCGACCTGGACGAGCTCACCGACGAGCCCGGATACGTCGGCCAGGCGGTGGCCGCGGTGGCTGCCGACACCTTCGGCCAGGCCCACGCCGCGCTCGAGGGGATCGACATCGAGTGGGACGTGCTCGAGCCTCTCCTCGACGCCGACGAAGCGGTCCGGCAGGAATCTTTCGTCTCGGAGGTCAGCAACTATGAGCGCGGCGACTTCGAGGGCGGCGTCGCCGCTGCGGACGCCGTCGTCGAGGCGGAATATCGCACGCAGGTCGTCGTCCACAACTCGCTCGAGACGCACCAGGCCGTCTGTCACTGGGAGGACGACGGCATCACGATCTACATCTCGACGCAGTACATCTGGGGGATACGGGCCGCGATGGCGGAACAACTCGGCCTCCCGGAGGACAAGGTCCGCGTCGTCTGCCATGCGATGGGCGGAGGGTTTGGGGCCAAGAACAGCCCGGGCGACTACACGCCGATCGCGGCCGAGCTCGCCAGGCGCACCGGCCGCCCGGTCAAGTGCGCGCTCACCCGGCGTGAAGAAAACGTCGCGAGCGGCAATCGCAACGCCACCATCCAGCGGCTGACGGCGGCGGCGAGCTCGGACGGAACGCTCGTCGCACTCGGCGGAGACTTCGTGAACGCCGTCGGCTTCTCGGGTTGGTCGGCCACCACCGAGGGCCCGATGAAGATGCTCTACGCCTGCGACAACGTCCGCACGAGGCAGTATCCGGCGAAGGTCAACCTGCCGCCGATGGCGGCGTTCCGCGCACCGGGCTTCGTCGAAGGGACCTTCGGGTTGGAGTGCCTCCTCGACGAACTCGCCGCGAAGCTCGAAATCGATCCGCTCGAGCTGCGTCGGCGCAACTACGCCGACTCCGATCGCGTCGACGATCGGCCCTTCTCGTCCAAGAACCTGGCGGAGTGCTACCGCCGCGCCGAGCCGCACTGGGCCAGGCGCGACGAGGTGCGCGCACGAAGCGCCGGGCCGTGGCGGCACGGCATCGGCCTCGCGTCGCAGATCTGGTACGGCGGGGGTGGGCCCCCCTCGTATGCCTGGATCCGCATCGGCTCTGACGGCCGCGCGCAGGTCGTCACCGCGATGCAGGACATCGGCACGGGCACGCGGACTGCGATGGCACAGATCGCAGCCGAAGAGCTCGGCATCCCGGTCGGCGACGTCCAGGTGGCCCTCGGGGACTCCGCGCGCGGACCGTTCGCGTCGATCTCTGCCGGCTCGTCGACCGTGCCCTCGATGGGGCCTGCGGTGCGCGCGGCGGCCGCGGATGCAAAGCGACAGATCGTCGAGATCGCCGCGCAACGGTTCCATCTCGAAGAGCGCGTGCTCGCCGTCAAGAACGGCCAGATCGTCTCCGCCGACGGCAGCTCGTGGCCGCTCAGCGAGATCACGGGCCTACTGGAGAGCGGACAGATCCTGGGTAAGGGAGCAAGGGGCCCGAATCCCGCCGGCATGCAGGTGCTGACGTTCGGCGTTCAGGTCGCGGAAGTGGCGGTGGACATCGAGACGGGAGAGGTTCGCGTCGACAAGGTCGTCGCCATCCACGAT
>VAWR01000072.1 GCA_005885245.1 Actinomycetota bacterium | reverse complement strand
GGGAACGACCCTGCAACCGCCAAGGCGTGTGCGCTCCGCCTACTCGGCCAGAAGGCCAACGTGCTGTTCACCACCTGTGACGTCGATCTCGCGGCGCCCGTGGTCAGGGCCGCGATCGACCGAGGCGTCCTGGCGATCGTACCGTACATCGGAACGGACCAGATGGGCCCGAAGCGCTTCGGCGCGAAGGGCCGTCTCGCGTTCAGCTTCGGAAACGTGGCGCAGGACGAGGGCTCGGCGATGGCCCAGTACGCATGGGGGAGGGGCTGGAAGACCGCGGCGCTCGCGACCGACACGGTCATCGTCTACTTCAAGAACGTCGTCCAAGCCTTCGAGGTTCGCTTCAAGCAGCTTGGCGGCAAGATCGTCGCAAAGGAGACCTATCAGTCGTCCGGCGGCAACAACGTGCAGAACGCAGTCAGCCGGCTGAACGGCGTCAAGGCGAAGGTCATTGTCACGTCGACGGCGGGTGCGTTCGGTGCCTTGTCGACCTTCGTCTCCGGTCTCCGGTCGCTGGGGAACAACACGCCGATCCTGAACTCGTGGGCGGGCGACGGCACCTATTGGCTGCCGACCAATCCGAAGGTGACGAACTACTGGTTCGTCACGTTCGCGTCATGCTTCGGCGACGATCCCAATCCGGCGATCAACGCTCTGGCGAAGAAGGTCAAGGCCGGAACCGGCGGTTTCATCACCGGGCCGTCCGCGATCGACGGCCTGGTCACGGCGATCAAGCGTGCGCATGGCTCGACCAAGGGCAGCGTGCTCTCGAAAGTGATGGAGAAGTTCAAGAAGGTACCGACCATCTCCGGCAACGTGAGCTTCTCGGCGAAGTTGCACACGGTGTTCGGACGGCGGTATCGCGTGATTCGAATTCAGGACAACGTGCCGAAGGTCGTCGGCACGATCGTCGCCAAGGTCGTACCGAAGATCTAGTCGCTTGCAGCAAGCGAGCGGCGACGAATCGACAGGGAGGCCCGGAGACACACTCCGGGCCTCCTCCGTGTCGCGGTCGTTCGAAGGAGTTCACGCTCTCCGCGACGTCACGCTCGAGCTGCGGCGCGGCGAGGTCGTCGGGCTGATCGGACCGAACGGCGCGGGCAAGTCGACGCTCGTGAACGTGCTGAGCGGGTTCGATCGTCCGACGGCCGGGGCGGTCGAGCTCGAGGGACGCGATGTCACACGCTGGCAACCCGACCGTCGTGGGAAGCATGGACTGGCGCGCACGTTTCAGCACAGCCATGCCTTTCGCTCCCTGTCGGTGCGGGAGAACGTGGAGGTGGCTGCGCTCGGCGTCGGAGCCGCCCCGCGCGAGGCCCGACAGCGTGCGACGGAGCTCCTCGACATCTTCGGCCTGAACGGGCAAGCAGATTCTGCGGCGAGCTCGCTCGCGCAGGGCGACGAACGCCGGCTCGGCGTCGCCCGCGCGCTGGCCTCGAGGCCGAGGTTCGTCCTGCTCGACGAGCCTGCTGCCGGTCTCCCCGAGGCAGAAACGCCCGAGTTCGCGGCTGCCGTGCGGGCAATGCGAGATCGGCACGAAGCCGGCGTTCTGCTGATCGAGCACAACATGGCGCTGATCATGGGGATCTGCGACCGCATCTACGTCCTCGACCAGGGTCGAGCGCTCGCGGAGGGGACTCCGGCCGAGATTCGCGCCAATCTCGACGTCGCGGCCGCCTATCTGGGCGAGAGCGCAGTCCAGGACAGCGAGGCCGGCAGATGAGTGCAGCGGCGCTCGCCGTCGAGAACCTCGAGGTTCGCCACGGCGCCGTCTCCGCCGTTCGCGGGATCTCGCTCGAGGTTCATCGTGGGGAGATCGTCGGCCTGATCGGCCCGAACGGCGCGGGAAAGTCGTCGACGCTGCACGCGATCATGGGCGCAGTCCGGCCCGCCGGCGGAGACGTGCGCCTGGACGGCTTCTCGCTGGTCGGCCGGCGGCCCGAAGACGTGGCCCGTCGCGGGGTGGCGCTTGTGCCCGAGGGCCGGCGGATCTTCGCCCAGTTGAGCGTCGAGGAGAACCTGGCCGGCCGGCGTTGGCGGGACGGGGCCACCGACGATCTGAGAGCCGTGTACGAGCTGTTCCCGGCGGTCGCCGAGGCCCGACGCAGGCAGGCTGGGGCGTTGTCGGGCGGGCAACAGCAGCAGCTCGCGATCGCTCGCGCCCTCGTCGCGGACCCTGACGTCCTACTGCTGGACGAGCCCTCGCTCGGGCTGGCACCGCGCATGGTCGATCTCGTCTTCGAGTCATTGGGCGAGATCCGGGAGCGCGGCCTTGCGATCCTGCTGGTCGAGCAACGCGCGCAACGCACAGTCGCGTTCGCGGACCGGTCCTACGTGCTCGCGAACGGAAGAGTTCGGCTCACGCTTGGTCCCGAGCAGGCAGCAGACACAGACGCGTTGATCGCGGCGTACCTGACATGAGCTCCCTGGCCATCCTCAGCGTCGACTGGCAAACGCTCGCCGACGCGGTCGGGCTCGGCTCGATCTACGCGCTGATGGCGGTGGGGATCGGCCTTGTCTTCGGCGTCCTGAGGCTCGTCAACTTCGCCTACGGCCAGCTCGTCATGGCCGGCGCGTACGCACTGGCGTTTGCGTCGGAGCGCGGTTGGCCCGTTGGCGTCGGAATCGCTCTCTGCTTCGGCGTCGTGCTCGTCCTCTCGCTCCTGATGGACCGCCTCGTGTTTCGACCCCTCCGTGCGCACTCGCCGGCGGTCATGCTCGTGGCCACCTTCGCGGTCGCGTTCCTGCTTCAGAGCATCGCGCTCCTCTGGTTCGGACCTCTTGGCAAGATCTCGGCCTCGCTGGCGTCGCTGAATCAGCCGGTCACGATCTCGGGTATCGACATCCGCAAGATCGCGATTGTCGCAACGGGGCTCACCGTCCTTTGCCTTGTGCTGCTCGTCGTACTTCTCGGCCGAACGAACGTCGGCCTGCACATGCGCGCTGCGGCGATGGACTTCAGCACCGCCCAGCTGCTGGGCGTTCGGGCGGGGCGGGTCATCGGGGCCGCCGTGCTCATCTCCGGTGTGCTCGCCGCGATCGTCGCCGTGATGTTGACGGTGCAGACGCCCCTCGTCACGCCCGACTTTGCGCTGCGGGACACGATCCTCGTGCTTGCCGGGGTCGTGCTCGGTGGGATGAACAGCCTCGTCCCGGCGACGCTCGGGGGCTTTGCGATCGGTTTCGCCTCCGGGCTCCTCGGAGGCGCTCTCCCGACCGACAAGAGCCAGTACCTACCGTCCTTCCTGTTCGCAGCGGTGATCCTCGTCCTCCTCATCCGGCCCGGGGGTCTGTTCACCCGGGAAGGGCAGCGCGCGGTGGAGCGCGTATGAGGCGAATCGATCCGGTCGTGCAGCTGCTTGCGCCGGTCGCGGTGATCGCCGCGACGGCGCTCGTGGGTACGATCGTCTCCAGCTCGACGGAGACGTACGTGGTCAACGCGCTCGTGAACGTCTCGATCGTGGTCGCGCTCTATCTCTTCATCGGGAACTCGGGAGTGCTCTCGTTCGGCCACATCAGCTTCGTCGCCGTCGGGGCGTGGACCGCGGGCGTCCTTTCGATGCCCGTCGACGAGAAGCCGGCGATCATGCCCAACCTCGCCGGCTTCCTCACCGATCACACCGTCGGCAACATTCCCTCGCTCGCGCTCGCCGCCGCGGTCGGCGGCATCTACGCATTCTTCGTCGGCTTGCCATTGATGCGCCTGTCCGGGCTCGCGGCGGGAATCGCAACGTTCGGCGTGCTCGAGATCACACATAACGTGCTGCGCTACTGGGAGAAGATCGGGCCGGGGCTGAACACCTTCTCGGCCGTTCCGGAGACAACCGGCCTGCTGCAGGCGGCACTCGGCGCCGTCCTCGCGGTCGCAGTCGCTTTCGCGTACCGGCGCAGCCGCTTCGGGCGCTTGCTGAGCGCCACGCGCGAGGACGTCGCCGCCGCTCGGGCCGTCGGCGTCTCGGTCTATCGGCAGCGGCTGATCGCTTTCGTGCTGTCTGGAGCGCTGGCCGGGTTCGCCGGTGGGCTGTACGTCCACCTGCTCCCGCTGAACACGGAGTCCGTCTACCTGAATCTCACCTTCCTCACGCTGGCGATGCTCGTGATCGGCGGCGCCACGAGCCTGTGGGGTGCGGTGGTCGGGGCGATCGCGGTCAGCGCGGTCGACTCCTTCCTTGCCGAGGCCGAGAACGGGATCCGCGTGTTCGGCTGGTCGCTCGACCTTCCTGCGGGTACGCGCATCGTCGTGGTCGGGGCTCTGATGGCGCTCGTGCTCATCCTGCGGCCGGCGGGTCTCACCGGCGGCCGCGAGCTCTCCCTCCGCGGGGCCGGGGCCCGCCGCCTTCTGACAAAGTTCGCCAGGTGACCGAACCGAAGTTCGACCGACTGCGGGAACGGCTCGCGGAGGTCACCGACCTTTCGAAGGCCGCGACGCTCCTGTTCTGGGATCAGCGCGTGATGATGCCGCCGGGTGGCTCGGCGGCACGAGCGGAGGCACTCTCGACTCTCAGCACCCTCGCGCAGGAGCGCTTCGTGGCTGCCGACATCGGACGGCTCCTCGAGGATCTCCGCGGCATCGAGGAGGGCTCGGAGTACGAGTCCTTCGAGTCCAGCCTGATCCGCGTGACGCGGAGGGACTACGAAAAGGCGACGCGGGTGCCGCCGGACCTGGTCGGCGAGATGTCCAAGGCGGCTGCGCTCGCGCTCTCGGCGTGGGGCCCGGCGAAGGAGGAGTCGAACTTCGAGGCCCTGCGACCCCATTTGGAGACACATCTCGAGCTGAAGCACCGTTATGTGGAGTGCTTCGATCCACCGGACGAGACCTACGACGTCCTCCTCGACAACTACGAGCCCGACATGAAGACCGCCGAGGTCCGGGAGATCTTCGAGCAACTCAAGCAGCAGCTCGTCCCGCTCGTGCAGGAGATCGGCGAGGCCGGAGAGGTCGATGACTCGTTCCTCCGACAGAGCTTCGACCCGGAGAGCCAGCGTGAGTTCGCACTCGCCATTCTGGGACGCTTCGGCTACACGGATGACGAGTGGCGGCTCGACCAGACGTCGCACCCGTTCCAGGCGACCCCCGGCTACGCCGACATCAGGCTCACGTCGAACTTCCGGCCGAACGACCTCACCTCGTTGTTCGCGACCATGCACGAGTTCGGGCATGGCCTCTACGAACGAGGCGTCGACTCCACCCTGGCACGCACGCCGCTCGGCAGCGGCGTCTCGCTCGGCCTCCACGAGTCGCAGAGCCGGACCTGGGAGAACCTCGTCGGGCGCAGCCGCTCCTTCTGGCGCTTCTTCTATCCGCGCTTGCAGGAGTCGTTCTCCGACCAGCTCCGGTCGGTCGACGAGGAACAGTTTTACCGGGCGATCAACAGGGTGCACCCGTCGCTGATCCGGATCGATGCCGACGAGGTGACGTACAACATGCACATCATCCTGCGCTTCGAGCTCGAACAGGAGCTGATCGAGGGGCGTCTCGCCGTCAAGGATCTTCCCGCCGCGTGGAACGAGCGGATGGCCGCGTACCTCGATGTCGAGGTGCCGAACGACGCGCAAGGCGTGCTCCAGGACATGCACTGGGCAGGCGGTGGTTTCGGCTACTTCCCGACCTATTCGCTCGGCAATGTCATCTCGCTTCAGATCTGGGAGCGGGTGAACGAGGAGCTGGGTGACCTCGACCAGGGCTTCGAACGCGGGGAGTTCGACAGCCTGCGCGAGTGGCTGCAGGAGCATCTCTACGTGCTGGGACGGAAGTTCACGCCTCAGGAGACGATCGAGCGCGTCACCGGCTCCAGGATCGACGCGAAGCCATACGTGCGCTATCTGCGCGAGAAGCTCGCCCCACAACCGGCTTGAGCGCTGACACCGCGTCAGCCGCGTCGCTCGAGCACCTGAAGCGCATCCTCGGTGAGGTCGCGGACCTCAAGCATGCCGAAGCCGTGCTGGACTGGGACGCTCGCGTCTCGATGCCACCTGCCGGCGCAGAGGCCCGCGCCGAGGTCTCGGCCACGCTCACCCGCAACTCGCACGAGCGCTTCGTGGCGGACGATGTCGGTGAGCTCCTCGGCGAGCTGGATGGACTCGACACGGATCCCGACTCGGACGAGGCCGCGCTGATTCGCGTCACCCACAGACTCTGGGAGCGCACGCGGCGCGTGCCGTCGGAGCTCGTCGGCGAGATGGCCCGGGCAAATGGGGTCGCGGTGGCGGCCTGGGACCAGGCCAAGGCTGCTTCCGACTTCGCCTCGTTCGCGCCGCATCTCGAGCGCCAACTCGAGCTCAAGCAGCGCTACATCGAGTGTTTCCCGGAGATCGAGACGGCCTACGACGTGCTGCTCGAGGACTACGAGGAGGGGATGACGACCACCGAGGTCGTCACCGTGTTCGATCGGTTGAAGGAGGAGCTGATCGAGCTCGTCGAGCGTCGTCGAGAAGACTCGGCCGACGACCAGTTGCTACGCGGGCCCTTTCCCGTGGTTTTGCAACAGGAAGCAGGGCGGCGGGTGCTCGAGGCCTTCGGCAGCGACGAGTCGACCTGGCGAATCGACGAGACGCCTCATCCCTTCGCCTCGAAACCTGGAGTCGGCGACATCCGGCTGACCACGCACACCGACGAGAACGACCTGACCTCGCTCTTTTCCACCATGCACGAGTTCGGTCACGGTATCTACGAGTACGACGTCGATTCTTCTTACGCCCGCACGCCACTCGGCGCCGGCGCCTCGAGCGCCCTCCACGAGTCGCAGAGCCGGACGTGGGAAAACCTGGTCGGTCGCAGTCCCGGGTTCTGGCGGTGGTTCTATCCGCAGCTGCAAACCCTCTTCGCGGAAACGCTAGGCGGTGTCGATGAGGTCTCCTTCGTCCGCGGTATCAATGCCGTCAGGCCCGGTCTGATCCGGGGCGACGCGGACGAGGTGACGTACGGCCTCCATATCATCCTCCGCTTCGAGCTCGAGCAGGAGCTGCTCGCGGGCTCGGTGTCGGTCCACGACCTGCCCGAGATCTGGAAGGCGCGCATGCAGGACTACCTCGGTGTCGAGGTGCCCGACGATGCTCGAGGAGTCCTCCAGGACATGCACTGGGCGGTCGGGCTCTTCGGGTACTTCCCGACCTACCAGTTGGGCAACGTCATCTCGGTGCAGATCTGGGAGCGTGC
The DNA here is from genome assembly GCA_005885245.1 of Actinomycetota bacterium. GTDB lineage: Bacteria > Actinomycetota > Thermoleophilia > Gaiellales > Gaiellaceae > 3-1-20CM-4-69-9. The sequence continues at coordinate 7,725 of VAWR01000072.1, read as the reverse complement.
GGTGGCGGACCTCGGGAACCTCGACGAGCGCTTCTCGCGTGGGGAGTTCTCCTCGCTACGAGAATGGTTGCGGGAGCACGTGTACCGCCACGGCAGCAAGTACCCTCCGCGCGACCTTCTGCGACGGGTTACCGGCTCGGACCTCGATCCGGATCCGTACCTGCGGTATCTCCACGCGAAGTTCGCGTGAAGGTCTGCGTCGTCGGTGCGGGGGCGATCGGCAGCCTGTTCGCAGCGCACCTTGCAAAGGTCACCGAGGTCGCCGTCCTCACACGGCGAGAGGAGCACGCGCGGGCACTGAACGAGCATGGCCTCCGGGTCAGCGGCCGGCACGACTTCACGGCACGCCTGACCGCCGCGACGGCCGCGTTTGATCTGCCCGACTTCGGCCTGGGCATCATCGCGACGAAGGCGACCGGGCTCGAGGCCGCCGCGGGCTCGCTGGAGCAGCGGTTCCCGAACGCCACGATCATGACCGTCCAGAACGGCCTGGGCGCGGAGGACGTGGTCCGCCGCCACGGCGAATGGCCGCTCGTCTCCGCCGTGACGTTCATGAGCGGGACGAAGCACTCCGACACGCACGTCGAGTACATCCTCGACACCGCGACCTGGTTGGGCCCGTACGGCGACACCCCCTTCGAGCGCGTGCAGGAGATTGCCGGGCTGCTCGTCGACTCGGGCCTTCGGGCCGAGGCGCTGCCCGACCTCCGCCCGGCCCAGTGGTCGAAGCTGATCTTCAATGCCACGGTGAACGGGGTCTCGGCGTTGACAGGCCTGCCTCATGACCCGCATTTCGCAGCCGAAGGCGACGTCTCGGATCTCGGACATCTCGTCCGCGAATTGGTCGAAGAGGGCAAGCGCGTGGCTGCGGCGGCCGGCGTCGATCTGCGCGACGATCCGTGGGAGATGAACGTCCTCGCCACCAAGCGCGGAAGCGCGCACTATCCATCGATGCTCGAGGACGTGGAAGCGCAGCGGCCGACGGAGGTCGAGCTGATCAACGGCGCGCTCGTGCGCGAGGCGGAGCGGTGTGACGTTCCGGCACCGCTGCACACCGCGCTCTACCGGCTCGTCAAGGCGAGGGAGGCCTCGTACGCGTGAAGGTCTGCGTCGTGGGTTGTGGCGCAGTCGGCTCGCTGTTCGCAGCGAACCTCGCGCAGCTGGACGACGTCGAGGTGTGGGCGTACGACCAGGCGGAGGAGCACGTGGAGGCGATCAACGAGCGCGGCCTCCGGCTCAGCGGTGCGGGCGACGTGGTCGGTCGACTGAGAGCAACGAGTGACGCGGAGGAGCTTCCGGAGTGCGAGTTCGGCATCGTCGCGACGAAGGCGATGCACACGTCGCCGGCAATCCAAGCGACGGCGCCGGTCTTTGCGAATGGCTGTGTCGCGACGGTTCAAAACGGACTCGGGAACGAGGAGGCGCTCGCAGAGCACGTCGATCGCGTGATCCGGGGCACCACCTTTCCGGCCGGCAAGCTGCTCGGCCCCGGCCGGGTGCAGTGGGAGGTGAGGGGCGAAACGACCTTCGGCCCGTTCGAGGCGAGCCCGGCGCCGCTGCGGGAGATCGAGCGCCTCGCCGACGCCTGCACGCGTGCCGGGATGCCCGCGCAGGCGGTCGCCGACGCCCGAGGGCCGCAATGGCGGAAGGTGATCTTCAACGCGGCGACGAACCCCATCGGTGCGCTGACCGGGCTGACCCACGGGCGCGTGTGCGAAGACACCGCGTTGAGGCGGCTCGTGAGCGACCTCGTGGACGAGGGCAAGGCGGTGGCGGCAGCCCAGGAGATCGTGCTCGACGCCGATCCGGAAGACCTGATCGACCATGCAGCGAAGCCGGAAGTCGCCTACGACCACAAGGCATCGATGCTCCAGGACGTGGAGGGACGCCGGCCGACGGAGATCGACTACCTGAACGGCGGTATCGTCCGCTTCGGCGACGAGCTCGGGATCCCGACGCCGCTCAACCGCTCGATCTGGGCGCTCGTGAAAGGGTTGGAGCGGTCTTGGTGAGCCGCGAGGAGATCGAGCGCCGGTACCGACTCGTCCGGGAGGCGATGGAAGAGCAGCAGCTCGATTTCGTGCTCGTGTGCGGCTCGGAGTACACCGGCTTCGAAGGGGCCGTGACGTACCTGTCCGGGTTCGTGATCGTGCATCGCTACGCGTACGTGCTGCTACCGCGCGAGGGCGACCCGACGATCGTGTTTCCGGCAGAGGCGAGATACGTCGGCCAGCACGGTACCTCGTGGATCGAAGACCAGGTCTTCGTCGAGCGCCCCGGCAAGTGGCTCGGTGACCGCTGCACCGCGCAGCGGGTCGGCGTGTACGGGATGGACTACGTCATGGCAGTGCGCGACTTCGAGGCCGCGCACCTGAGGATCGAGTTCGTTCCGTTCGACGTCGAGTTCGATCTGGCGCGGGCGGTGAAGAGCGAGGAGGAGCTCTCGTCCGTGCGCGACTCGGTGCGCATCAACACGGAGGGGTTCTGGGCGTTCCTCGAGGCATACGGACCCGGCAAGGCTGCGGGCGAGGTTCTGGCTCCGGCCGAGCGGGTCTTCGTCGAGGCGGGCTGCGGCAGGCTGACGATGAACATGGTGCTCGTCGGGTCAGAGTTCGCCATGGCGCGTGAGGACACCGTGCTGGGGGACTTCTGCATCCCGTCCCTCGAGATCGCCGGACCGGGTGGGCACTGGGTGGAGGTCTCGCGTGCGATCGGCGATCCGAACGCCGAGGTCTCGCGGATGCTCGAGGCCTACGAGGAGTACTTCGAGGCGGCGAAGGGAGGACTGCGACCGGGCGCAACGGCGCACGAAGTGCACCGCGCGGTCTCGAAGGGCTTCTCCGATCGGGGCTATCGACTCGGTCATGTGACCGGTCACTCGATCGGGATGACGATGATCGAGCACCCGAAGATCGGGGAGGGAATCGAGGCCGAGCTGCGCGAGAACATGGTCTTCTCGATGCATCCTCATGTGATCGCCGAAAACGGCGAGGACTGTCTCTACATGCAGGACACCTGGCTCGTGACTGCGGACGGCGGCGAGCCGCTCGCCGGGCTGCCGATGAGGATCTTCAGGGCCGGCGAAACCCGCCCTTAGAGCATTCGCGCCAGCCGCTCGTTCTTTGTTTCCAGTCGTTGGCGCCCACCGCTTGATCATCGGCTCGACGGGTGCGGTCTTGAAGGGCTCTAGCCGACTTCGGCGTGGATCCGGCCGCTCGACTCCTTGAGCCTGCCGCCTTCGCGGCCTGCGCGCACCGCCATGATCTCCGCCAGCATCGAGATCGCGGTCTCCGCCGGCGTGTGAGCGCCGATGTCGAGCCCTGCGGGACCGCTGATCCGCTCGAGGCTTGCCCCGTCGACGCCGGCCTCGAGCAGTCGTTCGCGCCGTCGCTCCTGGTTTCGGCGCGAGCCGAGCGCGCCGATATAGAAAGCATCCGATTCGAGCGCCCCGACGAGCATCGGCACGTCGAACTTGTCATCGTGCGTCAGGACGACGATCGCGGTTGCGTGATCGGGCTGCACCTCGGCCAGCGTTTCCTCGGGCCACGCGACGAGAATCTCGTCCGCGTTCGGCAGGCGATCCTCGGTCGCGAAGCGTCCGCGGGCATCGGCGACGATCGCGTGCCAACCGACGGCGTGCGCGGCGGCACAGAGCGCGTCGGCGGTATCGACGGCGCCGTAGACGAGGAGTCGCGGAGGCGGCCCGAATACGTCGGCGAAGAAGCGCGTGCCCCCGAGCTCGACGACCTTGCTGTGTCCGCTCCGGATCAGCTCGTCGGCGACCTCCTCCTCGCCGTCCTGGACGAGGCGCTCCGTGCCCGCGTCGAGATCGATCAGGGTGACGGCGCGACGTTCGTCACGCGCGACGGTGGCGAGCTCCTGGAGAAGCTCAGGCTCCGGCTCGCTGACCCACACGTCGATCTCGCCGCCGCAGGGAAGTCCGACGCTCAGGGCGAGGTCGTCGGAGATCCCGTAGGTCAGCAGCCTCGGCTGGCCTCCTGCGAGGACCTCGCGTGCAGCCTCGACGACCTCGCTCTCGACGCAGCCGCCGGAGACCGAGCCGGCGAGCTCGCCCCGCTCCGAGACGATCAGCTTCGAGCCGACCGGCCGCGGCGCCGACCGGCGCGTCGCGACGACGCGCGCCATCGCGATTCGGTCGCCGCGCGTGCGCCAGCGCTCAAGCTCCGAGAGGATCTCCCGCACGAGGCGAATCGTAGCCCCGGAGCGAGACCCTGCCGGCTAGTGGCAGCGGCAGATGCTCTCGCCGAGCTGTGACCGTTCGAGCTTGAGCCCGCAGCGTCCGCAGAGGGGGGGCGCGATCTGGGCCCGCACGAGCAGGGCCCTCATCAGGACGGCCCAGAGAACCATGTACGGGACGACGAGCTGGTTGGTCACAGCCCCGGTATCGGCGCCTGGGCGGGGCGGGTTTAGCGAACTCTCACCAACTGAGTCATGCGCAGCACCGTCGAGGTACGCCGAGGCCGGGGCACCGGTGGGAGCCAGGTAGAATCAGCGGCGTGGGCTGGTTGATGATCGCCCTGCTCGTTGGCGCTGTTGCGGCCGTGATCGGCGCGGAATGGCCCAGGCTGTCTGCGCGTTTCGGGAACGAAGCCCGCGAACGGCGTGAACGTGCGCGGCGCAAGAGTCAGCTGAAGCTCCTACGGACCGAGACCGAAGAGTTCGCCGCCAGTGTCGAGCGTGACCTCGACCAGTTGCCGACGATCGAGGAGACCGACCGGAAGAGCTAGCGCACGAACGTCGTCTTCAGCATCCGAGTGTTCGGAAGGATGCCGGCGATGTCCTCCATGTTCTTCGTCTCCTGGTAGTCGGACGCCGTGAACGTCAATGCGTGACGGCCCCGAGAGAGCGTCTCGATCGGCACACGTGCAACGCCGCCTGCGTAGGTGACCGGTTCGGAATCCCCGTCGACGTGAACCTGGATCGAGGCTGGATCGACTCCAGATCCACGGTCGCTGACGGCGACCTCGAGGAACCGGCCCCGGACACCGCGCACTCGCACCGTCGGGGGACTGACATCGCCAAGCCAGAATCGGAAGCGGAAGCCGCCCGACCGCCCCGTCCGCGGCGTATCGAACACGACGTCGTACAGCCCCGGTGCCGGCAGGACGACCCCGGCGACGAGTCGGTGACGCCCGTAGCTGCCGCGATAGGGGTTCTGGTCGTAAGGGAGCGCGGTGTAGCCGGCCAGGCGGTTCTCGTCGCCGGCCCGCACGACCCGCGGTTCCACCCGAACGCCGCGGTCGAGCGAGGTGACGGTTACGCCGAAATTCGCCAGGCGCCGGCGGATCCGAACGCGGTACACGAGCTCGCGGCCGAGCAGGCGCACGGGAAAGGACACGTGCCCCGCCGGGACGTCGGGATAACGGTACGACGACACGCGGGCGACTCCGCGCGACGTGTCGCCGCGATAGCTGCCCGCGCGAGCCAGCGAGAGGTGGCGCTCGAGGCGGAGCCGCGGCCGCTCGACGCGGAACCAGAAAGGGATCCGGCGCTGGTCGCCGCCGCGTGAAAGCACCACGAAGCCGGTCACGTCGCGCTCGCGCGCAGTCGCCGCGACGGCCGCGCGCAGAGTCAGCGTGCCGGGAACCGTCACCTGCGACGGCGCGGAGACGCCCGCGGCGGTGCGCACGGCCCAGGTTCCCGCGCCTCCGCCGGCGTCGGTGAGCGTGATCGTACGAGTCTGCGTCGCACGCGGCCTGAGCAGTCCGAATGCGACGCTCGTCGGTCGTGCGAAGAGCAGCGGCTGGTCCGCTTTCGGGAGGTCGATCCGTCCGCCTCCCTCGCGCAGCGGGCTGACCTCTCCGCTTGCTCGGACCGGTGCACCCGTGAGCACGAGCGCAGACTTCACCTGCGCAGGAGTCCAGCTCGGGTGGCGCTGGCGGAGCAAGGCGGCGGCACCTGCGACGTGCGGCGACGCCATGCTCGTCCCGCTGTTCTCGACATAGCTTCCGCCGGGAGCCGCGGAGAGAACGTCCTCGCCGGGGGCGGTGACGTCCGGTTTGAATTGCAGCGAGTACGGCGTCGGCCCGGCCGACGAGAAGCCCGCCGCCACGTCGACATCGGTGCTGCCGTGGCCGCCGCTGGACGCTCCGACGGAGATCACCTTCGCCGCGTTTGCCGGCGATGTGATCGAGCCGAAGCCAAAGTCCCCGAAGTCGTTGCCGCCGGCGATGACGGATACGACTCCGGCGTCGGCCGCGGCGTCGAGGGCCTTGACGACAGGGTCACGGCTCGGCTCGATCTCCGTTTCCCCGAGCGACATGTTGATCACGTCCATTCCGTCCCGCACGGCAGCCTCCACGGCGGCCGCCAACTCGGGCGCATTGCCGTTGGCGCCGAATGGGCTGGGCATCGTGAGCGCCTTGTAGTTGCCGAGGTATGCGCGCGGGGCAATGCCCGAGAGTCGGAAGCCCATCCGGGTCAGAGTCCCGTTGTTGCCCGCGGCGATTCCCGCAACGTGGATGCCGTGGTCGGACAGGCTGGGGTCGAACGGCAAGCCTGCGTTCTTGTAGCTCGCGTGGGGTGGAGGGAACGCGCGCGCGACGATGACCTTCGGCGTCGTGTAGGCGGTTTGTCCCTTCGGGAAACCCGGCGGGTAGGCGAACCCGGCGGGGGCGAAGAACGCATGCGTCTGGTCGATGCCGTCGTCGATGATCCCGATCTTCACTCCCTGTCCAGCGGTGGTCAGGGTCGGGCCCCAGAGCGTGGGCGCGCCGACGAGCTGCGGCGTTCGGTCGAGCAGCGGGTGGTACGCGATGCTCGGCCAGACGCGCGCGACACCGCCCACGCGAGCGAGCCGACCGAGTTGGGCGCGGGGGAGGACGACCGCGAACCCGTTCAGCACAACGCCGAAGCGCCAGCGGACGGTGGCCTGGGGAATCCTGGCGTGGATTCGCGCGGCAAGCGCGCGCTGTCCAAGCGTCAGGCGGTGAAGGTAGTCCCGGCTCGCGGGGGCGTCGAGCAGCAGTCGGTGCGGCTGTGTGAACGACGAGAAGGCCAGCGTTCGCGTGTGGGCGAACGCCTCCGCGAGTGGCGGCTCCTTCATGGTGACGAGCACCTCGACGTCGGCGGTGTGTGCCACAGGCGCAAAGGCCAGACCGAGCAGGCCGCAGATCAGGAGACCCCGTCTCAGGCCGATGATGGTACGGGCTTGGTCGCTGAAATCGGCTTCGAACGGCCCTGGCTAGACTGTCCCTCCGCGCGGATGTGGCGTTCGCCGAATCCAGTCGGCCTTCGGCCACGACTCGAATCCGGGGAGCTTCCCGCGAGTGGTGGTGAGGCTCCCGGCGGGCGAAGCGCGCCTCCGCCGGCCGCTGTTGGGTTTGCCGAGAGCGTGGCTACACTGTCGCTCCGCGCGGATGTGGCGGAATTGGTAGACGCGCACGGTTCAGGTCCGTGTGGGGGAAACCCCGTGGAGGTTCAAGTCCTCTCATCCGCACCTCACTGATTAGCAGGGGATTCGCCGACCGCCACATCCGTGTAGTCCACGTTCAGTCCACGAACGGCTTGAGGTCTGTGGGCAATTACGGGTTGACTCACCGACGCTCGAAGGGAGAGGATGGAGCCCGTGAGACGGTGAGGCAGAGAAGTGCCGGACGAGCCGTGGTCGTCGAAAGTCGGGCATCGAGCCAGAGACGAAACCGGCACCGCCAATCTGGACTAGGAGGTCAAGCCATGCGTCGCTCGGTCATTCTCTTCGCAATG
>VAWR01000071.1:1379-14395 GCA_005885245.1 Actinomycetota bacterium | reverse complement strand
AGGCCGTGGGTCACGCGGCGCCGGCCGCGACGGACTGGTTCGCCTAGTTGCTGCGCGCGGTGCGGTAGCTCGCTGCCTCGCGGACGAGCTCCTCGAAGAGCTTCAGGTCGTCGCCTGCCTCTGGATGCCATAGGACGCCGACGGCGAAGCGGTGGGAGGGATCCTCGACGGCCTCGATGGTTCCGTCCTCTGCGTGCGCGGCGACGCGCAAGCCCTCCCCGACTCGCCCGAGGCCCTGATGGTGGTGCGACTTCACGGCCAGGCCCGCGCCGAGGAGCGAGGCAAGCCGCGTTCCCTCCTCGAGCGCGACGTCATGGTCGGCGAATGCGCCCGGAGTGTGCTTGTGCCGCTCGCCTCCGACGACCTCCGGAAGATGCTGCACGAGGTCACCGCCGCGCGCGACGTTCAAGACCTGCGAGCCGCGGCAGATGGCGAGCACCGGCATGTCCCGCGCCAGGGCTCCCTCGAGCAACGCGAGCTCGGCGCGATCGCGCTCTTCCGTGATGCCGGAGGTCTCAGGGTGCGCCTCCTGACCGTACAGCCCTGGGTCGAGATCCGCACCGCCGGAGAAGATCAGCCCGTCAACCGCGTCGAGGGTTTCGTCGATCCCCTCCGCCGCCGGCGGGACGAGTAGGGCTCGGCCCCCTGCTCGTTCGACCGCATAGACGTAGTCCGCCGGGACCAGCGCCGCCTCGAGATCCCAGTGGCTCCACTTTGCTGGAACGACGTAGGTCGTGATGCCGACGACCGGCCGAGGCATTGCTGTGACGTTATAGGTTTGCCAGGTGGCGAACATCCTGGCCATCGACCAGGGGACCTCGTCGACGAAGGCGCTTGTCGTCGCCAACGGCGGTCAGGTTCTCGGCGAAGGAAGCGCCCCCGTCCATCCCGAACCAGGTCCCGGCGGCGCCGTCGAACAGGATCCGGACGAGCTGCTGCAGTCGATCGTCGCCGCAGGCAAGGCGGCACTCGCGGCCGCCGGGGCACCTGTCGAAGCCGTCGGGCTAGTCAACCAGGGCGAGACCGTTCTTCGCTGGGATCGGGACACCGGCCAGACGTTCGGGCCTGCGTTGAGCTGGCAGGACCGCCGCGCGGCGCCCATTGCGCGCGAGCTCGAGAGCGAGGCGGACCGGCTGACGGAGATCACCGGCCTGCCGCTCGATCCCTACTTCGCGGCGCCGAAGATGACCTGGCTGCGGCGCGAGGCAGGCGACGAAGGCGTGATCACGATGGTCGACGCCTGGCTCAACCAGCAGATCGCCGGCGCGTTCGTCACCGACGCGGCCAGCGCCTCGCGCACGCTGCTGCTCGACCTCGAGAGCACGACGTGGTCCGAGGAAGCCTGCGCGATCTTCTCCATCGATCCGGCAACGCAGCCGGAGATCGTCGACTGCAACGTGCCAGTGGGCGAGACAACCGCGTTCGGGGAGCGACTGCCTGTCACGGGTCTCGCCGTCGACCAGCAAGCTGCACTGTTCGCTGAATCGTGCTTCGCACCGGGCGAGGCGAAGTGCACCTACGGAACCGGGGCGTTCATCCTGGCGACGGCCGGGACGGACGCGCTGCACTCCAAGTCGCGACTCGCGGCATGCGTCGCCTGGCGGCTGAACGGCGCGACCACGTATTGCCTCGACGGGCAGGTCTACAGCGCGGGCTCGGCGGTCTCGTGGCTGGAAGAGCTCGCCCTCATCCGGGAGGCCGCGGATCTCGACCGCCTCGCGGACGAAGGTTCCGACGAGGCGGTGTTCGTGCCCTCGCTCGCCGGGCTCGGCGCTCCGTTCTGGGCTCCCGATGCCCGGGGCGGCTGGCTCGGACTCTCCCTCTCGACTCGCCGTGACGATCTCGTGCGGGCCGTCATCTGGGGGATCGCCGCGCAGGTTGCCTCACTCGCCCAGGCGATGGGAAACGACATGGGCCGGCCGCTCGAACGACTTCGTGTCGACGGCGGGCTGACGCGGTCGGGGGCGTTGATGCAGGCGCAGGCGGACCTCTTGCAGGCGCCCGTCGAGCGCTATCCGTCCGCCGACGCAACCGCGCTCGGCGTCGGCGCTCTCGCACGCTTCGGTGCGGGTGCGGCATCCTCACCGGAGGAAGCGGTCGGCGACTGGACGCCGGCGGAGGTCTTCGAGCCGCGAGTGTCGCCGGACGAAGCGGCGGAACGGCTTGCGCGCTGGGACGCGGCGGCGTCGGTGCTCGCGGATCTCTCGCGCAACGGCAGCTGACGAGCGACGTCGTCATCGTCGGTGCAGGCGTCGTTGGCGCCGCGATCGCATGCGACCTCACGCGCTTCGAGTTGACGTGCACGCTGCTCGAAGCAGGACGCGACGTCGGCGTGGGCACGAGCAAGGCGAACACCGCGCTTCTGCACACCGGCTTCGACGCCAAGCCTGGCACGCTCGAGGCCCGCCTCGTCCGGCGCGGTTACGAGCTGCTGTCCGCGTATGCACCGCAGGCGGGAATCCCGATCGCGGCGATCGGCGCGCTGCTGGTGGCGTGGGACGACGAGCAGCTCGCGGCCTTCCCGAGAATCGTCGCAGGCGCCAGAGCGAACGGCTACGACACGATCCGCGAACTCGATGTCGACGAGCTCTACCGCCGCGAACCCCAGCTCGGCCCAGGCGCTCGCGGTGCGCTGGAGGTTCCCGACGAGGGGATCGTCTGCCCGTTCACGACGCCGCTCGCGTACGCGACGGAGGCAGTGTTAAACGGTTGCGAGCTGCATCGCGACACGCGAGTGACCGGTGTGGAGAGAAGGGGAGACGGCGGCTTCGACGTGCAGACGACCGGAGAGACATTCGCGACGCGCTACCTCGTCAACGCTGCTGGTCTTCGGAGCGACGAGCTCAACCGTCTTGTCGGTCACGACGACTTCACCGTGACACCGCGTCGCGGAGAGCTCATCGTCTTCGACAAGCTTTCGCGCCCGCTGCTTCGCCACATCGTTCTCGCAGTCCCGACGGGAACGACAAAAGGCGTCCTCGTCTCGCCGACGGTCTTCGGCAATCTGATCCTCGGGCCGACCGCGGAGGACATCGAGCGCAAGGACGACACGTCGTCGACCGCGGCCGGCCTCGCATATCTACGCCGCGAAGGCGAGCGCATTCTTCCCGAGCTGCTGCGGCACGAGGTAACCGCGGTCTACGTCGGGCTTCGAGCGGCGACCGAGCACACCGATTACCAGATCACGATCCATGCACCCGAGGGGTACGCCTGCGTCGGCGGCATCCGCTCGACGGGTCTGACGGCGTCGCTCGGAATCGCGGAGCACGTTCGCACCGAGCTGGAAGCGGCCGGGCTGGAGCTTCGGCCCAAGCCCGAGCCGGTGTCGGTATCCATGCCGAATATCGGGGAGCTCTCACCTCGCCCGTACGAGCAGGGCGGCCGCGTCGTCTGCTTCTGCGAGCGGGTCACGCTCGCTGAGATCGAGGCGGTGCTGCGCAGTCCCATTCCGCCGGTCGATCTCGACGGGCTACGCCGGCGGACGCGCGTGTTGATGGGCCGCTGTCAGGGCTTCTATTGCGGCGCGCACGTCGCCCGCCTCCTGCAGGAGCGTCCCCGTTGAGCCGGGTCGTGATCATCGGCGGCGGCCCGGCGGGCCTTGCCTGCGCGATCGAGCTTCGTCGGCAGGGCGTCTCCGAGGTGGTCGTGCTCGACCGCGAGCAGCAGGCCGGCGGCATTCCGCGTCACTGCGGGCACCAGGGCTTCGGGTTGCGCGACCTTCGTCGCGCTCTCTCCGGCCCCGCGTACGCGCGGCGCTACGTCGAGCTGGCAGACGAGGCCGGCGTCGTCGTGCGGCCGGAGGCGATGGTGACCGGCTGGTCGGGCGAGGCACTCGAAGTGACGAGCCCCGAAGGGCGGGAAGCGTTGACCGCGTCGGCGATCGTGCTCGCGACCGGTTGCCGCGAGCGGCCCCGCGCAGCCAGGCTTGTCCCCGGCTCGCGGCCGGAGGGCGTGTTCACGACAGGGCTGTTGCAGCAGCTCGCGCAGCAAGAGCTGCCGATTGGTCGGCGGGCGCTGATCGTCGGCGCCGAGCATGTGAGCTTCTCCGCGCTGCTCACCCTCGTACACGCGGGCGTGGACGTGGTGGGAATGGTCACGCCGTACCGGCGCCACCAATCATTGCCTTTCGCGGGAACGGCGGCGGCGTTGCGCTACCGCACGCCTCTGTCGACGCGCACAGAGGTCGCGGCAATCCACGGGCGCGGGCGCGTCGAGGAAGTCGACCTGCTCGAGCTGGACACAGGCCGGGCGCGACAGGTCGCGTGTGACACGGTTGTCTTCACCGGCGATTGGATTCCCGACCATGAGCTCGCCGTGCAGGGCGGCATCGAGCTCGACCCGGGAACGCGCGGCCCACGCATCGATGCTGCTCACCGGACGGCGCACCCGGGCGTCTTTGCTGCGGGCAACGTCGTTCAGGGCGCGGAGCCGGCGGACGTCGCCGCACTGGCCGGAAAGCACACGGCGGCCGCCGTTGCACTTTGGCTCAGGAAGGGCGATTGGCCCGCGCGAGTACATGTCTCGTGCCTGGCGCCACTGACGTGGATCTCGCCCAACGCCGTCGCCGATGACTCGCCGCCGGTGCGCAGGCGCATGCTCCTCCGCGCCGCGGCCTTCCTGGACCGCCCGCGGATCGAGATTCGCCAGGACGGTCGAACGCTCTGGAGCGGCACGCTGCGCAAGGTCGTTCCCGGCCGTTCGGCCTCGCTTCCATGGGAATGGACCCGCGCGGTTGACCCAAAAGGCGGGCCGATCGAGGTCTCGGCCCATTGACCTTTCGTAACAAAAGCTATTACGCTCGCCGCACCTAACCCCTGGCGAGGAGGACCACTGATGTCACAGACCGATGTCGATCACGACGTTCAGAAACTCGCGGAGCTGGGGTACAGGCAGGAGCTCGCCCGGGCCTGGAGCGGCTTCACGAACTTCGCGATCTCGTTCACGATCATCTCGGTCCTCGCCGGCGTCTTCACGAACTTCTCGTTCGCCTGGTCGTTCGGCGGACCCGCAGGAATCGCCATCGGCTGGCCGATCCTCTGCGCGTTCGTCTTGTTGGTCGGCGTCTCGATGTCTGAGCTGACCTCTGCCTACCCGACGGCCGGGGGGCCCTACTGGTGGTCGGCCAAGCTCGGGAGCCCCGCCTGGAGCTGGTTCACGGGCTGGTTCAACATGATCGGCCTCGTCGGAATCGTCGCCGGCGTCGGCTACGGCGCGGCGATCTTCCTCAACACGGTGCTCAGCGTCTACGGCGTGACGATCGGCAGCATCAACTTCGCCACAACCAATACCAGGGCCATCCTCCACCACCAGTTCGTGCTGTTCCTGATCATCCTTCTCCTCTACACGGTCATCAACATCTTCGCCGACACGCTGCTCGCGCTCTTCAACAACATCTCCGTGGGCTGGCACGTGCTCGGAGTGCTCGTCATCCTCGGAGTGCTGATCTTCGTCCCGGACGACCATCAGAGCGCGGGCTTCGTGTTCGGGAACAAGATCAACCTCACGGGTTTCCATGGCGGAACGACGGGCGGCCTCTTCTTCTGGCTCTACGTGCTGCCCCTCGGATTCATCCTCACGATGTACACGCAGACCGGCTACGACGCGTCCGCGCACACGGCCGAGGAGACGCGCGGTGCTGCGCTCGGAGCGGCCAAGGGCGTCTGGAAGTCGATCTTCTACTCGGCGTTGCTCGGGTGGTTCTTGCTGCTCGCCTTCCTCTTTGCCGCCACCGACCCGAAGGCCGTGAACGGCTCGGCTGGATTTGTCGCCACGATCTTCACCTCCTCGATGGCGAACCACCTCTGGGGTGCGAAGCTCATCCTGATCATCGCGACCGTGGGGCAGTTGTTCTGCGGCGCCGCAGGTCTGACCAGCGCTTCACGAACGTGGTACGCCTTCTCGCGTGACCGGGGGATGCCGGGCTGGTGGCTTTTCCGCCGCCTCAACGCGGCGCGCGTACCGCTCTACGCGGTTCTCGCAGTGTCGTCCGCGTCACTCTTGATCACGATCCCGGCGTACTGGGGCTCGAACGGAGTCCCATTCGCCTACTTCGCGATCACGTCTATCTGCACCGTCGGGCTCTACCTCGCATACATCATCCCCGTCTACCTGCGCCTGCGGGCGGGAGATAACTTCCACCCCGGCCCGTGGACCTTGGGACGCCATTACAAATGGGTCAACGCCGGCGCGATTCTCTTCGTCCTGCTCGTCGTGTATTCGCTCGACATCCCGTTCTCGTCCTCAGGCGTGCCTTGGAATTCCGGCTGGAAGTGGAGTTCCCTCAACTACTCGCCGCTCGTGCTCCTCGTCGGACTAGCCGTCGGGATCTGGTGGGTCGTCGACGCGAAGAAGCGCTACCACGGTCCGGTGCGAACGATCGACGAGGCCCCGATGGACTCGGTCGAGACGCCGGAAGGCGGGCCGGCGCCGACGCCGGCGAGCTAGCCGAACTTCACGTGTGTTCGGGCGCGGCGCTAGCCGCGCTCGAACATGCGCGCCCGTTCGTAGTCCGTGACGACCTGGTCGAACAGGCGCTGCTCGGTCTTGCCGTAGTTCAGGTAGTGGGCCCAGACCTCTTCGCCGAAAGCCTCCTTCGCGAAGGAGCTCTGCTCCCAGAGGTCGACCGCTTCGCGCAGTGACGACGGGAACGCCTCGGCCTTTCCCGCCTCGTACGCGTTGCCCTTGAGCTCGGGCCCCGGGTCGGCCTTGGTCTCGATGCCGTCGAGACCTGCGGCGAGCAACGCCGCAAACGCAAGGTAGGGATTGGCGTCGGCCCCAGGGATGCGGCACTCGACCCGGCGCGACGAGCCGTGGCCGACGATCCGGAAGCCGCACGTCCTGTTGTCGCGCCCCCAGCTCACCGAGGTGGGAGCCCAGCTTTCCGCGGCGTAACGCTTGTACGAGTTCACGCTCGGGGCGATGAAGAGCGCGAGCTCGCGGATGTGGTTGCGCAGGCCGCCGAGATAGGTGCGGAAGACGTCCGTCTCGTCGTGGCCGTCGACGAAGGCACTCTCGCCGCTCTCGAGCGAGACGAGGCTCGAGTGGATGTGGCACGAGCTGCCGATGTCCTTCTCCGACGGCTTGGCCATGAACGTGACCGACAGTCCGCTCCGGTGCGCGATCTCCTTGACCCCGTTCTTGTAGATCGTATGCCGGTCGGCCGAGGTGATCGCATCCGCATAGCGCATGTTGAGCTCATGCTGCCCGTACCACGCTTCGCCCTTCGAGAACTCGACCGGGATGCCGGCACCCTGCATACCGAGGCGAACCTGCCGCATGAAGACCTCATCGCGCGTCGTGGCTAGGACGTGGTAGTCCATGATGTACGGCACCGTCGGCGTGAGGTCTCGGTAGCCCTTCTCCGCCGCCTCCTCGAAGCTGTCGCGGTAGAGGTAGAACTCGAGCTCCGACGCGAACATGGGCGCGTAGCCCATCGCGTGGGCGCGCTCGAACTGTTTGATCAGCACCTGTCTCGGTGACTCGACGACTGGGCTGCCGTCCTCCCACGCGACGTCGCAGAGCACGAGGGCAGTGTTCTCGAGCCACGGAATCCTTCGCAGCGTGGCGAAGTCGGGGACGATCGTGAAGTCGCCGTAGCCCTTCTCCCAGTTCGCCATCTGGTAGCCCGGCACGGGATCCATCTCCATGTCGAGCGCGAGGAGGTAGTTGCAGCCTTCGATGCCGTGGTCGACGACGTCCTCGAGGAAGTACTCACCCTGGATGCGCTTGCCGATCAGCCTGCCCTGCATGTCTGTGAACGCCGTGACGATCGTGTCGATCGTGCCGGCGTCGACCTCCTGCCGCAGCTCCTCGAGCGTCAGCATCCCGCGGACGCTGCCCGGCCCGCCCGTCCGAGGCGCCGACCCGTCGCGGCGCTCGGCTGCGACGTGCGCCGTATCGGTGGCTGGAGGTTTCACGACGCCCGGCGATCCTCTCTCTCCGCCGAGATCGTGTCAACATTCACATCCGTGCAGCGCCCGGCATGGGCGTGACGGCCGACGCTAACTCAAGCCGCAGCCTGCGTCAGCGAGGCTTGCCCCAGCGCACGGGATCGAAGCCGAACGTCTCGGCCAGGGGCTTCCGCTCCGCGCTCACGGCGGCCGCGCGGCTGGCGCTGTAGTTCCAGACGGTCTCCTGCGCCGCCCCGTGAGTCCGGTGGATCTCGAGGGCCGGCGGGTCATGGGCTTCGACATATTCGTAGGCGTAATCGGCGGCTTCGAGGAAGTTCGCGTTCTCGTAGAGGGAGGTCCGACGCTGGTAGCCGGGCTCGAAGGCCACTTCGAAGACCTGGTAGACGGGCTCGTCCGGGGTCGCGGGGCGAACCTGGGTCTGGAGCTCGGCCTCGTCCTGCGGCTCCAGTTCGACGCCGTGCTGTTCCGCGAGCGCCTGGGCGAGCTCCGAGCCTGACAGCAGGCCGCGCGAGACGAGAATCTCCCCGAGCCGGCCGTGCTCCTCGCTTTGGTGCGCGAGTGTGCGCTCGAGCTGCGATTCGGTGACCAATCCGAGCTCCACGAGCAACTTCCCGAGCGGCCGCCAGGCCTGTACGGGCTGGACGTGGGCCGTCTTCGTCTGCTCCGCCGCCTCGTCCTCGCGTGCCTGCAGCTGGACGCCATGTTGTTCGGACAGGACGCGGGCGAGCGAGAAAGCGGACAGATACCCGTTGTTGACGAGGATCTGGCCAAGGAGACGACCGCTACTCGCCTGCTCGGCGAGCGCCTGCTCGAGCTCTTCCTCCGTCAGTAGCTCCTCGGCGACGAGCAGCTCGCCGAGCTGCCGCCAGGGGAAATGAAGTGCTGCTGCCTCCACGCGCTCTCTATCGGCAGGAACGGGCTAGTAGCTCAAGCCCTCGCCGCGTGCAATCACCCGCACGGTTGCCCAAAGTATTTGTAGGTCGTGACGCACGAGCGCGAGGCCGCCCAGGCGGCGCAGATCGCCGACATAGCGCAGGTCGAGATCTGCGAAACGTACGCCCGAGCCCTTCGTGACCTGCGCTGGTCCGGTCAGGCCGGCACGCACCTCGTTCCGATACGTGAGGCCTTCCGCGACCTGCCGCTCGACCATCTCCGGCGGCCACGGGCGCGGTCCGACGAGGCTGATGTCACCCCGCAGCACGTTCAAGAGCTGGGGAAGCTCGTCGAGATACCAGGGCTTGAGCAGCCGCCGCCCGGTCCACGTCAGATTGTTCTGCTCCGCCTCGTAGAGCCGGGCATGGCTGCCGACCCTGCGCAGGTCGGCGAGCACGTCGTTCCGAAGGGTCCGAAATTTCAACAGGCCGAACGTGCGACCGAGCGAAATGCGCGGCTCGCGATAGAGGAAGCCGCCGCGGTCGCGCGGCACCAGGAGCATGTCGACCGCCATCGCCGCGACCACGACGATCAGGATCGGCGTCAGGACGAGAAGCAGCAGCGTTGCGCAGAAGACGTCGAGCAGCCGCTTCGCAGCCATGCCGCCGAGCATTTCATGCGGGACGGCCTAGGGCGTCTGTGCGTACGTGGGTACGACCGAGACGAGCGCGGACGCGGCCTTGTAGAACGGAATCGGTCGCATCCCGTTGTCGATCTTGAAGAACACGCGCGCCGCGGGAGGCAGATACGCGCCGCCGTAGCCGTAACCGCCGCCGATGATGTTGCCGTCCGCGTCGAGGACCACCGTCGAGAGCTCGGCGGCCTGCAGGTTGCGGCTGGGGCTGTCGTTCTGGATCTCGCCTTCGACCGAGCCGCACCAGTCGGGCTCGAAGATGCTCGGCACGACTCGCACGGCCGAGAGGCCGGGCTTCGTATGCGTCGCCGGTCCGCCGCGCCCGATCTTCACGACGACCTCCAGTCGTGCGATCGGCGCACCGCCCGGGAACTGCAGCTCGCCGCCGACTGCATGCTGGGTTCCGGCGGCGATGTCTCCGACCCGCGACGACGCGGACCCGATCAGGCGGTTGTCGGACATCACGAAGTTGACGAGCACGTTTACGTCGAGCGCGTCCTGCTTCTTCGATTCGTTGCCGAGGATGACCCCGTAGCTCACTCCCGTGCCGCCGTAGGGATAGGGCCGCGCCGACCAGCCGGTCTTGACGACCGTGACGTTCGGGGGAATGACCTGGCCGATGACGGTGAGCCGCTTCGTCGCACGGCCGGCACCCCCGCACCTAGCGGTTACGCGCGCGGGACCCGGCTGCACCTTCCGCGGTACCTCCCAGGTCCACGTGGCATGGGATGCGTTCGCAACCACGATCGGCAGCCCGGGCTGCTTCGCGCCACTCTTGTAGCGGACCGCCAGGGAACACCTGACGCCCGAGGGTCGCACGGCGACTGTCGCGGTCGCCTCATTGCCCTGGACGACGCGCGCGTTTCCCGAGATGAACTGGACGCCGGCCGTGCGGCCGCTCGCGGAAGCCGTGAATGCACTCACGACGATGAACGCCACGAGGGCGAGAGGGAGGAGACGCTTGGCTGCGGTGGCTGCGGTCATAGCTCGGGGCGGCTTCCGAGGGCCTGTCTCTATCTCGCTTCGTTACCGCTTTCGCCAGACCCCCGATCGAGGGATCAGCCGCGCGCGAGAGCGGATCTGGCGGCGAGATGGCCGCACATTCCGTGCACGCCCCCACCGGGCGGCGTGGACGCCGAGCACAGGTAGAGCCACGGGAGGGGGGTGGAGTACGGGCTGGGCCGAAACGCAGGCCGGCGGACGAACTGCGCGAGCACGTTGGCCCCGCCCGAGATATCTCCTCCGATCAAGTTCGGATTCTCATGTTCGAGCTCGGCGGTGTTGCGAGTCGAGCACGCGAGGATGCGGTCCCTGAACCCGGGAGCGAAGCGCTCTATCTGTGCCTCGATCCGCTCCCGCATGTCGAACGTCGAGCCGTTCGGGACGTGACAGTACGCCCATGCCGTGTGCTTCCCGGCCGGCGCGCGCGTGTCGTCGAACAACGTCTGCTGTGCGAGCAGGACAAAGGGGCGCTCGGCGTGCCTTCCCTCCCAGGCGTCGCGTTCGGAGACTGCGATCTCGGCGAGCGAGCCGCCGAGATGGACGGTCCCCGCTTCCGCAACCTCCGGAGTCCGCCACGGAATCGATCCGTCGAGCGCGTAGTCGACCTTGAAGACGCCGGGACCGTATCGCCAGCGTCCGAGCCGCCTGCCATACCGCTGCGGGAGCGCGTCGCCTGCGAGCTCGAGCAGCTGACGCGGCGTCACGTCGCAGAGGACCAGCCGACTCGGCGGCAGCTCGCTCAGCGACGACACCTTTCTACCGGTTTCGACCTGGCCGCCCAGGCTCAGCAACCGTGCGGCCAGGGCGTCGGCGATTGCCTGCGAGCCGCCACGCGGGAAGGGCCAGCCCGAGACGTGCGCGAGCAGCAACAGGACGAGCCCGAAGGAGGCACCCGCGGCTTGCTCGAGCGGTAAGAACGAATGCGCCGCCGCACCGGCGAAGAGCGCGCGGGCGTGCTCGGTCCCGAAACGGGATTCCGCGACGCCTCGCGCCGACCGGAGTGCGGTGAGGCCAAAACGCGCGAGCGCGATCGGATGACGCGGCAAATGCGCAACCGGACCGAGCACGTCGTGCCGCAAACCCTCCCACGCGTTCACCAGCGGCGCGAACAAGCGCGCGTAGGCCTGCGCATCCGCTCCCAGGCCCGACGCGGTTTCTTCCACGGACCCTCGCGCCAACACGGCCGAGCCGTCGTCGAGCGGATGTGCGAGGGCCGCCGGCGGCTCGATCAGCTCGAGCTCGAGGCCGACTGACTCGAAGAATGGTGACGCAGTGGAGAACGGGTGGATCGCGGAGCAGACGTCGTGGCGAAAGCCGGGGAGCGTCAACTCGGCGGTGCGCGTCCCGCCTCCGACCGTGTCTCGCGCTTCGAGGACGAGGACCGATCTTCCGGCTTGCGCAAGCGTGACTGCCGCGGCGAGGCCGTTCGGCCCGGCCCCGACGACGACCGCGTCGAGAGCTCCTAGTTCCCTACGACTCCGCGGCGCCGCTTGCGGTGCCGCCTTCAGCACGTGCGCGCTTTGCGGGCGCGCGCGTCTGCTCTGACGAAACCGAGTACACCCGAGCTAATTCCCAACCACTTGAACCAGCCAGCGACGATCGCGCTCGCGGTCGAGCTCGATGAAGAGCACACGCTGCCACGTGCCCAGGCAGAGCTCGCCGTCGCGCACGGGCACGGACTCACCCGCGGTCCCGAGCAGCATCGCCATGCAGTGCGAGTGGCCGTTGCCGAAGTCCATGTCCTCCGGGCAGATGTTCTCGGTGCGCTTGTCCCAGTCGTCGTGCGCGTAGTACGTCTCCCTGGGGACGAGGCGCTGCAGCAGCTCGCAGAAGTCGTCGATGAAGCCGGCCTCGAATTCGTTCACCCGCACGCAGCAGGTCGTGTGCGGCGAATAGATGCACGCGATCCCCTCGACGATGCCGCTTTCCTGCACGGCTTCGTTGACCTCGTCGGTGATGTCCCGGACGGCCAGGCCTCCGGCGGTTCGCAACTCCCTCTGGCGCTGGAAGACCTTCACCGCCCCCTATTCTGAGCATTCCGGCGGGCTGTGCAACTGGGAACCGCGCAGGTTCCGATTCCGGGAGGTTTGCGGCGCCGGCAGGCCGCATTCCTGGGCGTTCGCATTGACCAGCGCCGCCCGAGGTGTTAACGATGACTCTCTGCATCACCCCATGTGGGTGCTGCTCTGTGGCGTCAATGGGAGGGGAGTTTTGCCGTGCGTGAGGGATCGTTTGTACGTCCGCGGTTAGCCGTCAGCTCCGTAGCTATAGCAGGCGTTT
This sequence comes from Actinomycetota bacterium, assembly GCA_005885245.1. Taxonomy (GTDB): domain Bacteria; phylum Actinomycetota; class Thermoleophilia; order Gaiellales; family Gaiellaceae; genus 3-1-20CM-4-69-9. The sequence continues at coordinate 1,636 of VAWR01000071.1, read as the reverse complement.
TTGCGTTACTCGTGTTCGCCGGCTCCGGGGGAGCGGCGGGTGCTCGATCAGCATCGGGAGCCGCGACAGCGAAGGCCCAGAAGGTGACGCGGATCGACGTCTCGACGAGGGCGCCGGTGATCCACTATCTGCGCTCGATCCATGTCAATCCGAAGGGCGCCGTGATCCAGCGCGGCCTCCGCAACTACGCGGGTGCTCACTGCCCCGGCAAACACTGGACCTGTGTGGGCACCAGGCACACGGTCGTGCAGATCGCG
>VAWR01000071.1:574-1371 GCA_005885245.1 Actinomycetota bacterium | reverse complement strand
GGGGCGGCCAGAACCGGTTCATGTGTAGGAGCAGCAAGTGCGTGGTCGTGCAGCTCGCAGGCGTGTCGCATGGCGTGTACATCGCAAGTCGCTCGCTGGCATCGACAGCGGCTGCTGGCAAGGGCAACAGCGCGGTCTGCATCAAGACGGGCTCGGGCGCGACGACCGGGTCGGGGCAGTCCTGCGTAATCAGTCAGTCAGGCAGCGGCTCGAACACGGCGGTCGTCTACGAAAGCACCATGAAAGTGTCTGGGCTGACCCAGTCTGCGCAGTACACCGCGCTAATCACGCAAGTGGTTTCGAGCGGCTCGAGCGGAAACACCGCCTGCGTGACCCAGAACATCAACCTGGACGGCTCGGCCTCGAACACGAACGGGAAGCTGACGACGGCGGACCTGCAGGCGCACCAGTCGGTCACGATCAACCAGGACGCGGTCGGTGGCGGGGCAAACACCGCCAAGAACGCCGCTGCGCTTTCTGGCAGTACGGCCATCTGCGACACGAACAACACGCTCGCGCAGACCCAGACCCTGACGTCGACCGTAACCGCTACTGGGCCGATCACCCAGAACCAGGACGCCGCTTTCAGGCTCTGTGGTGACGGCCGCACCGGCGAGTACGCGAACCTGTGCCTCGACATCGAGCAGAACCAGGGCACTGCCTACGGTGTCGCCACCGCCACCGGGACGAACAACGCGTCGTTCACTCAGAACAGCACGCAGACGGCGATTGCGCACACGACCAAAGGGCCGGTCAACCAGACGCAGAGCACTCCGCTCTGCAGCAGCGGCCCCGCG
>VAWR01000071.1:0-348 GCA_005885245.1 Actinomycetota bacterium | reverse complement strand
CCACCGAGGCCGCGTGCTCTCCTCGCACGGCAAGGGTCTAGGACAGTCAATCCAAACCGGCAACGACGGCTGCACCCCGGGAAACTGCAACTCATTCACGGTCAGCCAGCAGTCGACCCAGAACGCGGACACGAATGCCACGCAGGTGAACCTGGGCGTGGCCGACTGCGGCACCACCGGTTCCTGTAGCGCAGGTCAGACGACGACGGTGAACGGCAGTGCCACCAGTGATGGGTACACGGCCCCGGTCATCGGCAACCTCGTCATCAACTGCCCCACAGGCCAAACCTGTGCAGGGACCGCGCCGCCGGCGCCTCAAATCACCGGGCACCCGGACGCGCAGACTAC